>NZ_AYWR01000019.1:0-97466 GCF_000502935.1 Mesorhizobium sp. LNHC221B00 | reverse complement strand
CGGCGGTGCGACAGGTGCGCTCGGCTGCGGCGCTGCCGCCGGCCGTGCAAGAACCGCCGTGTCAGCCGAACCCGCGGCTGCCGGTGCGGCCGGCGCAGGTGCCGGCTGGCGAAATTCCGGCGTGAACCGGTTGCCGTCGTCGTTGCCTCGTTTACCAAACATGATCGACTACCGATCCCACTGCGTCACTTCTTGTTGCGCGACAGCTTGCCGAGCAGACTGCCCAGGCCAGCCTTCTTTTTCGTCTTGATCTCGCTGCGGCCGGTCAGCACATGAGCAATCTCGTTGATCGTGGCCACAACCGGGTTCTTGGCATCCATCTCGCCAAGCATACGCCCGTTGTTGGCGGCATTGCCGAACAGGACCGGATCAAAGCCGATGACCGACATCGGCGTCAGGCCGAGCGGCTCGGCGAAATCGGAAGGCGAAATCTCCGGCCGCTTGGGGATTCCGGCCTGGTTGATGATCAGCTTTGGCGGCGGGTCGTTGGGACGAAGCCGCTTCAACATGTCGACCAGGTTTTTGGTGTTGCGCAGGTTGGCCAACTCCGGCGTCGCCGTGATGACGATCTCGTCGGCCTTGACCAGCGTGTTCTTGGCCCACCCGGTCCAGACATGGGGTACGTCGAGCACCAGGAGCGGCACGCTGCGCTGCGCGGTATCGACAAGTTGCGCAAAGGCATCCGGATCGAAGTCGTAGACGCGTTCCAGTGTCGAAGGCGCCGCGAGCAGCGACAGGTGCTCGGCACACTGGGTCAGCAGCCGATCGAGATAGACTTCGTCGATGCGCTCGGGCGAAAACACCGCTTCTGCGATGCCTTGTGCCGGATCCTGGTCGAAATTGATGTTGGCCGTGCCGAAGGCGAGGTCGAGGTCGGCAACGACGACCTCGGATTTGAACAGGGAGGACATCGCCCAAGCTACATTGTGGGCGATCGTCGAGGAGCCGACGCCGCCCTTGGCGCCAATGAAGGCGACCGAGCGGCCGAGCGGTTCAGCCTCCGGATCGACGAAAATCGACGACACGACACTGACGATGTCGGCCATAGAGACCGGCGCGATGACATATTCGGAGATGCCGGAGCGGATGAGTTCACGATAGAGGCCGACATCATTGTAGTGGCCGATCACCACCACTTTCGAGGACGGATCGCAGTACTCCGAGAGTTGGGCGAGTTGCTCCAGCAGTTGCTTGGGTTCGCTGCGCGACTCGAGCAGGATCAGATTGGGCGTCGGCGCCGATTGATAGAACTCGATTGCGGTGGGAACGCCGCCCATGTGGACCTTGAGATGCGCCTTGGTCATACGGCGGTCTTCGCCGGCCCGCTCGACCGGATTGGCAACGCCCTCCGTCTCGCAGAATGCCTGGATCGAGATGCGCGGTATCGGCCGCAACGCCTGCATCGCGGCGATGTCCTGCGGCGAGGTATCGCCGCCGTCCACGGTGGCATCATAGGCGAGGTTGCTCATGGTCATGCTCTTTCCGTGGCCTGTTCTTTGCGTGGCCTGTTCTTGCGTGACTTCTCTTTCCCGAGGGCGGCTCAGTAGGTCACTTCCGAATTGCCGAGGAACTCATCCGAAATGCCCCTGCTGCGGTAGACATCGATCACCGCGCCACGATTTTCCGCATCGATGGTGGTCTGCTTGCGCGGTCCGAGCAGATCGGCCGGATTGGCCATCTGGGCGGCGAGATTGTTCTGATAGGAGCAGCCGAAGTCGGCGTAGTGCTTGTTCTCGGACGACTCGACCAGATCTTCGGGCCAGCGTCCGCATTTGTCGGTCTGGGCCCTCACCGCGATAAAGGAGACGCGAACCGGGGCCGATGCTTCGCTCGACCCAGCCTGATAGGAGACCACGGCGATCCGGTTGCGCTTGATGCCGCTGGCGACCGCGAGCCTGGCGAAATCACGGCCGGCCGCCCTTGCGGCAACCTCGTTGGCCGATCCGCTGGGAATCTGGATGGTCAACGCCGGAGCGGCACTCTTGTCATAGCCGTCGAGGAAACCCAGAAGCGTGTCGCGTTGCGAGCCGGTCATGCCGCGATCGCCGGCACCGACGGGCAGGTCGATCTTCTGGTTCTTCTCCGCGATGACGATGGGATGGTTGGTGCGATAGTCGTCCGGAATGGCGCCGACGGTGACACTGTCGCGCTGGGCGCAACCGGCGAGCAGAGCCGTCGCCGCCACGGCCAGGACCGGAAGCAGCCAGATCCGCGAACGGCCAGGGCGCATCGTGGCGATGCTTGTCTTCAACGCTGACTGAGACATGTCCGCTTCCCCATTCACTTGTAGATGTAGCCGACAACGCCGTGGTACCGGCCGTTGGGCTTGTCGGTCTGCATGGTGCCGTAGACGCGATTGACCTTGCCAAGGAACATGGCGGCGCCATCGCTGGCAGCGTTGAAATTGTCGTCCGGCTTGGCGAGATCGTTGCGCGCCACCGGCTTCACCAGATACGGCGTAATGATGATCACGAGCTCACTTTCGTTGCGCACGAAATCCCGGCTGCGGAAGAGCGTGCCGAGCACCGGGATCTTTGTCAGTCCAGGCAACCCATTGACGGCTTGCCTGACATCGTCGCGAACCAGGCCGGCGATCATCATGGAGCCGCCCGAGGGCAGTTCAACCGTCGTATCGGCAAGGCGCTTGCGTAGCGACAGGGCATTCATGCCGGCACTGGTCACGCCCTCGGACAGTGACGCGGATCCTTCGGTTGTCGGCTCGGAGACGGAGGTTCTGACTTTCAGGCTGATGCGTCCGGGCGACAAAACCACCGGCTGGAATTCCAGGCCGATGCCGTACTCGATCTTGTCGACCGAATAGGTCTTCAGACCGGTCTGGTTGTCGGTGGACACGTTCGCGGAGACGCCTGTCACCATATTGTATTCGCCGCCGACCTTGAAGGTCGCCTTCTCGCCGGATACGGCGGTCAAGGTTGGCTCGGCCAGGGTCTTCATGACCCCCGACTCCTCCATGGCGTTGATATAGGCCCGAAGTCCCGAGGCGCCGATATTGAAGCCCGAATTCGACAGTTGCTTGCCAAGGCCGGTGAAGTTGTCGCTGATCGCGCCGTAGCTGATGCCGTTGCTGCCACCGCTGCCGATCATGTTGACGCCGAGCTGCTTCATCACGGTGCGGCTGACTTCGGCGACCGTCACCTTCAGCGTCACCTGATCGTCACCGATGATCTGCAGGAGATTGACGATCTTGCTGGTGCGGCGCTCCTGGTCGGGGTTGTTGATATCGACACCGCTCTGGGCCGAGCCGCCGGCCGCGGTCTGCGAATATTGTCCTGTCGTTGCTTCACCGCCCGAAACGAAGATCGTCGCCAGATCAACCGCCCGTTTCGCGTCCAGAGGCGTATCGACCATTCCGGTCAGAACGACGTTGTCGTTCAGCAGTTCCACCTTGATATCCGAGGTCGGAATAAAGCGCTTGATGTAGTCTTCCAGGCCGGCGACGTCGCGTTCGACGGCCAGATCCAGGCTGGCGATCTGTTCGCCGTTCGGACCGAAGACGAAGATGTTGGTCTCGCCGACCGCCTTGCCGAACAGGTAGATACGCCTTGCGGTGCGGGTCACAGCATCGGCAACGGCCGGGTTGGCGACGAGAATGTCGTAGGCATCGCTCGGCAGGTCTATGACCACCGACTTGTTGAGGCCAAGCTTGACACGCTGGGAGGCCGTGGTGGCCGTCACCTGCGTACTCTTGGCCTCGACAACGCCCTGCACATTCGTCCCGACGAGCAGGAGGCCGAATGCCGCGGCCACGATCGCTGGCAGTTTACCGCTTAGCCTCATTTCCTTGCCCCTACTTCGGAAACTTCGCCCGACTTGATCAGTCTCACCGTTCCCTTGCGGCCATTGCCGGAAACGAGATAGTCGGCCTCGTCCACATTCTTTTCCTGAGTGTCCGTGATCGCCCGCAACGCCAGTGTCAGGCGATCCGCCATCTGCTGGGCGACGGTGATGATCTCCGCCTGCTTGGGTGTGAGCTCCAGCGTGGCGGTCTGGCCCACCCTGGTCTTCTTGCCTTCCTCGTCCTCCTGGATGGTCTGGTCGATTGCCAGGACGCGGATGTTCTTGAGGATGGTTTCGGTGTTGAAGCCGGTGCTGCCGCTGTTGGCATCCGCCCTGCGGGTCATGATGACGTCGACAAAATCATTGGGAAGGATGAAGCCGCCGGCCGACGTGTCGGCCGATATGGTCGTGGCGACCGCCCGCATCCCGGAAGGCAGGATCGACGACATGAAGCTTTGCCCCTCGCCGATCAGCTTGGAACGCCGCACAGGTTCGCCCGCGTACATTCCCACACGGGCTATCGACCCCTTCAGTTTCTCCAGCGCGTCGGGAGCCGTGGCCTTGGTGATGAAGTTCGGGTTGATGCCGTCGGCTGGCCAGGGCTGCCAGGCGATGTTGTTCTCGAGCTGGTTACCCATCGCGACATCGCCGGAAAGCACAAGCACGTCCTGCAGAGCCACCGCGGGAGCCTGGGGGCCGGAATCGACGACGATCTGGGCGGGTGGCGGGGCGACCATGTTCTTCGCGACGTAGCCAGCACCACCCGCCGCGGCCACCGCCACGCTTAAGATAATCAATCGGGATGCTGGCATCTGTCCGAACCCTCGCCCTTGGCAAACCACGTAGCCAAGGCGGACTTTGCAGCGGCAATCGTCAAAACAAGGTTAATGTAATGCTTACGATCGTGATTAATTTAAGGTTTACATAAATTAGACGGATCGGGCTGCGGCCCAGCAATGCTGCCGGCCGGCCTCACTTCAAGGCCAAGCCCAACGACACAAATCGGGAAAAGAAATTAGGATTGAACTCAGCTCGCCAGCCTTGCCAGCGCCCAGACCATCAAGGGCGAATCCGGATAGGTCAGCAGCCCACCCAGGCCGAGAGCGATCCCATAGGGAACACCGGCCGACTCTTCGGCGAAATGGCGCAGGAATGGATTGCGGCCGGTAATAACCGCTAGCGGCGACTTGCGATAAAGAACGATGGCGAGCGTCAGCAGGCCGCCGATAAACGTCGAGACAACAAGGTACTCGACGAGATGGACGTTGAGCCCCATCCATACGGCCGTAGCGGCCAGCAGCTTGGCATCGCCTCCGCCCATGCCACCCATCGCGAACAGGCCGAACGTCACGGCCAGGATCAGCGCGCCGGCGGCAAAATGCCAACCGTATGTTGCCCATTCCATGCCCGTCAGCGGCGCAACCAGTGCGAAGACGACAACGAGCAGCACCGACACGCGGTTGGCAATCGTCATCGACAGCATGTCGGAGATCGCCGCGAACAGCATGCAGAACGGAAAGACGACGAAGATCAGGGCTTCAAGCATCGGCGCTATGCCTATTGTGCGAATTCCACCGGGTTCAATCTAGGCATGTTCGATTAACGATTGATGAGACCGGAATGAAAGACGGCTGTGTTGGCTAGGATATAGAAAAAGGGCCGCCACGCGGCAGCCCCTTTCCAGTACGCAATCTGGATACCCAGCAATACAGCGGATCAGGCGCCGCTGGAATTCAGGGTGGTTCCGATCGTGGTGAACTTGGCGTTGATTGCATTGCCGAGCGCGCCGGCGCCAGTGATGATGGCGAGCGCGATGAGAGCGGCGATCAGACCATATTCGATAGCGGTCGCGCCGGATTCGTCCTTCACGAAACGTGCAAAAAGGTTAGACATTCGAGAGCTCCTACTCCACGTGTTACAGCACTTCCGTCAACTTCTGTGATGGTTGATCGGATGCTGCCAATCTAGGGAGAAGCTCTTTCGATCGGCTTAATAAACAGCCTTACCGATTCCTTTCCCGGCTCGAACATATTGCGTGGTTAACCCCATACTAAGCGATCGCTAAAATGCCATTTTCCGGGCCAATGCCGCAAAGGGCAAGGGCGGGGAACGCTCGCGACCGAGCTGAGATCCAGCCGTGCCGGACACCCCGTCGATCGCGACTTCCGATGCCGGGTAGGCGGACTTAACCGTTGGTTCACCAATCTCGTTCATGTTCTGTTGAACAAGTTGCTTGCGTGGAGCGCCCCGATGGCCGAGCCGAGATACTCAATCCTGATTGCCGCGCTTCTTGCAGCAACGTGCCTCGTCGTGCCTGCCAGGGCCGGCACCGGCATCGAGGTCACCATGAATCAGGCCAAGATCGTGAAGCTGTCGCGCCCCGCCGACACGATCGTCGTCGGCAACCCGTCAATCGCCGATGCCTCGGTCCAGGACGCCTCGACGATCGTGCTCACCGGCAAGGGTTTCGGCGTCACCAATCTCGTCGTTCTCGACCAGGAAGGCAGCCCGATCGTCGACGCGCAGGTTACAGTCGTGCGGCAGGCAGCCTCCTCGGTGCGCATTTACCGGCGCGCCGAAGTGCAGACCATGTCCTGCACGCCCTACTGTGAAAGCTCGTACAAGAGCGAGGCTGAAAAATCCTCCGAAGCAGAGATGGGCGGCGGCAGCAAATAGGCGGCGCCCGCCCGCTATCCGGGTTACGGCATGGTTAAAACGCGTGCGTCGACTTTAGCGATCATTCAAACCGGGCCTCAATTGGTTTGCGCTAATAACGCCTGTCAGAACCGTCCAAGGGTGGCAGGAAACAGGGCATGGGCAAGGAATTCGCATCGAAAGGTCAGCGCAAGGTGGAGCGCTCCAGCTTCTTCCGGCGCTTCTTCCACGACCGGCGCGGCAGCACGGCCCTGGAATTCGCGCTGCTGGCAATGCCGTTCGCCCTCCTCGTATTCGCTATCCTTGAAAGCTGCATCTCGTTTGCCGGCCAGGAAGTGATGGCCAACATCACCGACGATGTCGCGCGCCAGTTGCGCACGGGCCAGCTGAGGCCGGCCGATGTCGCGGGAGGCAAATTGACGACCCTGATCTGCGACAGGCTGGAGATCATCGTCTCCACGGATTGCCCCAATCAGTTGCTTGCGGATCTTCGCGAATATCCGACTTTCGCCGACGCGGCCTCGGCGAGCTTCAAGATCCAGAACGGCGATGTCGTGCTGATGCAGGGCACCAACTCACAGGCCTTCGCGACCACGCCTGGCCTCGCGGAATCGAGGAACATGCTGCGGGTCTTCTACAAATGGCCTGTGATGACCGATCTGATGGCCAAGTCGATGGCCAATCTGAGCGGTGGCAGGACATTGCACTTCGCGTCAGTGACCTGGCAGAACGAGCCGTTCGACAATTGAGTTCGCAAACACCACAAGAAAAAAGGCAAGGGCATGATGCGTGCGGGGGCACATCCGGAAATCGCAGGGATCCGCGGCAAGGCCGTCGGGTTCTTGTCCAATCGCCGTGGCGTCGCCGCGGTCGAGTTCGCTCTCATCCTGCCTATCCTGCTGGTCATGTACTTCATGACCATGGAGGCTTCGCAGGCCATCGAGACCAGCAAGAAGGTCAGCCGTATCGGCAGCATGGTCGCCGACCTGGTCACGCAGCAGCCGACCATCGTCGCGGCGGACCTCGATGCCATCATGAAGATCGGCACCTCGACCATTCAGCCCTATAACCGGTCGACGCCGAGCATTATCATCACGGCAATACAGGTCACCACCGATACGCCGCCCAAGGTGAACGTGGTGTGGTCGCGCAAGCTGGTCAATGGCGTCTCCAGCATCGCCACCACCCTGCCCGCGACCACCACGGTTCCGACAACGCTCAAGGTCGCCGGCACCTTCCTCATCCGCGTTCAGAGCAATCTCAGCTATTCGCCGATTATCAACTGGCAGCCGGACACCCAACAAAAGCTCGGATTGACCCAATCCCTCAGCACCACCATACCGATGGGCGAAACCTACTATCTGCGTCCCCGCAGAAGCCTGACGATCCCCTGCGGCGACTGCTGAGGCCTTACTGCTGCCCGCCATCGGTTGACACAAAGCGCACGATGGCTTCCGCCATCGCGTAATCCTTTGGGGCCACGGTCAAAAACCCACCGGAATGTTTCGATTCCAGGAGATCGTAGACATCCGGTGTCGTCGACTTGAGGTTGGTGAGGAACACGGTCAGCCGGCGCTTGGCTTCCGGGTCGAGATCGCTGCGTACGGCGTGCGGACCGTATCTGAGCACCCCCGACGTCCAGACGATCTGGAAAGCCGACGGCGAAAGACCGGCCGCTTCGAGCCTTGCCTGCGTGCCGCCCGATAGCAGCGGCTGGCCATCGGCCGCAGCCCTTACCCAGCCGAACAAGGCGTCGGCCGTGCCATCGAAGAGCATGGCCTCCGCCGCCGACGCCGTCACGGCATGGATCAGAAACGGTGAATCTTCGGCGATCTTGACGTGTTCGGCGGCCAACCCCGCCAGCGGCAACAGCGAGCCGCCAACGCTGTCCGATGGCGGCATGGCGATCCGGTGGGTCCCCATCGCCGCCAGGCCTGATAGCTTGCCGTCCCTGGTGAGCAGCACCGAACGGATGCCGGCCGCACCGTCGGAATCGACCGGAGCCACAAGCGGCTCGACGCATCCGCAACGCTGCAGCGCCGTGGCGTAGGCGGTCGCCGAATAGATGGCGTATTCGATCCGGGCGTTGGCCTGCGCCTCGATCAGGGCGGCATAATCGCGCGCGACGACGAACTCCACCTTCATGCCGAGCGCGTTGGTGAAGGCTTGCGTCAACTGCGCCAGCCCGGGAACGGTGTTGCCGGCGCCAGGCTCGGCGACGACGCCGATGCGGAATGTGCCGATATCGTCGCGCCAGTCGGCCTGCGCCGGCCCGCACCAGAACGCACCATGGACGAGCATAAGCGCAGCCAATGCCTTGGGCGTCGCCTTCATGACAAGACCGCCCTGGGTTCCAATCGATCCATGCCCATACCCGCCGCGTCGCCGTTTGGTTTCCGAATTGCCAATGCCACCGTGGGACCCTATGTCTGGTCGTTCACACTGGCAACAATGACCCGATGGCGCGTGCTTTCCTCTTTGTCCTGGATTCCTTCGGCATCGGCGGCGCGGCCGACGCCGAACGTTATGGCGATGCCGGCGCCAATACCCTCGCCCACATAGCCGAAGCCTGCGCGGAAGGGCGCGCGGACCGCGAGGGGCTTCGTCAAGGTCCGCTGTTTGTCCCCAACATGGCATCGCTCGGCCTTGGCAAGGCGGCCGAGACCGCGACGGGATTGGGCTTTGCCCATTTCCGGACGGATCTGCTCGCCAATGCCTTCCACGGCGCGGCGCAAGAGGTTTCGAGCGGCAAGGACACGCCTTCCGGCCACTGGGAGATGGCGGGGCTGCCGGTGCGCTTCGACTGGGGTTACTTCCCCGACACGGTTCCCGCGTTTCCGACGGAACTGACCGAGGCGATCATCCGCGAGGGCAAGGTTCCAGGCATTCTCGGCAATTGTCATGCGCCCGGCACCGAGATCATCGAACGGTTCGGCGAGGACCATATCCGCACCGGCAAGCCGATCTGCTACACGTCCGTCGATTCTGTCCTGCAGGTCGCCGCGCATGAGGTTCATTTCGGCCTGGAGCGGCTTTATGAATTCTGTCAGGTGGTGCGGCGGCTGGTTGATCCATTAAGGATCGGACGCGTGATCGCGCGGCCTTTCGTCGGCGAAACCGCCGCCACCTTCACGCGAACGTATAACCGCCACGACTACGCCGTGCCGCCGCCGGAACCGACCTTGCTCGACCGCCTGACGGCGCGGGGAAGCCGTGTCATCGCCGTCGGCAAGATCGGCGACATCTTCGCCCATCGCGGGATTTCGGAAGTGCGCAAGGCCGCCGGCAACATGGCCATGTTCGACAAGGCGTTGGGCGCGATGGACGACGCCGGCGCCGGCGATCTCGTTTTCGCCAATTTCGTCGACTTCGACACAGAATTCGGCCATCGCCGCGATGTGGCGGGCTATGCCGCCGCGCTCGAGGCCTTCGACCGGCGGCTGCCGGAGGCATTCTCCAGGCTGAGGCAGGGCGACCTGCTCATCCTGACGGCCGATCACGGCAACGATCCGACCTGGCGCGGAACCGATCATACGCGTGAGCGTATCCCGATAATCGGCATCGGGCCGGGCCTCGGGGGTGGCGACATCGGGCTGCGTGCGACATTCGCCGATATCGGCGAGACCGTGGCCGAACATCTCGATCTGGCGCACGGCGGTCACGGCACTTCTTTCTATCCAGCGATTGGCGGCCCAGTGATTGGCGGCCATGCCTGAATTGCCCGAAGTCGAAACGGTCCGGCGCGGGTTGCAGCCGGTTATGGAAGGTGCCCGCCTTGTCCGTGTCGAGACGCGACGACCGGATTTGCGGTTTCCCTTTCCCGAACGGTTTTCGGAGCGGCTGACCGGCAGGACAATCACCGCGCTCGGCCGCCGCGCCAAATATCTGATCATGCACGTGCAGAACGGTCCGGTGCTGATCTGCCATCTCGGCATGTCGGGCTCCTTTCGCATCGAGGCCGATGACGACAACGAGGCCGACGACAACGGGACTCTGGGCGCGTTCCATCACGAACGGTCGAAGAGCGCGGCGCACGACCATGTCGTGTTCCATGTCGCCTCCGCGGCCGGTGCCCGGTCGCGCGTGATCTTCAACGATCCGCGCCGCTTCGGCTTCATGCTGTTTGCGGAAGGATCGCCGGAGACGCATCCGATGCTGGCCGGGCTGGGCGTCGAGCCCACGGGCAACGCGCTTGACGGCGTGCTGCTCGCCTCGTTGCTGAAGGGCCGCAGATCGCCTCTGAAGGCAGCGCTTCTCGACCAGAGGCTGATCGCGGGGCTTGGCAATATTTATGTGTCGGAAGCATTGTGGCGCGCCGGCCTGTCGCCGCTGCGCGAAACAGGCACCATCGCCAGACCGGGCAAGAAGGCCAGGGAACAGAGCGAACGCCTCGCCGAGGCGATCCGCTCGGTCATATCGGATGCCATCGCCGCTGGCGGATCTTCGCTGCGCGACTATATGCACGCGGACGGATCGCTGGGCTACTTCCAGCATTCCTTCGCCGTCTACGACCGGGAGGGTGAGCCTTGCGCGAAACCCGGCTGCGGCGGCCACGTCGAACGCGTCGTCCAGAGCGGACGCTCGACCTTCTATTGCCGGACGTGTCAGAGCTGAGTTAGACCGGATCAAGCGAGGAGCGCAGCCATGGCCTATGAAACGATCATCACCGAGACGCGCGGCAAGGTCGGGCTGATCACGCTGAACCGGCCAAAGGCGCTCAACGCGCTGAATTCCCAGATCCTCGCCGAACTCGTCGTGGCGGTGAGCGCTTTCGGCGCCGATCCCGGCATCGGCGCCATGGTCGTTACCGGTTCCGACAAGGCCTTTGCCGCCGGTGCCGACATCAAGGAGATGCAGGCCATCTCCTATGTGGACGCCTACAGCCAGGACTTCTTCGCCGGCTGGGAGGAGTTCACGCGTGTCAGAAAACCTGTCATCGCGGCGGTGGCCGGCTATGCCCTGGGAGGCGGGTGCGAACTGGCAATGATGTGCGATTTCATCATCGCCGCCGATACGGCCAAATTCGGCCAGCCCGAAATCACGCTTGGCGTCATTCCCGGCATGGGCGGGTCGCAACGCCTGACCCGGTTCGTCGGCAAATCGAAGGCCATGGACATGTGCCTGACCGGACGAATGATGGACGCCGCGGAAGCCGAGCGCTCCGGCCTGGTATCGCGGGTGGTGCCTGCCGGCGAGCTTGTCGAGGAGGCCCTCAAGGCGGCGGCCAAGATCGCCGATTTCTCCTTGCCGTCCGTGATGATGGCGAAGGAAGCCGTCAACCGCGCCTACGAGACGACATTGGCGGAGGGATTGCGGTTCGAACGCCGCCTGTTCCACTCGCTTTTCGCGCTCGATGACCAGAAGGAAGGCATGGCGGCCTTCGCCGAAAAGCGGAAGCCGAATTTCACCAACCGGTAGAGCGTCGCCGGCCGCGACCGAAACCCACGGCATCGGCCAAAAAGAACGCCAGGCAGCGTTGACGCGCCGGAAAAGCTGAACTATAAGCCGCACCAACCGAGGCGGCCCCGTGGCTGCCCGTTTGTTTTTGCGCCCTGCGGCATGCCGCGTGCGCCGACCAGATCAGAAGAGAGGCATCATGGCCAACACATCCTCGGCCAAAAAGGCAACGCGCAAGATCGCCCGCCGTGCGGAGATCAACAAGAACCGCCGCTCGCGCGTCCGCACCTACGTCCGCCAGGTCGAGGAGGCACTCGCCTCCGGCGACAAGGCCGCCGCGCAGGCCGCTTTCAAGGCCGCCGAGCCTGAATTGATGCGTGCCGCGACCAAGGGCATCATCCACAAGAACACCGCGTCGCGCAAAGTGTCGCGTCTGGCTCAGCGCCTCAAGGTGCTGTCGGCCTGACATCGCCTTCCAAGGCTGATCTTCTTCGAACCCGGCCGATCGCGCCGGGTTTTTTCGTTTGCCGGCAAGTACTTAAAAAGAATGCCCGCAAGCAGCGTCAAGAACGGATTGCACGGTTCAAAGTGTTTTGCCGGCACATGCATGCCCGTTGAAGGTCGACATGCTTGAAAGGCGTCGCCTAAAAAATTCTCACCCCTCAGAAATAGCCCTTATTTTTCAACCAGTTAGTGATGGTCATCCACAACTTGTCCACAGCGCGTCGGGGCGACGGGAGGACAACTGGCTGTCAAGAGAATTATTTCAGAAAATTTCGCGCCGGCCCGGCTTTTTCATATTCGCCGGAAAAGGGTTTGAATCACAATGGCTTTGTCAAAATATACCACTACGCCATAGAGCACCAACCTGCCGGTGCTAACCAGATTCCTTAAAAATCCGTTAGAGGTGGCCTTGCCCTATCCACAGCGATTTCGGTAGTGTCGGTTCATCAAAAAGGGACGGGCCATTGGCCCTTAACCCAGCCCGAATCGGCCAGCGCAAATTGGCGGGATTTGCAACGCGGATCAAGTCCGCGAACGGGTTTGGTTTGTCTTTTTTTGATACGGTAGGGGACTGGCGTAACAAGACATGGCAGGTAGACGGCGCGCCGGCGCTCTTTTCGCCGGGTGGTGTTGTATTGCCCTGACATACCCAACGCGGACTGGCTTCCAAGGGCCGGCACCGGTTCCCCGGGTAATGGGCGACGTTCATCTGCCGGCGGCGGCAGCGGGCATCGTAGCAAAGACTTAGGTCGCCGGATCACGGATGCAGGAGGCGCATTCCCGGCGGAAAACAGGTACAAAAAGACAAGGAACTCGATCATGCAGAGCGGCGTCGAAAGGGAGCTTACGGGCGACCTTCCATTTCCTGGAACTTTGATTGGAGCAAACGGCATGGCGGTCTCCAGCGACGCGGAACAGAAGTTCGATCGGGTCAAGGCCCAGTTGAAGGCGCGTCTGGGAGCCGAGGTCTATTCGAGCTGGTTCGGCCGCATGAAGGTCGCGGAGGCCTCCAAGGGCATTGTCCGCATCTCGGTGCCCACCGCGTTCCTGCGCTCCTGGATCAACGGCCATTATCTCGACCTGATCTCCGAACTGTGGAAGCAGGAAGATGCCGATCTCCTCAAGATCGAAATCATCGTGCGCACAGCCACCCGCCAGGGGCGCAGCCATGCCGAGCCGGAACTGGCGCCAGTGCGCAAGATGACGCGGCAGACGCAGACGGCGCTGGCCGCCGGCACCGTGAGCCCTGGCCGGATCGAGCGATCCCCGGTGCCGCGCCCCGGCGCCGCGATCGAGAGCGAATTCCGCCACAATGTGCTGGGATCGCCGCTTGACCCGCGCTACACGTTCGGCTCGTTCATCGAGGGGCCGTCGAACCGGGTGGCCTTCGCCGCCGCCAAGGCCGTGGCGGAATCGCAATCGAGCGCGGTGCGCTTCAATCCGCTTTTCCTGCACGCGACCGTCGGGCTCGGCAAAACCCATCTGCTGCAAGCAATCGCCGCGGAATCCCTGAAGCAGAACCCCAAATCACGCGTCGTCTATTTGACAGCCGAGTATTTCATGTGGCGCTTTGCCACCGCGATCCGTGACAACAATGCACTGACGCTCAAGGAACAGTTGCGCGACATCGATCTCTTGATCATCGACGACATGCAGTTCCTGCAGGGCAAGTCGATCCAGCACGAATTCTGCCATCTGATCAACATGCTGCTCGACAGCGCCAAGCAAGTGGTCGTTGCCGCCGACCGGCCACCGTCGGAACTGGAATCGCTCGAACCGCGAGTACGCTCGCGTCTCAACGGCGGCGTCGCGCTCGAAATGTCGGCGCCCGATTTCGCCATGCGCCTCGGCATGCTCAAACTGCGCCTGGCCACCGCCAGGGTCGACGACGCATCGCTCGACATCTCGGAGGAAATCCTCAACCACGTCGCCCGCACCGTGACCGGCAGCGGCCGCGAACTGGAAGGCGCCTTCAATCAGCTGCTGTTCCGTCAGTCGTTCGAGCCGCAGATCACCATCGACCGCATCGACGAGATCCTCGGCCACATCTATCGCACCGGCGAACCGAAGCGGGTCCGGATCGAGGACATCCAGCGCATCGTGGCACGCCACTACAACGTGTCGAAGACGGAATTGCTGTCCAACCGGCGCACGCGCACCATCGTCAAGCCGCGGCAGGTCGCCATGTACCTGTCAAAGGTGATGACGCCGCGTTCGCTGCCCGAAATCGGACGGCGTTTCGGCGGCCGCGACCACACCACGGTGCTGCACGCCGTGCGCAAGATCGAGGATCTGTCCGGCAACGACAATACGCTGGCGCAGGAACTCGAGCTGCTGCGGCGCCTGATCAACGACCAGGCCTGACCGATCCGGGACAGGCAAGCCAGAACCGCGCTGGAATTCAATGACTTGCTTGCAATGCCATGGGCCCGGAACGGGCTCGCGGCATTGCCTGGAGACGATCCGGATTCCCGATTCTGCCCAGCGGCTGGCGGTCTTCGTACCCTTTATCCCCAGAAAGGCCGCACGGCCGGCCTGAACCGGTCGCGCGGGCTTGCGTTTGCTGGCTTTTTCCTGTCAGTTTACGCAGATTCTGAGCCTGTTCAGACCTTTCGCGGGGCGCCGCCAGCCGGAGACCCGCTCATCCTTTCAAGCGAGCCTGTTTCGTCATGCGTGTTATCCTGGAACGATCCAATCTCCTGAAGTCGCTCAACCACGTCCACCGCGTGGTCGAACGGCGCAACACCATACCGATCCTGTCCAACGTGCTGCTCAGCGCCGAAGGCGCAAGCCTCGAAATGAAGGCCACCGACCTTGACCTGGAGGTGACGGAAGCGACGCCGGCCAAGGTCGAGCGCGGTGGGGCGACGACGGTTCCGGCGCATCTGCTCTACGATATCGTGCGCAAGCTTTCCGACGGCGCCGAGGTGATGCTGAAGACGGATGAGGACGGCAACGCCATGACGGTGACGTCCGGCCGCTCGAGCTTCCGCCTGCAGTGCCTGCCGCAATCCGATTTTCCCGAGCTATCGGCCGGATCCTTCTCGCATATCTTCCGCCTCGATTCGGTTGCCCTGAAGGGTCTGATCGAGAAGACGCAGTTCGCCATTTCCACCGAAGAGACGCGCTACTATCTCAACGGCATCTACCTGCACACGCACGAGGTCGGCGGCAAGCTGAAGCTGCGCTCGGTGGCAACCGACGGCCACCGCCTCGCGCGCGCCGAGATCGACGCGCCGGCTGGCTCCGAGGGCATGCCGGGCATCATCATTCCGCGCAAGACGGTGAGCGAGCTGCAGAAGCTGGTCGACGACCCGGATGTCGCCGTGACCACCGAACTGTCGGACACCAAGATCCGCTTCACCATCGGCAGCGTCGTCCTGACCTCGAAGCTGATCGACGGCACCTTCCCGGATTATCAGCGGGTCATTCCGACCGGCAACGACAAGAAGCTGATCCTCGACCGCCAGAGCTTTGCCGCCGCGGTCGACCGCGTCTCGACCATTTCCTCCGAACGCGGCCGCGCGGTGAAGCTTTCGATCAGCGAAGGCCAGGTGACGCTCGCGGTCAACAACCCGGATTCAGGCAGTGCCACGGAAGAACTGGCGGCGGACTACTCGTCGGATCCGATCGAGATCGGCTTCAATGCCAAGTATCTGCTCGATGTCGCCGCGCAGCTGACCGGCACGGAAGCGAAATTCATGCTGGCCGATGCCGGTTCGCCGACGTTGATCCACGACATGGCCGACGAGACCGCGCTTTACGTGCTGATGCCGATGCGGGTATAGCCCGCGCTGCGGCTGCCTCGCGGCACGGCCGGCAACGAAAGCTATGTTGCGGCGACTTCTATAGGCGGATAGCGGTTGCCAGGACAAACCCATATAAGTAAGCTAACACTTACTAATTTCCGCAATTATGCGGCGCTGGCGATCGATCTCGCGCCAGGCGCTGTGGTCTTTTCCGGCGACAACGGTGCCGGCAAGACCAATCTCCTCGAAGCAATTTCCTTTCTGACGCCCGGGCGCGGCCTGCGACGCGCTCCCTACGCCGATGTCGCGCGCGCGGGTGGCGACGGCGGCTTTGCACTGCACGCAAGGCTCGACGGGCCCGACGGCCAGGTCGAGATCGGCACCGGCATTTCCGGAGGTGACAGCGAGGGCGGCAGGCGGGTGCGTATCAACGGCGCCACCGCGCGGTCGGCCGAGGACATGCTGGAATGGCTGCGCGTCGTGTGGCTGACGCCGGCCATGGATGCATTGTTCACCGGGCCGGCCGCGGATCGCCGGCGCTTTCTCGACAGATTGGTGCTGGCGATCGATCCCGGTCATGGCCAGCGCGCCCTCGATTACGAGAAGGCGATGCGCGGCCGTAACCGCCTGCTTACCGAAAGTTCGCGGGACGACCGCTGGTTCGAGGCGATCGAGATCCAGATGGCCGAGACCGGGGTCGCCATCGCTGCGGCACGCGCCGAGCTGGTGCGCCTGTTGGCCGCCATGATCGACAGGCTGCCCGACAGCGGGCCGTTCCCGCAGGCCGATATCGGCCTTGCAGGCGATCTGGAAGCCGAGATCGCCGGCACGCCGGCGGTCGATGTCGAGGAGCGGTTCCGGCGGGCGCTTGCCGATGGCCGTGACCGCGACCGCGCCGCCGGGCGCACGCTCGAGGGCCCGCACCGTTCGGATCTCCTGGTCCGGCATCGCCCCAAGGCGATGCCGGCCGAGCTCTGCTCGACCGGCGAGCAAAAGGCATTGCTGGTCGGCATCGTGCTGTCGCATGCGCGGCTGACCGGTGAGATGTCCGGGATGACGCCGATCCTGCTGCTCGACGAGATCGCAGCACACCTCGACGGCGGACGGCGCGCGGCGCTGTTTTCGATCCTGGAGGAGTTGAACTGCCAGGCTTTCATGACGGGAACCGATGCGGCGCTGTTTTCCAGCCTGCAGGGCCGCGCGCAGTTCCTGACGGTCGACCACGGCATGGTTGGGCCAACCGTCTAGATTTTTGTTGCATGGATGTCGTCAAGATTTTCCGGCCGCTATATGGTCCTGATATGACCAATGCGCTCACCGCCGACGAGATCGAACGCTATGCCCGCCACATCGTACTGCCGGAGGTCGGCGGCGCCGGCCAGCAGAAGCTGAAGCAAGCGCGTGTGCTGGTGATCGGCGCCGGCGGGCTAGGCGCGCCGGTGCTTGAATATCTCGCGGCAGCCGGCGTCGGTACGCTCGGCATCGTTGACGACGACACCGTCTCGCTGTCCAACCTGCAGCGACAGGTCATTCACGGCACCGATACGGTCGGCCTGCTGAAAACCCATAGCGCCGAGGCCGCAATCGCCCGCATCAATCCTAACACCGCTGTCGAGACGCACACATTCCGGCTGACCGCGGACAACGCCCCCGCCCTGGTCGCTCGCTATGACATGGTCGTCGACGGTTCCGACAATTTCGAAACCCGTTACGTGGTGGCCGATGCCTGCGCGAGCGAGCGCAAGCCCCTGGTGCATGCCGCCGTCGGTCGTTTCGACGGCTCGGTGACGGTGCTGAAGCCTTTCGAGGACGGCAAGGACGGCAAGCCGAACCCCGGCTATCGCGACCTGTTCCCGGAAGCCCCGCCGCCGGGCCTGGTGCCGTCCTGCGCCGAGGCCGGAGTGCTTGGCGCGCTGACCGGCGTCGTCGGCACGTTGCAGGCAATGGAGGCGATCAAGCTGATCACCGGCATCGGCGAGCCGCTCGTTGGCCGGCTGCTGCTCTACGATGCGCTCGCCGCGCGCTTCGAAACGATCCGCTACAAGAGAAATTGACCTTGGCGCGGACCGCGGCGCCCTCGATTACCCGAATCCCGGCCGACTTCGATCGCTGGGATGACGTGCTCGCACTCATCATGCGCGCCTTCACCTTCATGGACGGCGTCATCGACCCGCCGTCATCGGCTCACCGGCTCACAGTCGTTTCCCTGCGCGACAAGGCCCGCCTGGAGACCGGCTTCGTGGCTCTCGACGGCGACAGGATCGTCGGCTGCGTCTTTGCCATCGAAAGGACTGACGACTTCTACGTCGGCAAGCTCGCCGTCGAGCCGGACTGCCAAGGACAAGGCATCGGCCGGCAGCTGATGCGGGCGGTCGAAATTCTTGCGCTCGACCGCGGCAAGACGGCGCTGGAGCTTCAGACGCGGATCGAGCTCACCGCCAATCACGCTGCCTTTGCCCGCCTCGGCTTTCACGAGACCGAACGGACGGCGCATGAGGGCTACAGCAGGCCGACCTCGCTCACCATGCGAAAGAGTGTTTCATGAGCGTGCACATCCGTCCGGCACAAAGGAACGATGCGTTACACGTCGCCGCGATCGTGGATATTGCCGGACATGGCATCGATCTCGAGAGCTGGATGAACAGCAGCGGGGACGACCATGCGGTCCTTGAAGCGGCCCGGCGCGCGGCATCCGCAGACGCCGGTTCGCCCTATCATTTTTCCAAGGCGCATCTTGTCGAAGTCGATGGCACCATCGCCGGCGGCTTGGTCGGAGAGATGCTTTCGCACAATCAAGATCATGCCATCGAGGTGTCACCGGCGCTGATGCCGCTCGTTACGCTGGAAACCAGGCTCGCCGGCTACTGGTCAGTCCTTGCGGTTGCCGTCTATTCCGAGTTCCGTGGCAGAGGACTTGCCACCGGCTTACTTTCGCGAGCGGGCGAACTGGCTGGCGTTGCTGGGGCAAAAGGCCTGTGCCTGGTCGTCGAGGACACAAACCTGCCGGCCATTTCCGTCTACGAAAGGCTGGGGTTTGCCGTTGCCGACAGACTTCCCTGGGTTGCCTATGGCGGCAGGAGCGGGCCGCGCGAATGGCTGATGATGAAACGCGACTTGACTACGTCCTGAGCGGCAGCACGCGATCCGGCGGTCTATGGCCGTCGACGAATGCCCGGATGTTGATGATGACCTTCTCTCCCATATCGATACGGCCCTCCAGCGTCGCCGAACCCATATGCGGCAACAGCACGACCTTGTTCCTGGCGGCAAGCTTGAGCAGCTTGCCATTGAGCGCCGGCTCGTGCTCGTAGACGTCGAGGCCGGCGCCGGCGATCTTGCCGTCCTGGATCAGCTTGACCAGCGCTTCCTCATCGATGATGTCGCCGCGCGCGGTGTTGACGATATAGGCCGTCGGCTGCAGCAAGGCCAGCCGCCGCGCCGACAGGAGATGGAAGGTGGCTGGCGTCGACGGGCAATTGACCGAGATGATGTCCATACGGGCCAGCATCTGGTCGAGGCTCTCCCAATAGGTCGCCTCCAGCCCGTCCTCGACCGCCGGCAGCACGCGATGGCGGTTGTGATAGTGGATGGAAAGGCCGAAAGCCTTGGCCCGCCTCGCTACGGCCGTGCCGATGCGGCCCATGCCGACAATGCCCAGCCGCTTGCCCCAGATGCGCCGGCCAAGCATCCAGGTTGGCGACCAGCCGGCCCATTTCTTGTCGCCGGTCAGCACGTTGGCGCCTTCCGCCAGCCGGCGCGGCACCGCCAGCATCAGCGCCATGGTCATGTCGGCGGTATCTTCGGTGAGCACGTTGGGCGTGTTGGTGACCGTGATGCCCTTCTTGGCCGCCGCCGCCACGTCGATCTTGTCGACGCCGTTGCCGAAATTGGCGATCAGTTTGAGGTTGTCGCCAGCCTGGGCGATCAGTGCGGCGTCGATCTGGTCGGTCACGGTCGGCACCAGAACGTCGGCTTCCTTGACCGCGGCAACCAGTTCCGGCTGCGTCATCGGCCGGTCCTCGACATTCAGCCTCGCGTCGAACAGTTCGCGCATACGGGTCTCGACCGGGTCGGGCAGCTTTCGCGTGATGACCACGAGAGGCTTCTTTTTGCCTGGCATTGTTTCCCTCGTTGAGACCTCTTTAACCAAGACCGGCGAAACTGAAAGCCGGTCGCGGTAGCCGATTTACCCATGTAACAAGCGGTGCCGCCGAAGACAAAGAAAAAGGGGCGCAGCAGCCATCAGGCCGGCGCCGAAAGGAACGAAAGTGTCTGGTTTCGCGTCGCTTCGCCTGGTCCTCAGCGCAGCATTTCTCGGCACTCTCCTCTATTCTCCGCTCGCGGCGGCGCAGGGCGCGGCCGCACCCGCCCAGGGCGCCGTCACCCTCGGGCCGAGCGGCCTTCCGCTGCCGCGATTCGTCAGCCTGAAATCCGGCCGCGTCAACTCGCGCGTCGGCCCGGGGGCCAATTACTCGGTCGACTGGATGTATATGAAGGCCGGCCTGCCGATGGAGATCATCCAGGAGTTCGATACGTGGCGGCGCGTGCGTGATGCCGACGGTTCGGAAGGATGGATCAACCAGTCGCTGCTTTCTGGCCGGCGCACCGCGATCATTGCGCCCTGGCAGCGCGGAAAGGGTGCCCAGATCAACCTTCTGAACAGCCCGGACAAGGACGCCAGGGTGATAGCGATCGTCGAGCCGGGCGTCATGGGTACGATCAAGTCCTGCGACGGCCAATGGTGCGAAATGACGCTTGGCGGCCACACCGGCTGGCTCGCCCAGTCGGCGGTGTGGGGCGCCTATCCCGGCGAGCGGGTCAAGGACTGAACGCCCCCGGTTTGCGCCCGATGCGGCCGAGATGGGTATCCTGAAAGCCGGTCGACAGCTTGAGGCCGTAGCCTAAGGCACGGTCGATTGCGATGTGGGCGATCCAGATCAGCGCGACCGCGATGGCGGCCGCATTGCCCAGCAGGTGGCCGGCGAGCAGCAGAAGCACCGGTGCGATCAGCATATGCAAGGCGTTGTAGGCTATCGCGCCAAGGCGCGGCCCGCCGAGGTAGCCGAGCATCGACAGATCCGGCGCCAGGATAAGCACGGCAAAGAGCCACCAGGAAATGCCCGACAAAGCGTAGAAGACAATAGCGGCCACCGCCACGACGGCCCATTCGAGCCGGATTATCAGGTCGAGGGGTTTCATCCCGATTGTCCGGCCAAGCGGATTATTCTGGCTTCGCCGACTGTTCTGGGCCGGCCGGTGATTCCCGGCGCTTGGGACGCAGCCTCACCACGATATCGACATTGGCGATTTCCATGCCCTCGGGCGGGTCAGGCAGGTTGGTGACCGTCACCGGGCCGTTGGCGATGTCGAAAATCCGGTTTTCGCCCTCGATGTAGAAATGGTGGTGGTCG
Source organism: Mesorhizobium sp. LNHC221B00 (assembly GCF_000502935.1). Classification (NCBI taxonomy): domain Bacteria; kingdom Pseudomonadati; phylum Pseudomonadota; class Alphaproteobacteria; order Hyphomicrobiales; family Phyllobacteriaceae; genus Mesorhizobium; species Mesorhizobium sp. LNHC221B00. Next base: position 75,952 of record NZ_AYWR01000019.1, on the reverse strand, counting down.
GAAGTGTTGGTGTCGAAATAGGTTTTCGCGCCCTCGACGGCGAGGATGCGCAGCAGCCCCGCCTGGGTGAACTGGTGAAGCGCGTTGTAGACGGTGGCCAGCGATACCGGCACGCCGGCGGCCAGCGCCTCCTCATGCAGTTCCTCGGCCGACAAATGGCGGTCGCCCTTGGCGAAGAGCAGGTCGGCCAGCGCGATGCGCTGACGCGTCGGCCTCAGGCCGGCTTCACGTACCCGCCTGTCCACAGCGACATTTTCCTTCCGGCAGCCCCGGTCCATCTGGTCTTCCAAGCTCACAGTCCCGCTTCAAGACACGCCCAGAATGGCAAAAAAATGAATGTCTGCCGAAACCGGACCCCTGTTGACATATATTCTGTCGCCGGAATGCGATCAATAGCGCGCATTGACCCGGGCAGACTGGCGGGTTAAGCGCAAACGCCGGTTTCCGGCCTGAAACAGATTGTGTTAGGACACCGACGACAAGGGCGCGTTACCGCCCGGACGAATGGGGATGAGATTGATGGCGGGTAAATCCAGCTACGACTACGACGAATTGCTGGCCTGCGCCCGCGGCGAGCTGTTCGGAGAGGGCAATGCCCAGCTGCCCTACCCGCCCATGCTGATGTTCGACCGCATCACCGAGATCAGTGAAACGGGCGGTGCTTTCGACAAGGGTTTCATCCGCGCGGAATTCGACATCAAGCCAGATCTTTGGTTCTTCGCCTGTCACTTCATCGGCAATCCGATCATGCCAGGATGCCTCGGCCTCGACGCCCTGTGGCAGTTGACCGGCTTCTACCTCGGCTGGCTCGGTGAACCCGGCAAGGGAATGGCGCTGTCGACCGGTGAGGTCAAGTTCAAGGGCATGGTCACCCCATCGGTGAAGAAGGTCGAATATGGCGTTGATTTCAAGCGCGTGATGCGCGGCCGGCTGGTCCTGGGCATCGCCGATGGCTGGATGAAGGCGGATGGCGAGCCCATATATGCGGCGACGGACCTGAAAGTCGGTCTGTCCAAGCAGTCGGCGGTCGCTTGACCGCAGCCCTGGCCGATCCACTGGCCAGCATCCCTGGAAGGAGTTGCGAATGAGACGTGTCGTAGTCACAGGCATCGGCATCGTGTCGTCGATCGGAAACAATGCCAACGAGGTGCAGACCTCGCTGCATGACGCCAGATCCGGCATCAGCTTCTCCGATTCCTTCGCCGAGCACGGCTTCCGCTGCCAGGTCTGGGGAGCGCCGACGCTCGACCCGTCCGCCATGATCGATCGCCGCGCGATGCGCTTCCTGTCGCAGGGCGCGGCCTGGAACCACGTCGCCATGGACCAGGCGATCGCGGATGCGGGCCTCGGCGAGGACGACGTCACCAATGAACGCACCGGCATTGTCATGGGCTCGGGCGGGCCTTCCACCCGCACCATCGTGGAGGCGGCCGAAACCACGCTCAAGAACGGCAGTCCCAAGCGCATCGGCCCGTTCGCGGTGCCGAAAGCGATGTCGTCGACCGCGTCGGCCACCTTGGCCACATGGTTCAAGATCCACGGCGTCAACTATTCGATCTCGTCGGCCTGCTCGACCTCGGCGCATTGCATTGGCAATGGCTACGAACTGATCCAGTGGGGCAAGCAGGACATGGTCTTTGCCGGCGGCCATGAGGATCTCGACTGGACGATGTCGGACCTGTTCGACGCCATGGGCGCCATGTCGTCCAAGTTCAACGACAAGGCATCGACCGCTTCGCGCGCTTATGACGTCAATCGCGACGGCTTCGTCATTGCCGGCGGTGCCGGCGTGCTGGTGCTGGAAGAGTTGGAGCACGCCAAGGCGCGCGGCGCCAAGATCTACGCCGAAATCGTCGGCTACGGCGCGACCTCCGACGGTTACGACATGGTCGCGCCGTCAGGCGAAGGCGCCGTCCGCTGCATGCGCCAGGCGCTGTCGACGGTTTCCACGCCGGTCGATTACATCAACACCCACGGCACCTCGACGCCGGTGGGCGATTCCAAGGAAATGGGCGCGATCCGCGAAGTGTTCGGCGAGAAGATGCCGTTCATCACCTCGACGAAATCGCTGACCGGCCATTCGCTGGGCGCGGCCGGTGTGCAGGAATCCATCTATTCGATCCTAATGATGCAAGGCGGCTTCATCGGCGAGAGCGCCCATATCGAGACGCTCGATCCTGAATTCGAGGGTATGCCGATCGTGCGAAAGCGCATCGACAATGCCAAGATCGACACCGTTCTGTCGAATTCCTTCGGTTTCGGTGGAACCAACGCGACGCTCGTTTTCCAGCGCTATTCCGCATAGGGCCATTGTCTTTGTACAAGGCCAGCAATTTTAAATAAGGATTTGGCGGCCATGAACGGACTGATGAAGGGCAAGCGCGGGCTTGTCATGGGCGTCGCCAACGATCATTCGATCGCCTGGGGCATTGCCAAGAAGCTGTCCGAGCATGGTGCGGAACTCGCCTTCACCTACCAGGGCGAGGCCTTCGGCCGCCGGGTCAAGCCGCTTGCCGACAAGCTCGGCGCCGCACTTGTCGTTCCCTGCGATGTCGAGGACAGTGCTTCGGTCGCCGCCACGTTCGAGATACTTAACAAGGAATGGGGCGGGCTCGACTTCGTCGTCCATGCCATCGGCTTTTCCGACAAGAATGAGCTTAAGGGTCTCTACGCGGACACCAGCCGCGACAACTTCGTCCGCACCATGGTGATCTCCTGCTATTCCTTTACCGAGATCGCCCGCCATGCGGCCGCGTTGATGAACGATGGCGGGTCGATGATCACGCTGACCTATGCCGGCTCGGTCCGCGTCATGCCGAACTATAATGTCATGGGTGTCGCCAAAGCGGGACTCGAGGCCAGCGTGCGCTACCTCGCCAATGATTACGGCCCGCGCGGCATCCGGGTGAACGGCATCTCGGCGGGACCGGTCCGCACGCTCGCCGGCGCCGGTATTTCGGACGCCCGCCACATGTTCTCCTACCAGCAGCGCAACTCGCCGCTGCGTCGCACGGTAACCATCGACGAGGTCGGCGGCTCGGCGCTATATTTGTTGTCGGACCTCTCCTCGGGCGTCACCGGCGAAATCCACTATGTCGATTCAGGCTACCACATCGTCTCAATGCCGACGCTCGACGAGTTGAAGCAGACGGATGGCACGCGCGACTGAAGCGTCGCCTTGCCTTGAGCCGAAGTGCCTTCAGTAAAAAAGATGCTCTCCAGTAAAATTGGACGCATTCGCGGCAACTCATTTTAAGAAGGTTTCCGCTATAGAGTCCCGCAGTCTGGGGATTTTTAATGCCTGCCGTCAGCGATCCAAAGCGAACACCAGTCTTCCGACTGCTCACGATAGCAAGTTCGGGTATTGGCAGTTTCGTCCTTGGCATCTGGGGTCTCAAGTACGGCCTCGGCGGTGGGTTTGCCGGCATATCGGCGGACATGATGGTCGCGATCATGGCTGCGCTTTGCGCGCTGGCGGCGTCGGTGGCGGCAATGTCCTTCTTCGCCGGCGTCGATGAATCGGCGGATTTCGTCTTCAACGAAACCCATTTCGACAAGCTGACAGGGCTGCTGGGGCGCCCGGCGATGGTCGGCAAGATCGCCGAGGCGGCCTGCACGACAAGCCGGACCGGCGAACCGGTGTTCCTGATCGACATCGACATCGACCGCTTCAAGCAGATCAACGACGCGATCGGCTATACCCAGGGCGACGAGCTGATCCGCGCCTTCACCAAGCGGCTGCAGAGCTGCGTGCCCGCACGCTCCCTGATCGGGCGCATCGGCGCCGGCGAGTTCGCGGTGCTGCTGCCCGACCATCAGATCCCGGGAACGATGGAAAGCATGGTCGAGAGGCTCCTCGACGAGATGATGGAGCCCTATGAACTCAGCAGCCATCAGCAATCGGTGAGCCTGTCGGTGGGTATCGTGGCCATGCCCAAGGATGGCGTCGATCCGGTGCTTATCCTGCGCCGCTCCAACCTGGCGCTGCAGAATGCGCGCGCCGGCGGCGTCGGCAACTGGTCGGTCTTCGACAGCGAGATGGGGCGTGTCGCCGATTATCGCCAATGGGTCGAATCCGAGTTGCACACTGCTTTCGAACGCGGGGATTTCGACCTTCACTATCAGCCGCAGCTCGACCTGCCGACCGGCCGCATCGTCGGCTATGAAGCCCTGATCCGCTGGAACCACCCCGAACGCGGCATGATCCCGCCCATGGAGTTCATCCAGATCGCCGAGGAAACCGGGATGATCAATCCGATCGGCGAATGGGTTCTGCGCAAAGCCTGCAGCGACGCCCGCCATCTACCGGACGACTGCTTCGTCGCCGTCAACATCTCGCCGGTCCAGTTCATGACCAAGGACTTCGTCGGTGTCGTTCGCGACACGATGCGGGCCACAGGTATCAAGCCGTCACGGCTGGAACTGGAAGTCACCGAGACGGCGATGATGCAGGATCGCGACCGTGCAGCCGCCATCCTGAAAGAGCTTGCCGAAATGGGCATCTCGGTCGCCGTCGATGATTTCGGCACCGGCTATTCGAACCTCAGCTATCTCATCGACTTCTCGTTCGGCAAGCTCAAGATCGACCGTTCCTTCGTCAGCCGCATCGACACCGATTCCAGCTCGGGCGCGGTCGTCTCGACTATTGTCGGGCTCTCGCGTGCACTCGGCGTCAGCATCATCGCCGAAGGCGTCGAGACCGAGAGCCAGGCGACGCTGCTGCGGGCGGCTGGCTGCGAAGTCGTGCAAGGCTATTTGTTCGGCCGGCCGGCTCCGCTCAAGTTCAGCATGGGTGACGCGCACGCCACCGATGAAGTCCGGCGCGTCGCCAGTCTGCATTGAACGCAACCTCGCATCGTTTCAGCGACGCGCGGACAACACCTTGAACATACCGTCGCGGGCAAGTTCAGCGTGGCTGGAGAAGGCGGCCTTGAGAACCGGCTCGTAAGGCAGCTGGCGATTGGCGACCATGAACAGCCGCCCGCCTGGCTTCAACGCCTTGCCTGCCGCATGGATCATGCCGGCGCCGATTTCCGGCTCAGCCGCACGGGCACGATGGAAGGGCGGGTTCATGACGATGGCGTCATAGCGGCGCTCGACCGGTTCGGCGAGCAGATCCGTCCAGAAGAAACCCGGCACAAAGGCCGCCGCGCCGAGATTGCGCTTGGCCGCCTCCAGCGCAGCGAAATCCGCTTCATAGAGGTCAAGCGCCGTTATGCCAGGGGCACGTGAAGCGACTTCCGCCGCCACATAACCCCAGCCGGCACAGAAATCGGCGATGTTGCCACGCAGGTCGCCGGGCAAATTATCCACCAACAGTTTCGAGCCGGCGTCGATCCGATCAAAGGAGAACATGCCGGGCGCGGTGTGGAACCGGCCTTCAACCAGTAAGACGGGATTGGCGGCACGCAACTCTTGTGCGGCCGCCGGATCGGCAGGACGGCTCAGCCAGAAGGCGATGCCGTGATATTTCGGCATATGGCCGTCGAGCGGGACAAGCTCGTCGATGCGCTTGCGCAGGCTGGCGATGCCGTCATCCTTGCCGCCGGCAACGACGATCAATCCGCCCGGCACCACGCGCTCCAGCGCTTCCGCGATGCGCAGCTCGTTCTGCCCGCGATGGCGGCCGGCGAGCACCAGCGCGGCATCGAAACCGTCGCCCTCCGGTTGCGGCGTAACCGTGAATTTCGCCGCCTGTAACGCGCGGAAATGCGGGCGGAAGCCCTGCACGAGATGCAGCGCGGTCTCGAAACCCTGCGGCAGCCGCAGGCCAGGCTCGGCGCCGAGGAAGAGCATGCGCTCATTCTCTCGCGGCAGAGCGATGGCCTCGGCCTCGAACGGATGGAACAGCGTCTTCAGCGCCTCAGCGGACATGCCTTTGCTCCATAAACGAAAGCGGGCGCGACATAAGCCGCGCCCGCTTCGATTTTCCTGTCAGACCGCTCAGGCGGCGTCTTCTTCGCCTTCGGACTTCTTGTCACGGACGATTTCCTTGCCCGAGGCCTGGTCGACGACCTTCATCGACAGGCGGACCTTGCCGCGCTCGTCGAAGCCCATCAGCTTGACCCAGACCTTGTCGCCTTCCTTGACGACGTCGGAGGTCTTGGCAACGCGCTCGTTGGCGAGCTGCGAGATGTGGACCAGGCCGTCGCGGGGACCGAAGAAATTGACGAAGGCGCCGAAGTCAGCGGTCTTGACGACCGTGCCTTCGTAGATTTCGCCGACTTCCGGCTCGGCGACGATGGTGTGGATCCACTTCTTCGCCGCCTCGATCTCCTTGGCGTTCGAGGAAGCGATCTTGACCGTGCCGTCGTCCTCGATGTTGATCTTGGCGCCGGTCTTCTCGACGATCTCGCGGATGACCTTGCCGCCCGAGCCGATGACGTCGCGGATCTTGTCGGTCGGGATGTGCATGACCTCGATGCGCGGCGCGAACTCACCGAGTTCAGGGCGGGCACCGGTCAGGGCATGAGCCATTTCGCCGAGAATGTGCTGGCGGCCATCCTTGGCCTGGTCCAGCGCGATCTTCATGATCTCCTCGGTGATGCCTTCGATCTTGATATCCATCTGCAGCGAAGTGATGCCGCTGGTGGTGCCGGCGACCTTGAAGTCCATATCACCGAGGTGATCTTCGTCACCCAGGATGTCGGACAGAACGGCGAAGCGCTCGCCTTCCTTGATCAGGCCCATGGCGATACCGGCGACGGGCTTGGCCAGCGGAACGCCGGCATCCATCAGCGCCAGCGAGGTGCCGCAGACGGTGGCCATCGAGGACGAGCCGTTGGACTCGGTGATCTCGGAGACGACGCGCAGCGTGTAGGGGAACTGGTCGGCGCTCGGCAGCATCGGGCGGATGGCGCGCCAGGCGAGCTTGCCGTGGCCGATTTCGCGGCGGCCCGGCGAACCCATGCGGCCGGTCTCACCGACGGAATAGGGAGGGAAGTTGTAGTGAAGGAGGAACTTCTCCTTGTACATGCCGGTCAGCGAATCGACATACTGCTCGTCCTCGCCGGTGCCGAGCGTGGCGACGACCAGCGCCTGGGTCTCACCGCGGGTGAACAGCGCCGAACCGTGGGTGCGCGGCAGCACGCCGACTTCGGAAACGATCTTGCGAACCGTCTTCAAGTCGCGGCCATCGATGCGCGAGCCGGTGTCGAGGATGTTCCAGCGCACGACCTTGGCCTGCAGTTCCTTGAACACCGAACCGATCTGCTCGGACGTGTACTTGGCCTCTTCGCCTTCGGCCGGGGCGAAGGCTGCCTTGACCTTTGCCTTGACGGCGTCGACGGCGGCGTAGCGCTTCTGCTTGTCGACGTTCTTGTAGGCGTTGCTGAGCTCGTCACCAACGATCTTCAGCATCTCGGCTTCGAGCACGGAATAGTCCGGCGCCGTGAAATCGCGCGGCTCCTTGGCGGCGACCTCGGCCAGCTTGATGATGGCGTCGATGACCGGCTGGAAGCCCCTGTGACCGAACATGACGGCGCCGAGCATCAGCTCTTCGCCAAGTTCCTTGGCTTCGGACTCAACCATCAGCACGGCGTCGGCAGTGCCGGCGACGACGAGGTCGAGCTTGGATTCCTGCATCTCGTCGATGTGCGGGTTGAGAACGTATTCGCCGTTGATGTAACCAACGCGGGCACCACCAACCGGTCCCATGAAGGGAACGCCCGACAGGGTCAGCGCGGCCGAGGTGGCGACGATGGACAGGATGTCCGGATCGTTCTCGAGGTCATGCTGGACCACGGTGACGACGATCTGCGTGTCGTTCTTGTAACCGTCGGCGAAGAGCGGGCGGATCGGGCGGTCGATGAGGCGGGAAACCAGCGTTTCCTTCTCGCTCGGACGGCCCTCACGCTTGAAATAGCCGCCCGGAATCTTGCCGGCGGCATAGGTCTTTTCCTGGTAGTTGACGGTCAGCGGGAAGAAGTCGAGGCCGGGCTTCGGCTCCTTCATCGAAACGACGGTGGCCAGCACCTTGGTCTCGCCGTAGGTGGCGAGCACTGCGCCATCGGCCTGGCGCGCGATCTTGCCGGTTTCGAGGATGAGCGGACGGCCGCCCCATTCGATTTCCACTTTGTGGTGGTTGAACATATCTTGTCCTTAATAAGCGGAAAGGGGCGCGCCGTTTCACGGTGCGCGGATGCCCTTTCCCTGGCTTCCTTTCTCGGGCAGCCACGGGCAAGACAACGGGAAGCTCGGGTGGTGTCAGCGCGGTGAGCGCGCGAGCGTCCTGCAATCCTGCCCCATGACCGTCCATGGGCGGTTTCGAGTGGCCCTCTGCGCGCTCGAAACCGGGTCTGGCCAATCCATAAGACTGGCAGAATGCGCGACTGGCGGGCTTTCCGAGGAAAGCCCGCCAGTCAATTCGTCAACGGCGCAGACCGAGCTTCTCGATCAACGTCTGGTAGCGCGCGTCGTCCTTGCGCTTGAGATAATCAAGCAGGCTGCGGCGCTGGGAGACGAGGGCGAGCAGACCACGGCGGGAATGGTTATCCTTCTTGTGGTCCTTGAAGTGATCGGTCAGGTTCTTGATGCGCTCGGAAAGGATGGCCACCTGGACTTCCGGAGAACCGGTATCGCCCTTGGCGGTTGCGAATTCACCCATCAATTCCTGTTTGCGCTCGGCAGTAATCGACATCGTGCTTTTCCTTATCTGTTCGAGGAAACGGGTCGCCCTCAGCCGGGATGTCGTCCAGCAGGGGCCGGTGCAAGCAAAGCGTCGTGGCGCTATGCTGCGGCGCATATAGTGCAATTCCCCGGAAAACACCAGCCCAATTCACAAGCCGGCTTTTCCAGCCCAAATGGCAAGTTTTGTCGCTGCTAAAGCCATTTCTTCCACTTGAAGAAGGCAATCAGCCCGACCGCCACAACTGCCATGAACAGGAGCGATACGGGATAGCCGTAGTAGGACTTCAGCTCCGGCATGTTCCATGGCGAGGATTCAGGATCGAAATTCATGCCCCAGACGCCGACCAGGAAGGTGAGCGGCATGAAAATGACCGAAACGATGGTGAGATAGCTGATGACGTCGTTGGTGCGTGCCTGGCTCAGCGACAGATGCATCTCGATCAGCCCGGTCAGCATGTCGCGCTGGGTCTCGACCAGTTCGATCAGCCTGAGCGAATGGTCGAGCGTGTCGTTGAGGAAAACCTTGGTTTCGGCCTTCACATAAGGCACGTCGTTGCGGATCAGCGTTGCCAGCGCATCGCGCATCGGCCACAGCACGCCTTTGAGGACATTGGCGTCGCGCCGCAATTCGTGCAGCTGCCGCATCTGATGCTTGTGCGGTGAGTGCAGCATCTCGTCCTCGATGCTGTCGACCAGATCGCCGGCCGCCTCGATCGGCGGGAAATAGCTGTCGACGATGGCGTCGATCAGCGCATAGGCAAGATAATCGGCGCCGCGCGCCCGCAACCGGTTGGGCGCCGAACTCTCGATGCGCTTGCGCACGGGGTCGAACGGGTCGCCCTCGCGCTCCTGGAAGGTGACGACGAAGTTCTCGCCGACGAAGAGGCCAATCTGTTCATAGCGATGCGAAGTGACATCGTCGATCATGCGGACGACGACGAAGGCATGATCTTCGAAGAAGTCGACCTTTGGCCGCTGGCCGGAGTTGACGACGTCCTCCAGCGCAAGCGGATGCAGACTGAAGATGCGGCCGATCTCCTCGATCAGCTGGATGTTGGCGAGACCGGTGCAGTCGAGCCAGATGACAGGCCATTTGCGGCAATTGGCTTCGATATCGTCGACGCTGGCGTTTTCGATGGTCTTGTACTTTTGCGGCGAGATCATCGTCAGCCGCAGTTCCGAACGGCGCGCCGCCGGATCGGCGATCAGCGTGCCTGGCGAGGCCCCGACCGGTGGCCGCCGCGTCTTCACCGGCGTCCGCTTTTTCACCGCCTCGGCCTTTGCCATGTGCCCCTCGAGCGTAGAATGAAACCGAGATTAGACGACAGCCGTCACCCGGCAAAGACCCGCTTGGGCTTGAACATGCCTTGCTCGATAGCGCCGATGGCGACCAGCTTGCCACGTGCCGTGGCGCAAGCTTCCTCGGCTTCCACAGGCGCGTCGCGGCCACGGATGATGACCGGATTGCCGAGGCGGATCTTGGTCGCCGCGTCGTCGCTGAGAGCGATCTGCGGCAGACAGTCGAGCGCGGCGGACGTATCGACCAGAAGCGCATCGATCGCCCCGAAATCGATCGGCGCTTCCACAACGTCGACGGCATCCGCCGTTTCCGACTTGTCTTGGCCCCCCAAGTCTTCGCCCGGCGCGCCGAAACGGGCCGCCTCGAGTTCCGCGACGGTGACGAAATCCTCCGGCGTGAACGGCTCGACCTCGACCCGGCGCAGTTCGCTGATATGACCGAAGCAGCCGAGATCGCGGCCCATGTCGCGGGCCAGCGAGCGCACATAGGTGCCCTTGCCGCATTCGACTTCGAAAACGGTCTGATCGGCACCGTGCTCGACGATGTCGAGACGGCCGATCTCGATTTCGCGGGCCGGAATGTCGACCGTCTCGCCCTCGCGGGCAAGGTCGTAGGCGCGTTCGCCCGCAATCTTGATGGCGGAGAATTGCGGCGGCGTCTGCATGATGACGCCGGTATATTTGGGAAGCAGCGCCCTGACCTCGGCTTCCGACGGCCGCTGGTCAGCCTCTTTCGTCACCGGCCCTTCGAGGTCGTCGGTCGAGCGCTCCTGCCCCCAGGCCACGGTGAAGCGATAGACCTTGGCGCCGTCCTGAACATAGGGCACGGTCTTGGTGGCTTCGCCGAGCGCGATCGGCAGCATGCCGGACGCCAGCGGATCCAGCGTGCCGGCATGGCCGGCCTTTTCGGCCTGGAACAGCCATTTGATCTTGGAAACGGCCTCGGTCGAGCCCATGCCGACAGGCTTGTCCAGCACCACCCAGCCGGAGACCGGCCGGCCCTTCTTCTTGCCTCGGCGCGCCATTATTCGCTGTCCCCGTCCTCTTTGTTCCTGTCGTCGTCCGCGTCGAGATCACGCGCCACTTCGGGCGATTTCAGCAGGTCGTTGATCCTGGCGAAATTGTCGAAGGAGGTGTCCAGCCTGAAGCGGAACTCCGGCATGTATTTCATTTGCCGAAGCGCGCCGGAGACACGGCCGCGCACAAATTTCGCATGCTTGTTGAGCGCCTCGATCACGGCCTCGGCATCCTTGGCGCCGAGCGGAGAAACAAAGGCAGTGGCGATCTTGAGATCGGGCGACATACGCACTTCGGAGACCGAAACGACCGAATTCTCGATCAGCGGGTCGATGATGTCGCCGCGCTGCAAGGTTTCGGAGAGCGCATGGCGCACCTGTTCGCCGACGCGCAGCATGCGCTGGGATGGGCCGGATGTGGTGGAACGGGGCATTTTTCTCAATCCTGAAAGCGTGAGGCTCGGGATAGGACCGTGCCTCATGTCTCAAACAGTCATTCTCAATAGGCTTGAGGGCGGCGGCCTTTCGACCACCGCCCGATACTAACAAGCCACTCGAACTCAGAGCGTCCGGGTCACCATCTCGACGCGGAAGCACTCGATGACGTCGCCGACCCGCATGTCCTCGTAGTTCTGGAAGGCCATGCCGCACTCCTGGCCGCCGGGGACTTCCGAAACCTCGTCCTTGAAGCGCTTGAGGGTCTTCAGCGTGCCTTCGTGGATGACGACGTTGTCGCGGATCAGGCGCACGCCCGCACCGCGCTCGACCTTGCCTTCGGTGACACGGCAGCCGGCGATCTTGCCGACCTTGGTGATGTCGAAGATCTCGAGGATCTCGGCATTGCCGATGAAGGTTTCGCGGCGCTCCGGCGACAGCAGGCCCGACAGAGCCGCCTTCACGTCATCCACGAGGTTGTAGATGATCGAGTAGTAGCGGATCTCGATGCCAGCGGCCGCGGCGGCGGCACGTGCCTGCACGTTGGCGCGGACGTTGAAGCCGATGATCGCCGCACCCGACGTTTCCGCCAGCGAGACGTCGCTTTCGGTGATGGCGCCGGCGCCGGCGTGGACGATGCGCGCACGCACCTCGTCGGTGCCGAGCTTGTCCAATGCCGCGTTGATCGCCTCGATCGAACCCTGCACGTCGCCCTTGATGACCAGCGGGAATTCCTTCAGCCCGCTTGTCTGCAACTGCGACATCATCTGTTCGAGCGAGCCGCGCTGGCCGGCATGCCTGGCGACCGCCTTCTCACGGGCCAGACGCTGGCGATACTCGGTGATCTCGCGGGCGCGGGCCTCGTTGTTGACCACGGCGAAGCGGTCACCGGCCTGCGGCGTGCCCTGAAGGCCGAGCACCTCGACCGGCATTGCCGGCGGTGCTTCCTTGATCTGCTCGCCGCGATCGTTGACCAGAGCACGCACCCGGCCCCATTCGTTGCCGGCGACGAGGATGTCGCCCGGCATCAAGGTGCCGGTCTGCACCAGCACGGTGGCGACGGGACCACGGCCCTTGTCGAGCTGCGCCTCGATGACCACGCCCTCGGCGGTGCGGTCCGGATTGGCCTTCAGGTCGAGGATTTCGGCCTGCAACAGGATCGCCTCGAGCAGCTTGTCGAGATTGGTGCCCTTGGTCGCCGACACTTCGACGTCCAGCACTTCACCGCCCATGGATTCGACGAAGACCTCATGGCGCAGCAGTTCGGAGCGAACCTTCTGCGGATCGGCGTCATGCTTGTCGATCTTGTTGATCGCCACGATGATCGGAACGCCGGCCGCCTTGGCATGGCTGATCGATTCGATCGTCTGCGGCATCACGCTGTCGTCGGCCGCCACCACCAGGATGGCGATGTCGGTGGCCTGGGCGCCGCGGGCGCGCATCGCCGTGAAGGCGGCGTGGCCGGGCGTGTCGATGAAGGTGATCTTCTGACCGTTCTTCTCGACCTGATAGGCGCCGATATGCTGGGTGATGCCGCCGGCCTCGCCGGAGACGACATTGGCATTGCGGATGGCATCGAGCAGCGAGGTCTTGCCGTGGTCGACGTGGCCCATGATGGTCACGACCGGCGGACGCGACACCAGGTCCTCGGCATTGTCGGCGATGTTGAACAGGCCTTCCTCGATGTCGGACTCGGCGACGCGGCGGACCGTGTGGCCGAATTCGGTGGCGACCAGTTCGGCCGTGTCGGCGTCGATGACGTCGCCCGGCTTCAGGATCTGGCCCTGCTTCATGAAGAACTTGACCACATCGACCGCACGTTCGGACATGCGCTGCGCCAGTTCCTGGATGGTGATGGTCTCGGGCAGGATCACTTCGCGCATGACTTTCTCGCGCGGCTCATTGTGCATCGCGCGCTTGAACTTTTCCTGGCGGCGGCGCATCGACGACAGCGAACGGGCCCGCGCATCCTCGTCGGAAAGCGCGGAGTTCAGCGTCAGCTTGCCACGGCGGCGGTCTTCCTCGCCTTTGGTTGGCTTGGCCGGACGCGCCACTTCGGGCGTGACCGGGCGGCGCACCGGCGCACCGGCACCTGTCCGCTTCGGCTTGACCTCTTCCTCCTCGTCGGCGGTTGCCAACTCGGCTGCCAGCGGCGCGCGGCGGCGCGCCTCTTCCTCGGCACGACGGCGGGATTCGGCTTCCGTCTGCAGGCGTGCCTCTTCCTCGGCCTGACGGCGCGCGGATTCCTCACGCTCACGCTTGCGGCGCTCTTCGTCCTCGGCGCGGCGCTTGGCTTCCTCGGCGGCGCGCTGACGGTCCTCGACCTCGCGGACCTTGGAGCCTTCGAGCGCCCTGCGGCGCGCTTCCATTTCGGAGCGCGACAGTTCGTTCAGCACCATGCCGCTGCGCTCGACCGGAGGCGGCGGAGGCGGAGGCGCCTTGGGCGCTTCCTGCACCATGGGTGGCGCGGCCACGACCGCCGCGGGCTTCGGCGTGAAGACGGGCGCAGGGGCAGCAGCAACCGGCTCCGGCTTGTCGCCGGGCAGCGAGAACTTGCGCTTCTTAGTCTCGACCACGACCGACTTGGTACGGCCATGCGAGAAGTTCTGGCGCACGGTGCCCTGTTCCATGCCGGGGCGCTTCAACGTCAAGGTCTTCTTCGGCGTAACGCTCAACGTCTTGTCGTCGCCCGATTTCGTATCGCTCATTCCATATCCTCTGCAGCATCATCTTCGTCAGCAACGGCCGCAAGCATTGCCAGATCGTCCGGGGTACCGCCCCGATATCGGTCAAGCGCAACTATGCGCTTCTGGACCGCCTTACCCGCGTCTCCCGCGAGGACGGCAGCATGTATCACATTTGTACCCCCCAATGCCAAGCTCAACTCGGCCTCGGAGAAAAGTTTGTAGGCAAGGATGGAGGGGCCGCCGATATGGACGGTCGCCCGCCGCGCCTGGCTGATCTTGCGCACGCCGTCGTCGGAGGCCTCGGTCGCGTGGAGCACGAAAAGTGCCAGTCCACCGCGCACCGCGCTCTCGACTTTGGTGGCACCAAGAGAAATCGCGCCTGCCTTGCGGGCGAGGCCCAGCATACCCAGAGCGGATCTGGAAAGCAGCCCATCGACCATGCCGCCCAGATCGGGCGGCAAGACCACCTGTGCCTTAAAGGCGCGGGCAAAGAGGTTCTTCGCCGCCGCCTTCTCGATATGTAGGCGGTCGGCACTCACCCAGCAACCGCGGCCGGGCAGATTTCTCTTGAGATCCGGAACGACGGCCGAATCCGGGCCGACGACGAACCGGATCAATTCATCCGGTTCGGCCTGCTTGCGGGTGACGATGCAGGTGCGATCGTTCATCTCGTCCAAGGGCGGGTTGTGTGCGATGCGGTTTCACCTCACGCACCAACGGCTTCGTCAGCCGGGGCTTCCTCGGCTGCAAGCTCGTCTTCGGTGATCCAGCCGGCCTTGAGACGGGCATTCAGCACCATCTGCTCGGCATCGGCGCGCGAAACGCCATGATTGGCCAGAACGCCGGGATACACCTTGGTCTCGCCGTCCTTGCGTTCCTTCCAACCGGTCAGGTCGTCGGCGGCATAGCCGGCGAAATCCTCGATCGTCTTCACGCCGTCCTCGCCGAGCGTCACCATCATGGCGGTGGTGATGCCGGGGATTTCACGCAGCTCGTCCGAGACGCCCAGCGCCTTGCGCTTGTCGTCATGCTCGGCTTCGATCTTCTCGAGATATTCGCGGGCGCGGGTCTGGATTTCCGACGCGGTGTCCTCATCGAAGCCGTCGATCGAGGCGATTTCGCCGGCATCGACATAGGCGACTTCCTCGACGCTGGTGAAGCCTTCCGAGGCCAACACCTGGCCGACCATCTCGTCGACGTCGAGGGCTTCCATGAACAGCGCCGAGCGCTCGACGAATTCCTTCTGGCGGCGTTCGGACTCCTCTGCCTCGGTCAGGATGTCGATATCCCAGCCGGTGAGCTGCGAGGCGAGACGCACGTTCTGGCCGCGGCGGCCGATGGCCAGCGACAGCTGATCGTCGGGAACCACCACTTCGATGCGCTCCGCGTCCTCGTCGAGCACGACCTTGGCGACTTCGGCCGGCTGCAGCGCGTTGACGATGAAGGAGGCGGCCGAGGGCGACCACGGAATGATGTCGATCTTCTCGCCCTGCAATTCGCCGACGACGGCCTGGACGCGGCTGCCGCGCATACCGACGCAGGCGCCGACCGGATCGATCGAACTGTCACGCGAGATGACGGCGATCTTGGCGCGCGAGCCCGGGTCGCGGGCGACCGACTTGATCTCGATGATGCCGTCGTAGATTTCCGGCACTTCCATGGTGAAGAGCTTGGCCATGAACTGCGGATGGGTGCGCGACAGGAATATCTGCGGGCCGCGCTGCTCGCGGCGCACGTCGTAGACATAGGCGCGGACGCGGTCGCCATATTTGTAATTTTCGCGCGGGATCAGCTCGTCGCGGCGGATGATCGCCTCGCCACGGCCGAGATCGACGATGACGTTGCCATACTCGACGCGCTTGACGGTACCGTTGACGATCTCGCCGATGCGGTCCTTGTACTCGTCATACTGGCGGTCGCGCTCGGCCTCGCGCACCTTCTGCACGATGACCTGCTTGGCCGACTGGGCGGCGATGCGGCCGAAATCCATCGGCGGCAGCTGTTCGGCGATGAAGTCGCCGAGCTGGGCGTCGGGATTGCGCTCGCGCGCCGAGGAAATGGCGATCTGCGTGGCGTAGTCATCGACTTTCTCGACCACTTCCATCAGCCGCTGCAGCTTCATCTCACCGGTGTTGGGATTGATGTCGGCGCGGATGTTGGTCTCCTGGCCGTAACGCGAGCGCGCCGCCTTCTGGATCGCATCGGCCATGGCGGCGATGACGATCGACTTGTCGATCGACTTTTCACGCGCGACCGCGTCGGCAATCTGCAGCAGTTCGAGTCTGTTGGCGCTTACAACCATGTTTTTTCTCCCGAGCCTGTCAGCCGGGCTTTTACGCCCGGCAGCTCAATCAACTTTCCTGTTCGTGTTCTTCCGTGGCGTCCGCTTCCGTACCCTCGGGCACGTCGTCCGGCTCGCCGCGGCGTTTCTTGGCTTCCTTGCGCGCCCTGTTGTCCTTCGACAACGCATCGCGAATGAGGTCGTCGGTCAGGATCAACCGAGTCTCGGAAATGGCGTCGTAGGGCACGCGCACCGTCGGCTCCTCGCCATAGGCCGCCTTGTCGCGCTCGATGAGCACATCTTTCTCACCAGCCTCGGCGATCTTGCCCTTGAAACGCTTGCGATCGGCGACGATGACCGATGTTTCCATCTTCACCAGATGGCCGGTCCAGGTCACGAAATCCGATTTGCGCACCAGCGGCCGATCGATGCCGGGCGAAGAGACTTCGAGATGATACGCCTTCTCGATCGGATCGTCGACGTCGAGCGCCGGCGACACCGCGCGGCTGACCTCTTCGCAATCCTCGACGGTCATGGTGCCGTCCTCGCGCTCGGCCATGATCTGCAGCGTCAAGCCGTTCTGGCCGGACAGATGCACGCGCACGAGGCGAAAGCCGATGCCGCGCAGCACCGGCTGGATGATCAGCGCGATGCGCGCATCGATACCGCTCTCGCGGATGATGCGGTCGTCACCTTCGCTTGTCATTGAAGTCATCAATTGCCTGTCGTTCGTTTCGCAATGTTCTTTAGTTTGCGCATCGGAACCATCCGAAAACCGCTTCGCACTTTTCGGCCGATGCACCCGGCAGGTAATAAAAAAGAGCGGGACCGGGTGGACCCACTCTTCGTCATACCGACCAAGAATTTGAGGCTGATATAAACGAACACCGCCTGTGTTTCAAGCCCGCCGTGACAGCCCGCCGTGCAAGGTCGGCAAAAGCCCTGACGGCATCAGCATTGCTCCAGGCGCATGGCGCCCATGCGACAATCCCCCTGTGAGAGGCGGGAGGGCGCCCTTATTTGTTAGCCACGACACGAACAGACGCGGCGCTGTGGCGCGCGAAAGGACAAGATCATGGGCAACCGCAGACTATTTTCCGCCTTGGGCGACCTCTTCACCGCATTCGGCGGCGCGGTCGCCGCCTCGCGCGCCGTGGAAGCCGGCCGCAAGCCGCGTGCCGACGACCAGCGCAAGCTGGACATGGATCCGGCTATCTTCAACAGGATCGGCCGTTTCTGAAAATCCGGCGGGAGGCGCCGTGACGGCACCTATTTCCTGACAAAGGTCAGATAGGCCGGCCGCCGGCCCTCGCGAATGGCCTTCGCCTCGTAACGCGTACCCGGCCAGCCCTCATAGGGGCTGTTCCAGTCGCCGGCATCCGCCGCCTGCCATACGAAGGCGCCATGCGCCCGGCAATGCAGCAACGTCCAATTCACATAAGTGTCGATGTCGGACGCGAAACGGAACTTTGAGCCTGGCTTCAGAACGCGCGCGAAGCGGTCGAGATTGACCGCACTGACGAATCGCCGCTTCCAATGCTTCTTCTTCGGCCAGGGATCCGGGTAGAGAAGATCGATGCCGTCGAGCGAGGCCGGCGGCAGCCAATCGAGCAGCCGGGTGGCATCGTCATCGAAGACACGCAGATTGGCCAGCGGCCGCTGCCTAACCGCCATCATCATCTTGGCCATGCCATTGACGAAGGGCTCGACGCCGACAAATCCGGTTGTCGGCGCCTCGATGGCGCGGTGCAGAAGATGTTCGCCGCCGCCAAAGCCGATCTCAAGGCGGACGGCCGAGACATCGGCCTCAAACAAGGTGCGCAGATCCGACGGCGCTTCAGCCGTCAGATCGAGCCGGTAGGTGCCGAGACCGCTTTCCAGCGCCGCCGCCTGCTGCGGGCGGACCGGCTTGCCGCGCCGACGGCCGAAGAAGGCTTCGGTCGCACGGCTTGGCCTGTCTTCGGGGCTCATCTGGTGCCGCAGGATCTGTCGGGCGCTCAGGCCGCGACAGCATCCTTGAGCGCCTTGGCCAGATCGGTCTTCTCCCAGGAGAAGGACCCGTCACGGCCAGCCTTGCGGCCGAAATGGCCATAAGACGACGTCTTGGCATAGATCGGCTTGTTGAGATCGAGATGACGGCGGATGCCTGATGGCGACAGGTCCATCACGGTGCGCAGCGCATCCTCGAGCTTTGCCTCGTCGACCTTGCCGGTGCCGTGCAGGTCGACATAGACCGACAAGGGCTGGGCGACGCCGATGGCGTAGGAAAGCTGGATGGTGCAGCGGTCGGCAAGCTTGGCCGCCACGACATTCTTGGCCAGATAGCGCGCCGCGTAGGCCGCCGAACGGTCGACCTTGGTGGTGTCCTTGCCGGAGAAGGCGCCGCCGCCGTGCGGTGCCGCACCGCCATAGGTATCGACAATGATCTTGCGGCCGGTCAGCCCGGCATCGCCGTCCGGTCCGCCAATGACGAACTTGCCGGTCGGGTTGATGTACCACATGCAGTCGTCGGCGATCTTGAGGTCGCCAAGCGCCTCGCGGATGTAGGGTTCGACGACCTTGCGGACCTTCTTGGAATCCCAGCTTGAATCCAGATGCTGGGTCGACAGCACGATCTGCGTGGCCTCGGCGGCCTTGCCGTCGACGTAACGGACGGTGACCTGGCTCTTGGCGTCCGGCCCGAGTTTGCCGGCCTCGCCATTGTTCTGGTGACGGGCGGCGGCCAGAAGTTCGAGGATCTTGTGGCTGTAGTAGATCGGCGCCGGCATCAGGTCCGGCGTTTCGCGGCAGGCATAGCCGAACATGATGCCCTGATCGCCGGCACCTTCTTCGCCCTGGCGATCGGCGGCGTTGTCGACGCCCTGGCCGATGTCAGGCGACTGGCCATGCAGGAGGACTTCGATCTTCGCCGTCTTCCAGTGGAAACCGGCCTGTTCGTAGCCGATCTCGCGGATAGCCTTGCGGGCGACAGATTTGAACTTCGCCGGATTCACGACAGGGTGGCCCGCCGCGTCCATGAGGACGTTGCCGGCCTTGTCCTTCTTCAGCAGCGTCTCGGGAACGCGCACCTCGCCGGCGATGACGACGCGGTTGGTGGTCGCCAAGGTCTCGCAGGCGACGCGGACTTTCCACGGGTCCATGCCGGTCTTCTTGGCCTCACGGTAGACCAGATCGACAATCTCGTCGGAAATCCGGTCACAGACTTTGTCGGGATGGCCCTCGGCAACGGATTCCGAGGTAAAGAAGTAGTTCTGCCGCGTCACGGGTGTCCCCTCTTGAAAAACGATCGGCAGGCTGCCGATTTTGGCGCGCCACGTGTTAGCGGGGCAAAGCGCTGCTCGTCAAGCGTCGCCGCCGTCTTGGCATGAATGTCGGAGCCGATATTTTATGCCACCGGCGGCGCGGTGCCGCCGGTTCGAAGCGCATTACGGATCAGTCGAGATCGTCGGCAGCGAGCGACTTCACAAGGTCGATGATCCTGCGGCGCACCTTGACGTCGGCGATCTTGACAAAGGCACGGTTGAGCTGGAGTCCCTCTGGACTGCCGCAGAATTCGACGGCGAAAGCCATTGACGCATCCTCGGCAAAACCGCGGTTGGCCGAGGATTCCTGGCCTGGCGCATCCTCGAAAAAGAAGGCGACGGGCACGCCGAGTATGGAAGCAATCGCCTGCAGGCGGCTGGCGCCGACGCGGTTGGTGCCCTTTTCATACTTCTGGATCTGTTGAAATGTGATGCCGAGATTCTCGCCCAGCTTTTCCTGGCTCATTCCGAGCATATTGCGGCGAAGCCGGACGCGGCTTCCAACGTGGATGTCTATGGGATTTGGTTTCTTCTTGTTTTCTTCTGTCATTTTTTCCTCGCCGAATTTTTTCGGCTTTGTGATTTTTTTCTCGCCCAAACAAAGCCGGAGGCGACTGCCCCAACAGTATGATCCACCGGCTTCGAGAAATTTCAGGCGGTACAGTATGAGTTTCTAATGTGCCAACTGTCAATTCACCCGTAGCCTTTGCCTTACGTTCAACAGTGCCCCGCCCAGCGCAAACAGCAACGTGATCAGCATTCCGTTAATGCGTCGCTGACCCTCGGAAACGACTGTCTGTTCGGCAATAGGCACCTTCACATCGATGGCCCCGCGCGCGTCGATCGCCAGCGCATCGACGATGCGCCCACGTTGGTCGACAACGGCCGAGATGCCGTTGTTGGCGGCACGCAACAAGGGCAACCCGTTCTCCACAGCGCGAATCTGAGCCTGCCTGAAATGCTGATACGGCCCCGGCGTGTCGCCGAACCAGGCATCATTGGTAACGTTCACAATAAGCTGTGCTGACGTAGCGTCAACTGCCACCAGGTCGGGAAAGATCACCTCATAACAGATAAATGGCAGGGCACGGAGGCCGCCCGGCAGCGTGATGGCGTGGCGCTCGTTGCCGGCCGTGAACGTCATCGGCCCGGCGACGAGCTGTTCGATGCCGAAACGGCTGAGCAGGTCGGCAAAAGGCAGGTACTCGCCGAACGGCACCAGATGGACCTTGTCGACGGCATCGGCGATTTCACCCTTGTCGTCGATCGCCACCACCGAATTATAATAGCGGCTGTCGGCGCCGGCGGCCGAGCCGCCTTCCTCGCGAACGACGCCGGCGATCAGCATCTGGCCGTCGCCCAGCATGTCGCCCAGCGCCGTCAACGCGTCAGGGCGCTCGGTGAAAAGGAACGGCACCGATGTTTCCGGCCACAGGATCAGCTGCGGCTTGTCGTGACCGGGGTCCGGCGCCTTGGCGGACAGGCCCAGCAAGGTGGCGAAGATGCGATCGCGCACCGAGGCGTCCCACTTCTCCGACAGGTCCACGGCCGGCTGAACGATGC
Source organism: Mesorhizobium sp. LNHC221B00 (assembly GCF_000502935.1). NCBI lineage: Bacteria > Pseudomonadati > Pseudomonadota > Alphaproteobacteria > Hyphomicrobiales > Phyllobacteriaceae > Mesorhizobium > Mesorhizobium sp. LNHC221B00. The sequence goes on along the minus strand of NZ_AYWR01000019.1, from coordinate 54,741 downwards.
GGACATTCAAGCTGCGATCCGCAGGTTTTTCGGGAGCGGCGAGCCTGACATAGCCGAAGCCGACATGGGCCGCGGCGAGGGCGACAAACAGCGCCGCCCCAAGGCGCAGGTGCCGGCGCGCCGCCAGCAGCGCCGGCAGCGCGAAGAGGAACACGGCGAGCGCGTTCATGCCGATCATGCCGGTCACCGAGACGCTCTGCATCAGAAGGGGCACGGGCATCGCCGCGTAGCCGATCGCATTCCAGGGAAAACCTGTGAACAAGAAGCCGCGCAGCCACTCCGCCAGCGCGAAGCCGAAGGCGAGTGCCGCGATGCGGCCGATGTCGCTGCTCCACAAAAGCCGGGCGACCACCGTTGCAAAGCCATAGAAAAAGGCGAGCGCGAAGGGAATGCCGACCACCGCGAACGGAAGCGCCCAGGCAAAGCTGTCGGCCTCGACCAGCAACGCCGAACCGATCCACCAGAGACCGGCGAGGAAATAGCCGAAGCCGAACCACCAGCCGACGGCAAAAGCCGGCCGCAGGCGCCGGACCAGGCTGCCGGAGGCTTCGCCGGTCGCGCCGTCGAGCAACCAGACCAGCACCGGAAACGAGATGAAGCAAGCGGCGAAGAAATCGTATGGCGCCTGGCCAAGCACCGCCAGGGCGCCTGCGAGAAAGGCCACGAGCGCGCGCCGCCAACCCCAAAGCAGAATTATCCGGCCGGCAAGGCGCACCATGCATACTTCCGAGTCGTGCGAATCAGGAAGAAAGATTTAACAGGCCGCGGTCCGCGCTCCAAACGCCGGCCGGTCGACCACGGTTTCCCACCAAGGCGACTACCGGTGCCAGCCTTCTATCCGCACGCCACCAAGCCGTTCGGCCTCCTCGCGGGACACGACGCGGATCGTCTGCGAGAAAGTCCAGACGTGGCCTTCGGGATCGCGCGCCCGATACTGGCGTTCGCCGTAGAACCGGTCCGCCGGCTCCTGGATTATTACAGCACCGGCCGCCCGCGCCTGCTCGCAATGGCCATCCAGTCCGACCTTCAGTCTGACATAGACCGACTGCGTGTTCTTGCCCGAGACCGAAACGGGGCTGGCGACATAGTCGCTCCATTCGGAATCGACGATGATGGTGCAATCGCCGAACCGCATCTCGGCGTGGACGAGCTTGCCCTCGGCATCGCTGACCACCATGCTGCGCTCGAAGCCGAAAGCCGCTTCGAGCCAATCCAGCGCAGCGCGCGGATCCCTGTAGAAGACACCGGAACCCAGGCTCGCATGCTTGAACGGGTCGTCGATCGTCATCGAGCGCGCGAAACGCTCACGCCTGCTCGGTGCGCGCCGTGGCGCGCCGGCGTCGCTCGCCCTTCTGGCTCTGCACGATGCGCACGCGCTTGACGCGGCGCGGATCGGCATCGAGCACATGGAACTCGAAACCGGGGATGGCCTGCACCACCTCGCCGCGCGCCGGCACGCGGCCGAGCGTGTTGAAGATCATGCCGCCGATGGTGTCGACATACTCGCCATGTTCGCCGGCAGCGAAACCCTCACCGATCATCTTGGCGACTTCGTCGATCTCGGCCTTGCCGTCGACCACGAACACGCCGTCACCGGCCTGGGTGATCATCGGCTCGTCGTCGTCATGCTCGTCCTCGATGTCGCCGACGACCATTTCGACGATGTCCTCGAGCGAGACAAGCCCGTCCGTGCCGCCATATTCGTCGATGACCAGCGCCATCTGCGTGCGCGTCGTCTGCATGCGGCCCATCAGGTCGGAGGCAAGCATCGACGGCGGCACGAACAGAACCTGGCGGATCAGGTTGAGCTCGCCGATGGTGCGCGAAAGGTCGACCTGGGCAAGGTCGAGCTGCGTGGCGACGGGCGTCTTCCTGGTCGTGCGGCCCTTCTTGACCCGCGCGAGCTTGGTGATGTGGGCCAGAACGTCGCGGATATGGACCATGCCGCGCGGGTCGTCGAGCGTCTCGAAATAGACCGGCATGCGGGAATGGCCGGATTGTTCGAAGGTGCCCAGGAGGTCGCCGAGCGTCGTCGTGATCTCGACCCCCTGGATGTCGGTGCGCGGCACCATGACGTCCTCTACCCGCACCTCGCGCAGGCGCAAGATGTTGTTGAGCATGGCGCGTTCGCCAGGCGAAAAGGCGCCGGCATCACTCGCCGTCTCGGCCAGCGCGCCGGCGATTTCCTCGCGCAGGCTGGTGCCGTTGCGTTGCCGGAACAGGCCCAGCACGCGTTCGAACAGGGAGGGGCCGGCAGGCGAAGTTTCGCTGGCAACGCTGCCGATGCTGGCAGCACCAGGAGTAACGGTACTCGGACTTGATCCCTCTTCCGACGTATCGGAAGCCTTGGGCGCACTGCCGGCGTCGGGGCGGGCGGCAGTCTCTGGTTTGTCGTTCATCTTCGTCCGGTCAATTGGTCTTTTGTAGTTACGCGTAGGGATCGGGAATGGCAAGCCTTGCAAGCGCTGCGCGTTCGACGGCTTCCATCGCCTCGGCCTCGGTGTCGGTCTCGTGGTCGTAACCCATGAGGTGCAGCAGGCCGTGGATCACGAGATGGGTGATATGGTTCTCCACGGGCTTGTCTTCCAGTGCCGCCTCGCGCGCCACGGTTTCGGCGGCGAGCACGATGTCGCCGAGCATCGGCGGCAATGGACCATCCTTCACATGCGGAAAAGCCGGGAAAGACAAGACGTTGGTGGGCTTGTCCTTGCCGCGCCAGTCCGCATTCAAGGTGCGGATATGAGCGTCGTCGGAAAAAACGATGCTGAGTTCGGAATGTCCTGCCGCACCAGTTTCGGCGAAAGCAGCCGCGACAGCGCGATCGACCAATCGCGCCAGGCTTGCCTCAGCGGGCCAGTCGCCCGCTTCAATCGATATATCGATCTCGATGGGAAGGCTCCCGTCGACGGATGTGCTGTCCTCAGGCATGAGGCCGCATCGTCAGATCAATTCTCGGCACCGAGGCCGCGCGCCAGCTTGGCGTCGCGGTCATAGGCCCTGACGATTTCCGCCACCAGCGGATGGCGAACGACGTCGATATCGTTGAAGCGCACGGTTACCGCTCCGGCCACACCGTCGAGCACACGCAAGGCCTCGACCAAGCCCGATTTGGTGCTCGGTGGCAGGTCGATCTGGGTGGGATCGCCGGTGACGATCATGCGCGAGTTCTCGCCGAGACGGGTGAGAAACATCTTCATCTGCATCGGCGTGGTGTTCTGCGCCTCGTCGAGGATGACGGCGGCATGCGCCAGCGTGCGGCCGCGCATGAAGGCGAGCGGCGCGATTTCGATGACTTCGGCGGCAATCGCACGCTCCACCTTGTCGGCCGGCATCATGTCGTAAAGTGCGTCATAGAGCGGCCGCAGATAGGGATCGACCTTCTCCTTCATGTCGCCCGGCAGGAAGCCCAGCCGTTCGCCCGCCTCGACGGCCGGCCGCGACAGGATGATGCGTTCGACCATGCCGCGTTCGAGCAGCATGGCTGCGTGCGCCACCGCCAGATAGGTCTTGCCGGTGCCGGCCGGACCGATGCCGAACACCAGTTCCGACCGCTCCAGCGCCCGCATATAGGCGTCCTGGTTGAGCGAGCGGGCATAGATCGTCTTCTTGCGGGTGGCGATCTGGGCAGCGGAAACCTTGCCCTTGCGCTCCAGCGTCGGCAGCGAGAGCTGATCGTCGGCGGCGACCGCCATGCGCACGGCGCCATCGACGTCGGACTGGCCGATATCGACGCCCTTCTGGAGGATCCCGTAGAGATTGTCCAAGGCGCGGCGTGCCTGTTCGGCGGCCGAAGCGGATCCCTTGATGGTCAGCTGGTTGCCGCGCGAGCGTATGTCGACGCCGAGCTTTTGCTCGAGCCGGGCGAGGTTTTCATCGAACTGGCCGTAAAGGGCGCTGGCAAGCTTGTTGTTGTCGAAAGTCAGAACGATGTGCGCCATATCAGAAGCCCCAGATGCCGGTACCGGGGGCAGGTTCTTCAGCTCTGCTGCGCTCAACCGTCTCTCCTCATCTGCCGAGACCCTCAGGCCAATTCGGCGAACAGGCTGTTGTAGCCCGTCTTCGTGATTCGCACCTGGATAATGTCACCGATTTCGCCGGCCTTTTCATCAACAATAACCGGCTGCAGCCAAGGCGAGCGGCCAACCTTCTGGCCGGCCTGCCGGCCAGGCTTCTCGATCAGCGTGTCGATTGTACAGCCAACCAGGCTCAAGCCGAAATCCTGCTGTTGCTTCAGAAGCAGTGCCTGCAGACGCTGCAGGCGCTCGTCCTTGACCGTTTCCGGCACGTGATCGGCCATCTCGGCGCCCGGCGTCCCCGGACGCGGCGAATATTTGAACGAAAAGGCCGAGGCGTAGTTCACCTGGCGTACCAGTTCCATGGTCGCCTCGAAATCGGTTTCCGTCTCGCCAGGGAAGCCGACGATGAAATCGCCTGATAGCGCGATGTCGGGCCGGGCAGCGCGGATGCGGTCGAGCAGCGCCAGATAATCCCTGGCCGTGTGCCTGCGGTTCATCGCCTTGAGGATGCGGTCCGATCCGGACTGCACGGGTAGATGCAAATAGGGCATCAGCGACGGCAGGTCGCGGTGGGCGGCGATCAGTTCGTCGTCCATGTCGCGGGGATGGCTGGTGGTGTAACGCAGCCGCGCCAGCCCCGGAATTTCGGCCAGCCGGAACAGCAGCCGGCCAAGGCCCCATTCCTCGCCATTCTCACCCTGGCCGTGCCAGGCATTGACGTTCTGGCCAAGCAGCGTCACCTCGCGCACCCCAGCCTCGGCCAGGCGCTCGGCCTCGGCGACGATCTGCGCCACCGGCCGCGAGACTTCGGAGCCCCTCGTGTAGGGCACGACGCAGAAGGTGCAGAACTTGTCGCAGCCTTCCTGCACGGTGAGGAAGGCGGTCACGCCGCGCTTGATGACCTCGGCGCGCTTCGGCTGCGGCAGATGCTCGAACTTGTCCTCGATGGCATAGTCGGTCTCGACGATCTTCTCGCCACCGCGCACTCTCGCCAACACGTCTGGCAGGCGATGATAGGTCTGCGGCCCAATGACCAGATCGACGGCGGGCGAACGGCGGATGATCTCGGTGCCTTCGGCCTGCGCCACGCAGCCGGCAACGCCGATCAACATATCGAGGCCGACGCTGGCGCGCTCCGCCTTCATGTCGCGGATGCGGCCGAGTTCGGAATAGACCTTTTCGGCGGCTTTTTCCCTGATATGGCAGGTGTTGAGCAGCACCAGATCGGCCTCGCCGATGGCGTCGGTCGCGGTATAGCCGTCGGCGGCCAGCGCATCGGCCATGCGCTGTGAATCATAGACGTTCATCTGGCAGCCATAGGTCTTGATGAAGACCTTTTTCGCGGCCACGGTGTGCACCGCCGGCTGTCCAGCCAGCGTGCCGATGTCGTCGTTTTCAATCGTGTTCAAGTCCATCTGGCGGCTTCTAACGCCTTTCCGTGACAAAAAACAGACGATTCTCGCCCTGCGCCCGCAGACACGGAGCCGGAATTAGCGGCTCGGGCGCGGATCGGCGAGTGCCGCCATCATCATATCGCGCACCTGGCTTTCCATCAGCTTCGCCGTTTCCTTGCGGTTCGAACCCTTGGAAAACGCGATCGGCTCGCCGAAATGCACTTCGACATCGAGTGCGCCTTCCGCCATCAGCACCTTGAGATGCGGCATCAAATCCTCGTCACCGATCCAGGCCGAGATCGGCCGGTGGCGGCGGCCGAGCGGCACGCCGTGCAGGCGGGTATAGGCAATCGCCACCGGCTGGATGAAGACCTGCTCGGCCGAGCCCTCCGAAATCGCCATCGAGGCGGCGCCGAACAGGGTGCTCTTGAAAGGCAGGATGGCATTGCCGTCACCGGTCGAGCCCTCAGCGAACAGCACCATGGCGTCGCCCTTGGCCATGCGATTGGCGATCTCGCTCGCCTGGTCGCCCGAGGAGCGCTTGCGCTCGCGCTCGATGAAGACGGTGCGCTGCAGCTTCGACAGCATGCCGATCAGCGGCCAGCCTTCCATATCGGCCCTGGCGATGAATTTTACATCGGCAAAAGAGCCCAGAACCATGATGTCGGTCCAGGAAATGTGGTTCGAGGCAACCAGCAAGGGCCGTTTGTCGGCCAGCGTCCCGTTGACATGGACGCGCAGGCCGAGCGCCCTGAGGATCAGCCGATGCCATATCTTGAGGATGAATGTTTCCGGCCACCAGCCGGTCTTCATCGACAGTATCTGCAACGGCACGAGGATCAGCGAACCGGCGACGACGAGGCACAGGGCCAGGAAAATTCTGATTTTCTTGATCATCGCCCTACCCCGGTCTTCTGGCTAGCGAAGATCGCGGCGCATGACAAGCGCGCCGGTCGGTCCGCGATCAGGCGATCTGTAGTAGTCCGGCCGCTTGCCGACCTCGCGGAAGCCCAGCCGCCGATAGAGGGCGATCGCGGCGACATTGGTCTCGTCGACCTCGAGGAACAGCGCTTCGGCGCGCTGCGCGTGCAGTTCACGCAGCACCGCATCCATCAGCTGCCAGCCAAGTCCCTGGCGGCGATGCGATCGCGCCACCGCAACAGTCAGGATCTCGCCCTCGCCGGCGGCCAGCCGGGCCAGCACGAAGCCGACCGGCGGCTTGGCGCCCTGCCCGGTTTCGCGTGCGGCGTAACCGAACACGGTGTCCTGTTCGAGCAGGGAGGCGAACTCGCCATCGGTCCATGGGCGGACGAAGTCCTCGCGATGCAGCAGCGAGACGGCCTGGCTGTCGGTGATCCTGAGCGGCTCGAGCGCGTAGTCCCGGCGGCGCGGCTGGAGGAAAGGTATGCGCATTAATTTTTTTGCCTCGAAAGGATGAATCCGGCCTGCGGCTTGGCGTCCGCACCGCGCAAATAAAGCGGTTTCGGCCTTTCGCCCTGCCCCTTTGCGGCGGCCAGCCGGGCGTAGGTGAGAATGTCGGCGGTGGCCGTCCGAGGCCCGACATCGAAGCCACGACCGGCCGATGCGGCGATCTGTGCTGCCGCAGTGCCCGCAAGCACCGCAGAGCTTTCGATCGCCATTCCAGTGGCCTCAGCAAACGTGGTCACAGCCGGACCGTAAGTCAAAACTGACGTTTCATCGTAGACAGCGGCATGGATCTCTTCACGCCCGGCATCGAGCGCCGCCAGCACGGCGCGGCCGGGAAATGCCGCTGCTGCTTCACCCGCCAGCGCATCGAGCGTCGTCACACCGATCGCGGGAACCTTGAGCGCCAGCGCCAGACCACGCGCGGTCGAGACGCCAACGCGCAAGCCGGTGAAGGAACCTGGGCCAACGGAGACGGCAATGGCGCCAAGACCGGCATAGTCGGTCGCGCCCGCCTTCAGCGCCTCGGCGATGACCGACATCATGTGCTCGGCATGACCTTTGCCGAGATCGAGCACCGAGCGGCCAAGCTCCAGCCCAGCCGCCGCGTCGTAGACGCAGGCGGCGCAGAGGCTGGCGGCACAGTCGATGGCAAGCACTTTCATGAAACAACCGGTTCCGAGAAACATTTCCCTGTGCCCGCCAAGGCGCGCCACCGCAAGCATAATTTGTTAAGCGGCTTCGCTTCGACCGGCGCGCTATGCCACCTGTTCGATGCGCAGCATGTGGTTGTCCCAGACATAGTCCGGCTCGGACCGCATCGCACCGCTGCCTTCGATGATCTCGCCCGCACCCGTGGTGGCCATGAAGCCAGTCCCATCCGGCGCCACGCCGCAGACCTCGACCAGCGCGCTGTTCGAGAGGACTTGGCCGCTGGCGGCATCGATCACGACCAACGAATTGCCTTCCGGCGACGATACGGCGACGGTGCCGGATCCAGGGTTGGTGGCGACCGAGCCGATATAGTTGCGGAAGCCGGCCAGCACGTCCCCCGGCATGTCGAGCAACTGCAAGTCCTTGCCGCGCGTGGCACGGCCGACCAGCAGCGGACGATCCGTGCCCGCCCCCCTGTACTGGCAACCGAACCAGACGGTGCCGGCCTGGTCGGTGTCCATGTGGCGGATCGACAGTTGGTGCAGTGGCGCCGGCAGTTCGTGCTTTTCGATGAGATCGCCGGTGACGCGGTCGACCAGCACATAGGACGGCCTCATGGTGGCGATGTTGAGCTCGGCCCGGCCGTAATCCGGATGGGTCTCGATGCCGCCATTGGCAACCGCGATCGTCCTGCCGTCGCCCAGCAGCAGAAGCTCGTGCGGCCCCATGCCATAGGTCGGGAATTCGCCGATACGGCTGAATTTGGCGCGCGCATCGTAGATGCCGACGACCCCGGCGGCGTTGTCGAAGTCGTTCTCGGTGGCGTAGAGCAAGGCGCCGTCGGGCGAGAATACACCATGGCCGAAGAAATGCCGGCCAGGGATGCTGGCGATGGTCAGCGGGGCGTCGCGCCCGGTGTGATCGAAGACGACAGCGAAGGTGCCGGGCTGGCGGGCGAAGACAACCGAACGCTTCGACATCGGGTCGAAGGTGACGTCATGGCCGCGATCAGGCAGGTCGATCGCGTGCAGAACCTTGCCGGCCTCGGACAGGACGGCGGCGCCAAAACTGCCGTCACGCTTGACGAAGGCGGTGGCGAAGACAGCGTCCGCCGCAAGCGTCATGGCCCACGCCGACGGCGCCATCGCCGCGGCAAAGCCGATGCCCGCGGCCCGGAGAAAATCCCGGCGATCGATGAGTGGCGTTTTCAAGGATCAGTCTCCATCCAGCGACGAGAAGCCGGCGGTCAGGCCGAATTCGGCGGTCAGCCGGGTGCCGATCAGAGTCGACAGGCTGGAGGTGATCAGCGCGAAATGCTCAAGCTTGCCGCGCAGCGCCGGATCGGCAAGCGCCTTGTCGATCGGACCCTGGACCGACTTCGCGGTGGTGACGCCGTTGACGAGCTGGATGTGGATCGATTCCGCCATCCAGCGCGCATCTTCAGGCAATGCGTCGCCAAGCTTCGAGACCCGGAACAGCCGATCGATGCCGTCCAGGTTTCCGGCCAGCGAATTGCCGCTGTTTTGCGAGCGCCAGTAGATCGCCTGTTTCGGCTTGTCGGCCTCGGGCTTGCCACCCAGAAACCCCTTCAGGCGGACATCGCGAACCATTTCCAGCTCGTTGATGAAGACGCCGACCAGTTCGGTCACGGCTTCGTTGCCGTCGCGGTAAAGCGGGTTTTGCGGCCCTGGATTGGCCCAAAGCGCGGCAAAGCCGTCGGGCTTGTTCCAGGCGTCGTTGACGTCTTTGGCCATGATCTCGATATTGCCGGCAACCGCCGCGCCGTAGGCGCAGCGGTAGGGATCGTCCTTGCCCGCCAACGCATCGGCGCCGTCGCCGAAAAGCACGAATTCCAGCGCGCCCAACCCTTGCATGGCAACGCTCTTGCCGGCCAGTTGCGCCGGGTCGGTTGCGGTCGGGTCCTTGGCCGACAATGCCGCCTGCACCTGCTTCAGGCCGATGCTCTTGCGGTCCGGCCAGAACAGCATGCGCTCCAGCCGGTTGTTTTCCTTGACCGGCCCAATGCCGATGATCTCGGCCGACGACCAGGCATAGACCGTGGCCGAAAATTCGGTCCGCGCCGCGTCGAGTTCCTCTGGCGAAGGCGCTTCGCACAGCTCGTGCATCGCCTTCGCCAAGGTTTGCGTGTGCGCATGCAGGCCGGCATAGGCCGGGCGGACAAAGCCGTCGATCGCGCCCTGGATGACATCGGAGGCCTTCACCGTCGCCGATGCGGGCAAAGAGCCCAGCAAGGCCAGCGGAAGAACGAGAAACAGCGCGGAACGGTTCAGCATCAAAGTGACTCCAGGAATTTGAGCAACGCACTGCGCTCAGCGGCGTCGGCGGCGGCAAAACGGTCGCGCGCCTTCTGGCCCTCGCCACCATGCCACAGGATCGCCTCGGTCAGGCTGCGCGCGCGTCCGTCATGCAGAAAGAAGGAATTGCCGTTGACGGTCTCGGTAAGGCCGATGCCCCACAGCGGCGGGGTGCGCCATTCGTTGCCCGTGGCCTCACCCACGGCCTGTCCGTCGGCAAGATCGGACCCCATGTCGTGCAGCAGGAAGTCGGAATAGGGCCAGATCAGCTGGAAGGCCTGCGCCTTGTCAGGGGCATCACGGCGGGTGACGAATTTCGGCGTGTGACAGGAAACGCAGCCGATGTCGTAGAAGACCTTCTTGCCGGCGAGCACATCGGGCGCGTCGCGATCGCGGCGCGCCGGCACAGCCAGGTTCCGCGAATAGAAGGTGACGAGATCCATCACCGGTGGCGGCGCTTCGGCGGAACCAAGACGCTGCTGTACGCCGTTTGGCATGGCAAGGCATTTTGCCTGCGCGGCGGTGCAGTCACCCCAGTGTTTTGGTTCTTCCGGCGTCGAGATACCGATGTCGCCGGCAAAGGCATCGGCCGCCTGCTGGCGGATCGATGCGGTCTGCGCCTTCCAGCCGAAACGGCCAAGCGTCAGTTCCCCGCCCTGGCCGTCGCGCACGATGTTCGGCCTGCCGGAAATGCCGTCGCCGTCACGGTCTTGCGGATCGGCATGGGCCAGAATATCGGCCGGCGCGATCTGCTCGATCAGGCCTAGCCCGATCATCGGCGGCGTCAGGCGCGGCGACAATGTCGTACGCGGATCAAGCGGCCCATAGACGAGATCGGTGACCGAATAGCTGGGCTTGCGCAGGGAAACCACGGTGCCATCCGTCAACTCTACCTTACGTTCCTGATAGTCGACATGCATCCTGCCTTCGCCGCGCAGGCCGGGCACCGCCAACTCCTGCAATTGCGAGCCATAGACCCGGTCGGGGAAGTTGAGCACCTGGTGATCGGCAAGGGCGGCCTTCTCTTCCGCGCTGCTGGCGTCTCGGGCCAAGCGCAGGAACATCGAGGTGCTGCCAAGGTCGCCTTGCGGCGGACGGCCGCGGCCATCCTTCAGATGGCAATTCTGGCAAGCGCGTTCGTTGAACAGCGGGCCAAGCCCGTCCGAGGCCTGCGTCGAGGATGGCGACGACACCCAGTTCTTGCGGAACAGCGCATTGCCGAGCTCGAAGGTGCCTTCTTCCTCGAAGGTGATGTTGGCCGAGAATTGCGAGAAGGCGTCGCGGTTGACGTCCTTCTCAGAGGTTCCGGCGCCACCCTGCATCAACTCGAACCGTTCGGGCCTGGAGAAATCCGCGGTCGGCCTGGTGATGGCGGTGACACGCGCCTGATCCTTCGCATCGAGGTCGGTGCGCGTGGTGGCGAGGCCGGAGGGTTGAAGGTCGCCGGCCAGCGCCGACGAAGTCAGCGCCAGCACGAGAATGGCGCAGCGCCGACCCGTCGAGCCGGCTGGCGTCTTCCGAAGGTGCGGCGAGCTTTCGGCCCGCCGCGAGCGGCGCAAGAATTCTAAGGGGCGCCGCATTCCCGCATATCCTTACTCCGCGTCGTCCGCCGATGCGGCGTTGAGCTGGCCGTATTTTTCCTCGCCGATCGAGGCAAGCAGATCGAGCTGCGTCTCCAGGAAGTCGATATGCCCCTCCTCGTCGGCCAGCAATTGCTCGAACAGCTTCATCGACACATAGTCGCCGGCCTCGTTGCAGATTTCACGCGAGCGCTTGTAGGCGGTGCGTGCGTCATATTCGCCGGCAAGGTCGGATTCGAGCACTTCCTTGACGTTCTGCCCGATGCGCAACGGCGCCACGGACTGCAGGTTCGGATGGCCTTCGAGGAAGATGATGCGGGCGACGAGCTTGTCGGCGTGGTGCATCTCCTCGATCGATTCCGCCCGCTCCTTCTTGGCCAGCTTGGCATACCCCCAGTCCTCGAGCAGACGGAAATGCACCCAATACTGATTGACCGCTCCGAGTTCCAAGAACAGAGCTTCGTTAAGCCGCTCGATGACCTGCGGTTCGCCTTTCATGAATTCTGCTCCCGTATTGGACGCGCAGGCCCCTGACGCGGTCCAGGTGTGAAACGATGTCCACGCCATTCGCCTCCGAGCGGGCGTGGTAGTTCTCGGTGACCCGAATGATCGTTTCGACCACATTTGGGAAGCAGCCGCAACAACGACCGCGCTTCTGCATCGTGTGGTAGACCTTTGCCGGCACGATAAGTTGCCAGGGATCCTGATCCAGCAGATCGATGATCGTCTGCTCGATCTCTTTCTCGGTGATGATGTTGCAATGGCAGATCAGCATTTACAGTGCCCGGATGGCTGACGGCGCCTTCCGCGCCGTGTGGCTGTTTCGCTTCCGGAGCCCACTCCGAAGCCGATTATTGGGCTCCGGACCAGCTCCCGTTCGGCGCTTACTTGAACACCTTGTCGGGTGCGTCAAGGCTGTCGGAGCCCTCGAAGGCGATGGCGTTGAGCTTCAGGGAACCGACGGCGCGCTCGATCGACTTGGTCTGGTCGATCAAGGCGTCGATCGCGGCCTGCACGGTCGCATTGCCTTCGGTGTTGCCCTCGGCGATCTGCTGGTCATAGGCCTCGCCGGCCTCGGCCCGAGCCTTGATCGCCTCCATCTTGGCGACGGTGACGTCGAGCTTGTCAGACAGTTCCTTGTCGATCGCCGGATCGGCAGCCTTCACCATCTCGTGCACCGAAGGCCCCGAGACGACAGTGCCATCGAGCCTGGTATAGCTGGCGAGATAGGCGGCGCGGATGCCGATGGCGTCGTTGAGATGCGAGTTGTAGGTGTTGTCGGAGAAGCAGTCGTGCTCCTCTTCGGGATCGTGCAGCAAGAGGCCGAGCTTCATGCGCTCGCCGGCCAGTTCGCCGTAGGACAGCGAGCCCATGCCGGTGAAGATCGTCGAGATGGCGGTGTTCGGCTCGCCGTCGGCCAGGGCCTTGCGCGCCGCGCCATCCGCCTTCCAGTTGCCGACCATCTCCTGCAGGTCCGAAACCAGGAGGGTGCTTGCGGACTTCAGATATTCGGCACGGCGGTCGCAATTGCCGCCGGTGCAGTTCTTGAGGTCATAGTCGGTATAGGGGCGCTCGCCGGCGCCCGGGCCGGTGCCATGCAGGTCCTGGCCCCAGAGCAGGAACTCGATGGCGTGATAGCCGGTGGCGACGTTGGCTTCAACGCCGCCAGCCTCCTGCAGCGTACCGGAGAGGAATTCCGGCGAAAGCTTCGAGGCGTCGACCTTCTTGCCGTTGATCTCGATTTCCTTGTTGGCGATCACATTGGCCGTATAGAGCGAATTCGCATCGGACTCGGTGCCGTAGCTCTTGGCGACATAGTCGATCAGGCCTTCGTCCAGCGGCCAGGAATTCACCTTGCCCTCCCAGTCGTCGACGATCTTGTTGCCGAAACGGTAGACCTCGGTCTGCTGGTAGGGAACGCGCGACGCCTTCCAGGCCTCGCGTGCGGCGTTGAGCGTATCCGCCGACGGGTTGGCGAGCAGCGCGTCGACCGCCTTGTCGAGGGCTTGCGCCGTGGTCAGCGAATCCTCGTATTTGGCGAGCGCGATGTCGGAATAAGTCGTGATGACCGCTTTAGCATCGGTCTGCGCCTTGGCGGGCAGCACGAACACCGCTGCCGTCAGCAAGGCCGTGGCGCCCATCGCCGCAAGCCTGCCGCCATATCGTGCTGTCATTATCGCTCTCCAGTTTCTCGGGAATTTCATGAATGGCGCGCGCGGCAACCCGCGCCAGGCCACATCGATGCCATAAGGCACAAGACTTGCCGCGTCATCGCGCGGTTCGCGGAAGAAAGACACCAAAAATGCCTCCAATCGAACGGGTTCAAGGCCCAAACATCAGGGGATGCGCTAGCGCGCAGGTTTCCATAAAGCTTCGACGCCGATGGAAGTCAACGAAAATCGACAGGAAAAGCCAATTGAAACAATAGTTTAGAACTATTCTAAACTACAACGGTCAACTTTATGACCTTGCTGCACCGTCCTTGCCCGGGACTGCAGGCCAGGGAACTGCACGATTGACAGCCGCCATTCCGGGTGCGACCCGCAGACACGCTCTTGCGGCGGCGTCAGACAATTGCCACTTGGCGAGACATCCTAGAATCGAACCGGGATTGGAATGCGATGAAGAACGGCGTGGTCATTGTCGGTGCGGGTCATGCAGGCGTGCAAGCGGCGGCAAGCCTGCGCGAGGATAGCTATGACGGGCCGGTGATCCTCATCGGTGATGAGAACGAACTGCCCTATCACAAGCCGCCGCTGTCGAAGACCTTCATCAAGGATGCCGAAGCCAAGCCGCAACCCTTGCGTGGCGAAGCCTTCTACACCGGCAACGCCATCGACTACCGGCCCGGCATCAGGATCGAGCGCATCGATGCCGGCCGTCGCAGCCTGGAGATCGCCGGCGGCGGCGCACTTGCCTTCGACCATCTGGTCCTGGCGACCGGATCGCGCCCGCGCCTGCTGCCGCTGCCAGGCGCGGATCTTTCCGGCGTTTTGTCGCTGCGCTCGCTTTCCGATGCGCGGCTGATCCGGGAATTGAGTGCAAGGAGCGACGACGTCGTCATCCTCGGCGGCGGTTTCATCGGATTGGAGATCGCCGCGACGCTGCGTGCGGCCGGCCGCACGGTGACAGTGGTGGAGGCAGTCGACCGGCTGCTCGGCCGCGCGGTTGCACCGGTGGTGGCGAGCCATGTCCGCCAAAGGTTGGAAGCGACAGGTGTGCGCATCCTCACCGGCACCTCGATTGCAAAACTGGAAGGTGAAAACGGCCATGTCGCCGCCGCGATCACCTTATCAGGCGAAAGGCTGCCGGCGCGCATGATCATCGTCGGCATCGGCGCTGTGCCGAATGTCGAACTGGCGCAGGACGCCGGCCTTGCCATCGCCAACGGCATCCGCGTCGATCAGCAGATGCGCAGCCCGGTGCCGGAAATCCTGGCCATCGGCGATGTCGCCTCCTATCGGCACTGGTTCACCGGCGGCGACGTGCGGCTGGAATCGGTGCAGAACGCCACCGACCAGGCGCGGCTCGCGGCGCGCACGATCACCGGCCATGCCGATGCCTATTGCGCCGTACCGTGGTTCTGGTCCGACATTGGCGACATGAAGCTGCAGATGGTCGGGCTGACCGCCGGCGGCGACAGCCATGTCGTGCTCGGCGACCTGCCCGACAACAAGTTCTCGATCTACCATTATGCCGGGGACCGGCTGCTCGGCATCGAATCGGTCAACCGCCCCGGCGACCATATGCTTGGCCGCAAGATGCTCGGCGCCGGGTTTTCGCCGAAGCCGGAGACCGTTGCGGCTGGCCCGGACGGGCTAAAGGCGGCGCTGGCCGCGTTTCAGAATACGGAGCCAGCCAAGGCCACTGCCTAGACTTGCCAATTTTTGCCATACTCCGTAAAATACCGGTATGAGCACAATGAATATCTCACTGCCTGATAGCTTGAAGCATTTCGTCGATCGGCAAGTGACCGATCGAGGCTATGGCACAAGCAGCGAGTATGTGCGTGAATTGATCCGCCGCGATCGGGATCGTCAGCTTCTGCGTGGTTTGCTCCTTGAAGGCGCGTCATCCGCGCCGGGCACTGCCATTGATGATGACTATTTCGCAGCGCTGCGAAGACGAGCGCAGGGCCAATAGATCAAGTGGCCGCAAAGGCAATCGTTCCTCGGAGCCTTGCTTTGCGGGATATCGAGGACGCCGTTGATTACTATAGGCGCGAAGTTGGTTCCCATGTGGCGTTGGGCTATGTCGATGACCTTCAAGACGCCTACCGATTGATGGCCAGCCATCCGGCATCGGGCTCTCTCAGGTATGGCTACGAAATCGGATTGCCTGGGCTACGCAGCGTGCAATTCAAGCGCCACCCATACCTGATTTTCTACATTGAACAGGCCGACCATATCGATGTGTGGCGGGTGCTGCACGCCAAGATGGACATTCCGGCCTGGCTACAGAATCCGAGCTCCTGATGGCACGTTTTACCCTCACCTTGTGGGGGGCCGCTGCGGAGCGGGGGGCGGCGCCAAGCCCCCCACCCGGACCTTCGGTCCGACCTCCCCATGAGTGGGAGGTAAAGGCTTTCAGGCGGCGCAGATTTCGCGGATCGAGCTTTCCAGGATGTCGAGCGCTTCGTTCATGACTTCGTCCTGGATGGTGATCGGCGCCAGGAAGCGGATGACGTTGCCGTAGACGCCGCAGGTCAGCAGGATCAAGCCCTTGTCGAGCGCCTTCAATCGGATGGCGTTGGCGATCTCGGCCGACGGCAAGCCTTTCTTGACGTCGTTGAACTCGACCGCGTTCATGAAGCCGAGGCCTCTTATATCGACGATCTCGGGAACGTCGTCACGGATCGACTGCAGGCGCTGCTTCAGCCGCGCGCCCAGCGTGTTGGCGCGGTCGCACAGCTTTTCGTCCTCGATCACGTCGAGTACGGCGTGTGCTGCGGCAACGCCGATCGGGCTGCCGCCATAGGTGCCGCCGAGGCCGCCGGGGCCGGGCGCATCCATGATCTCGGCGCGGCCGGTGACCGCCGACAGCGGAAAGCCGCCGGCCAGGCTCTTGGCCATGGTGGTGATGTCGGCCGCCACCTCATGATGATCCATCGCGAACATCTTGCCGGTGCGGGCAAAGCCGGTTTGCACTTCGTCGGCGATCAGCAGCATGCCATGCTGGTCGCACAGCTTGCGCAGCGCGGTCAGGAACTCGCGCGGCGCTTCGTAGAAACCGCCCTCGCCCTGCACCGGCTCGACGATGATGGCGGCGACGCGGGCCGGATCGACATCGGCCTTGAACAGCCGGTCGAGCGCGGCCAGCGAATCGGCTGTGGAGACGCCGTGCAGCGCCACCGGGAATGGCGCATGGTAGACGTCGCCCGGCATGGCGCCGAAGCCGACCTTGTAGGGAACCACCTTGCCGGTCAGCGCCATGCCCATGAAGGTGCGGCCATGGAAGCCGCCGGAAAAGGCGATGACCGCCGGTCGGCCGGTGGCGTTGCGGGCGATCTTGATGGCGTTCTCGACCGCCTCGGCGCCGGTGGTGACGAAAATGGTCTTCTTCTCGAACTTGCCGGGCAGCATGGCGTTCAGCCGTTCGGCCAGCCGCACATAGCTCTCATAGGGCACCACCTGGTGGCAGGTGTGGGTGAAGCGATCGAGCTGTGCCTTGACCGCCTCGATCACCCTTGGGTGGCGGTGGCCGGTGTTGACGACCGCGATGCCCGAGGAGAAATCGATGTAGCGGCGGCCTTCGACATCCCAGATCTCCGAGTTTTCAGCCCGGTCGGCATAGATTTGCGTGGTCATGCCGACGCCGCGCGAGATCGACTGGTTCTTGCGTTCGGAAATGGCTGAATTCTTCATGATGTCCCTCATCGGGCCGGCGCCCGTTCTCGTTTGATACCGTCTTCTGACCTTATTTCATGTTTTCCTCAAGTCGGCACCACCGGCGGGCGATTGGGCCTGCGGCAGGCGGATCCCCAACCTTGACCAGCCGTGCGATACGCGTACGAGAGCGGTTCCCTTTTTCCGGGGATCGACTATCCTCCCGATGTCCGCGAGGTACCGCGCTCAGCGAGCGGCCCGCGGCTGGGGGAGCCCATGAGCAGGAACGCGACATCGTCCGTCTCGCCGCCACCGGCCCAAGCTCCCCGCCTTTTGTCTTTTCCAGCCGCTTCGACGATCTTCACCTGCACTGCGGTGCTGCTGCTGGCCGGCTGCCAGAAGCAGGAGGCGGCGGCCAAAAAACTGCCCATCATGGTGCGCACCGAGACGGTGGCGATGGCCGACTATGCCCCGAGAACCTCGCTGACCGGCGTGATCGCCGCGCGCACGCTGAACAATCTGTCGTTCCGGGTCGGCGGCCGCGTCGCCGAGCGGCTCGTCGATGTCGGCCAGCATGTCGACCAGGGCACGGTGCTTGCCCGCATCGACCCGCAGGAGCAGGAATCCGACCTGCGTTCGGCACAGGCCGATCTCGATGCTGCGCAGGCGCAGCTGACCCAGTCCGTCGCCGCTTTCGAGCGGCAGAAGACACTGCTGGCCCAGGGCTTCACCACCCGGCGCGACTACGACGCGGCCGACCAGGCGCTGAAGGTGGCGCAAGGCAGCGTGGATGCCGCGCGGAGCGCGTTCGCCGATGCCCAGCAAAACCTGTCCTTCACCGAACTCAAGGCAGGAGCCGCCGGCGTGATCACCGCCCGCCAGGTCGAAACCGGCCAGGTGGTGCAAGCGGCGCAAACCGTCTTCACCGTCGCCGAGGACGGCGACCGCGACGCGGTGTTCAACGTGCAGGAGACGCTGGTCGCCAGGACACCCGCCTCGCCTGCGGTGACGATCACATTGTTGTCCGATCCACAGGTCAGGGCGACGGGCAAGGTCCGCGAAATTTCGCCGGCGGTTGATCCGGCCTCCGGTTCGGTCCGGGTCAAGGTTGGCATTCCCGACACGCCCGCCGGCATGCCGCTGGGGGCAGCCGTCATCGGCTCGGTCAGCGCCAAACAGGCGAAGGCTATCCTGCTGCCCTGGCAGGCGCTGACGTCCAGCGCCGGCAAGCCGGCGGTCTGGATCGTCGACCCCTCGACCAAGGCGGTGACGATGGCGCCTGTCGAGGTGCTGGCGTTCGGTTCCGGCACGGTGGCGATCGCCAAGGGACTGGACGAGGGCCAAAGCGTCGTCACCGCGGGCGGACAGTTGCTTAGCCCTGGACAGACCGTCGAAATATCCGGAGCGGGGCAATGAGCCGGCTGCCATCCGTCCTGCTAGGCCTGTTCATGTTGGGCGCGGTCGCGTCCTGCTCGAAATCCGATGAAAAGCCACCGGAGATCATCCGGCCGGTGCTGTCGATGGTGGTCGAGCCGCGCACCACGCAGATTTTCGGCTTTGCCGGCTCGGTCGAGCCGCAGGTCAGCGCCGACCTTGCTTTCCGTCTGCTTGGCCGGGTTGTCTCGCGCGACGTCAAGGTCGGCGACATCGTCAGCAAGGGCACGACGATCGCCACGCTCGATCCGACCGCGCTCGAGCTCGCTGTCCAGGCGGCCAAGGCGGAACTCTCCAACGCCGAGGCGCAGTTTGCCAACGCAGCCGCCAGCGAGGAACGACAGCGCCAGCTGCTTGCCTCGGCCAACACCACGCAAGCTGTCTTCGATGCCGCGCAGCAGGCACGCAAAGCGGCCGAGGCCAATGTGGAGCGGGCCAAGGCTTCGCTTGCCAAGGCGCAGGAACAACTTGGCTATGCCAGGCTATTCTCGGATTTCGACGGCGTCGTCACGGCCGTCGGCGCCGAGGTCGGCCAGACGGTCTCGCCCGGCCAGACGGTCGTCACCGTTGCGCGCTCGGATCTGCGCGAGGCGGTGGTCGACATTCCCGACCAATTGACCGGCGATCTTGCGGCCGGCACGCCGTTCCAGGTCATCCTGCAATCGCTGCCGACGATCCAGACCGAGGCCAAGCTGCGCGAGGTCGCGCCGCAGTCCGAGGGCTCGACCCGCACCCGGCGCGTCAAGCTGACGCTCACCGATCCGCCGCAGGCCTTCCGGCTCGGCTCGACGGTGACGGCGACGCGCATGACCAAGGTGACGCCGACGATTGAACTGCCGCTGTCGGCGCTGCTCGAAAAGGACGGTGCCGACAAGGTGTGGATCGTCGACCCGCAAACATCGAGCGTAAGCGCGAAAGAGATCAAGTTGGCCGCCAAGGGCGCCGCCACCTTCATCGTCGCGGAGGGGCTTGAGGCCGGCATGCGCGTGGTCACCGCGGGCGTCCACAGCCTGAGCGAAGGCCAGAAGGTCAAAGTGCCGGAGGGCGGCGTCTGATGAAGGGCTTCAATCTCTCCGACTGGGCGCTCAGCCACCGCTCCATGGTCTGGTATTTCATGCTGGTCTTCGTCGTGGCCGGCGTGTTCTCGTACCTCAACCTCGGCCGTGAAGAAGACCCCAACTTCACCATCAAGACGATGATCATCCAGGCCAACTGGCCGGGCGCTTCGGTCAAGGAAACCGTGCAGCAGGTGACCGACCGCATCGAGAAGAAACTCGAGGAACTCGACAGCCTGGACTTCACCAGATCGGTCACCACCGCCGGCCAGACCGTCATCTTCGTCAACCTGAAGGACACCACCAAGGCGCGCGATGTGGTGCCGAACTGGATTCAGGTGCGCAACATGGTCAACGACATCGCGGCGCAGTTTCCGCAAGGTGTGAAAGGACCGTTCTTCAACGACCGCTTCGGCGATGTCTACGGCAATATCTACGCCTTCACGTCGGACGGGCTGACGCCGCGCCAGCTGCGCGACTATGTCGAGGACGCCCGCACCAAGATCCTCACCGTGCCCAATGCCGGCAAGGTCGATCTGGTCGGCGCGCAGGACGAGGCGATCTATCTCGAATTCTCGACCCGCCAGATCGCGGCACTCGGCCTCAACCAGCAGGCGATCGTGGCGAGCCTGCAGGCGCAGAACGCCATCACGCCGTCCGGCGTCATCCAGTCCGGACCGGAGCGCATCAGCGTGCGCGTCGGCGGCCAGTTCACCTCCGAGGACAGCCTTCGCGCCATCAATCTGCGCGTCAACGACCGCTTCTTCCGGCTGAGCGACGTGGCGACGATCACGCGCGGCTATGCCGATCCGCCAACAGCGCTGTTCCGCTTCAACGGCCAGGACGCCATCGGGCTCGCCATCGGCATGAAGCCCAACGCCAATCTGCTCGAATTCGGCGAGGCGCTGCACAAGGAGATGAACAAGGTGCTGGCCGACCTGCCGGTCGGCGTCGGCGTGCATCTGGTCGCCGACCAGCCGGTCATCGTCGAGGAGGCCGTCTCCGGCTTCACCCGCGCGCTGTTCGAGGCGGTGGCCATCGTGCTCGCCGTGTCGTTCATCAGCCTCGGCATGCGCGCCGGCTTCGTGGTGGCGCTGTCGATCCCGCTGGTGCTGGCCATCACCTTCACGGTCATGGCCTATCTCGGCATTTCGCTGCAGCGTATTTCGCTGGGCGCGCTGATCATCGCGCTCGGGCTCCTGGTCGACGACGCCATGATCGCCGTCGAGATGATGGTGGCGCGGCTGGAGGTCGGCGACAATCTGCGCAAGGCGGCGACCTATGTCTACACCTCGACCGCCTTCCCGATGCTGACCGGCACGTTGGTGACCGTCGCCGGCTTCATCCCGATCGGCCTCAACAACAGCGCGGCCGGCGAATACACCTTCACGCTGTTCGTCGTCATCGCCGTTTCGCTGCTGGTGTCATGGATCGTGGCGGTGCTGTTTGCGCCGCTGCTCGGCGTCACCATCCTGCCGGCGACGATGAAAACCAAGCATCACGACCAGCCGGGCCGCTTCACCTCGCTGTTCCGGCGGGTGCTTGTCGGCTCGGTGCGCCATCACTGGCTGACCATCATCGCTACGGTGCTGTTGTTTGCTGGCTCGATCGCCGGCTTCGGCCTGGTGCAGCAGCAGTTCTTCCCGCCATCAGACCGGCCCGAGCTGATCGTCGACTGGAACCTGCCACAGAATTCGTCGATCGCGGATACACGCGACCAGATGGAGCGCTTCGAGCAGCGGGCGCTGGTCGGCAATCCCGACATTGATCATTTCTCGTCCTACATCGGCCAGGGCGCGGTGCGCTTCGTGCTGGCCTATGACGTGCAGCCGGCCAACCCCTATTTCGGCCAGACCGTCATCGTCACCAAAAGCATCGAGGCGCGCAACCGGGTAAAGCCGGCGCTGGAAAAGCTGCTGCGCGAGGAGTTCGTCGGCACCGACGCCTTCGTCAAGCTGCTCGAACTCGGCCCGCCGGTCGGCCGCCCGGTGCAATACCGCGTCGGTGGACCCGACATCCAGACGGTGCGCGAGCTGGCGCAGCAATTCGCCGGCGTGATCTCGGCCAATCCGAGGCTCGCCGCGTCGACCTTCGACTGGAACGAGCCGCAACGCGTGCTGCGGGTCGACGTGCTGCAGGACAAGGCACGCCAGCTCGGCATCACCTCCTCCGACATCGCCAGCGCGCTGAACAGCACGGTCGGCGGCGCCACCATCACGCAGGTGCGCGACGCCACCTATCTGATCAATGTCGTGGCGCGCTCACGCGATGCTGAGCGCGGCTCGATCGGGACGCTGCAGAACATGCAGCTGCCGACCAGCAGCGGCGAGGCCATCCCGCTCGCGGCTGTGGCCAATTTCCGCTACGACCTCGAACAGCCGACCGTGTGGCGGCGCGATCGCATTCCGACGATCACCGTGCGGGCCGGCCTGGTCGGCGATGTGTTGCCGGCCACGGTGGTCAACGAACTCAAGCCATCGGTGGATGCCTTCATCGCCAAGCTGCCGCCAGGCTATTCGGTCGAAACCGCCGGTTCGGTCGAGGAGAGCGCCAAAAGCCAAGGTCCGATCGCCGCCGTGGTGCCGCTGATGCTGTTCGTGATGGCGACCATCCTGATGGTGCAATTGCAAAGCTTCCAGCGCCTGTTCCTGGTGGTGGCGGTGGCGCCGCTCGGGCTGATCGGCGTGGTGGCGGCCCTGGTGCCGAGCGGCGCCCCGCTCGGCTTCGTTGCCATCCTGGGCGTGCTGGCGCTGATCGGCATCCTGATCCGGAACTCGGTCATCCTGATCGTGCAGATCGAGGATCTCGTGCGCGAGGGCAAGGACCGCTGGGCGGCCGTCATCGAGGCGACCGAACACCGCATGCGGCCGATCGCGTTGACGGCGGCGGCAGCCAGCCTGGCGCTGATCCCGATCGCGCGCGAAGTCTTCTGGGGGCCGATGGCCTATGCGATGATGGGCGGCATCATCGCGGGTACCGCGATCACGCTGCTGTTCCTGCCGGCACTCTATGTGACGTGGTTCCGGATCAAGGAGCCGAAAGCCCGGGATGAGCCACCCGTTCCAGATATCAGCGAACCAGTGCAAACTCCGGCCTAGGACGTAACCGGATCATTCATTGTCGTTGGAGGGTACAGGGAGTGATTTGGCGCGCTGCCACGGTGACGATTTTGAGCTGCGCCAAGCATGCCAGCCCTTTGGCAAATCGGCCAATTCCAGGATGCTTTCATCCCGCCGCAAAACATTTTGCAAGCTGACGAGCATTATCTCGCGTTCGTCCCAATCTCGAGTGTCGCTGCTGTGGAATTGGCAGCTGCCACCTTCATCGCTGTAGCTATCGTCGTCATCAGCTTCATGCACAACGTGTGCGATCCAATCGCCACTTTTAAATATGCCTCGGTCCGATAGCACCGCCACGTTGGGTGGGTCTGCAAATCTCCATTGCTCCATGGAATCCCCCCAAGACCGTCGATCTGTGCACAGAAGAACGAATTCAAACGGTCCTCACGAACCCCTCGCTCGCCCTCAGCAGATTGCGCGTATAGTCCTTGGTGACATGGCGCTCGACGAGATCGCTTGCGGTCAGGTTCTCCACCGCCTCACCGCTTTGCATCACCATCAGCCGCTCGCACATATGGGTGATGATGGCGAGGTCGTGGCTGACCATCAGGAAGGTCAGCTTGCGCCGCCGGCGGACCTCTTCCAGCAAATTGAGCACTTCCGCCTGCACCGAGGCGTCGAGCGCCGAGGTCGGCTCGTCGAGCAGCAGGATCGAGGGTTCGAGGATCAGGGCGCGCGCGATCGCCACGCGCTGGCGCTGGCCGCCGGACAATTGATGCGAGTAGCGGAAGCGGAAACCGTTGCCGAGGCCGACCTCGTCGAGCGCCCGCTGGATACGATTTTCGCCGTCCGCAAAACCATGGATGGCCAGCGGCTCCTGCAGCAGGCGGTCGACGGTCTGGCGCGGATGCAGCGAGCCGTACGGGTCCTGGAAGACCATCTGCACCTCGCGGTAGAAAGCCTTGTCGCGGCGCGTGCCAAGCGTCTTGCCGTTGACGGCGATGTTGCCGGAAGCGACCGGCGCAAGGCCTGCGATCGCCCTCAGCAACGTCGATTTGCCGGAGCCGGATTCGCCGACAAGACCGAAGGATTCGCCCGGCTGCACGTCAAGACTGACGCCCTTCAGCGCGCGGAAGCGGTCGAAGATCACCTCCAGCCCGTCGACGGCGATCGCTGATGTCATGCCGCCCACTCCGGCTTGCGGTCGAGCACCGGCAGCGGGTGACGATCGGCGCCGATCTTGGGCATGCAGTTGAGCAGGCCGCGCGTGTAGGGATGCCGGGCTTGACCGAGTTCGGAGGCCTTGAGCTGCTCGACCACCTTGCCGGCATACATGACGATGACGCGGTCGCAGAAGGACGAGACCAGACGCAGATCGTGCGAGATGAAGATCAGGCCCATGCCGCGCTCGCTGACCAGCCGGTCGAGAATGCCGAGCACGTCGAGCTGCACTGTGACGTCGAGCGCCGAGGTCGGTTCGTCGGCGATCATCAATTCCGGTCCGGCGATCAGCATCATGGCGATCATGGCGCGCTGACCCATGCCGCCGGACACTTCGTGCGGATGCAGGTCGAACACCCGCTTGGGGTCGCGGATCTGCACCGCCTCCAGCATGGCCAGCGCGCGCTCGCGCGCCTCGGCCTTGGAGACCTTCTCATGCGTGCGCAGCGTCTCGACGATCTGGCGGCCGATGCTCATCACCGGGTCGAGTGAATATTTCGGATCCTGCAGGATCATGGCAATGCGGTTGCCCCGCAACGTGCGGCGTTGGCGCGGCGAGATGCCGAGCAGGTCGATGCCGTCGAAGGCCAGCTTGTTGGCCGATATGCGGGCCTGGGGCGGTGTCAGTCCCATGATGGCGCGGCCGGTCTGCGATTTGCCCGAGCCCGACTCGCCGACGATGCCGAGGCGCTCTCGGCCAAGCGAGAACGAGACGCCGCGCACCGCCTCGATCAGGCCGGTGCGGGTCGGAAAGGTGACGCGGAGATCGTCGACCTCAAGCAGCGTCTTCGTCTCCCTGTTCATTGCTCGCCACTCATTGGTCACCACTCATTGGTCGCCACTCATTGGTCGCCGCTCCGGGGATCGAGCGCGTCGCGCAGGCCATCGCCGAGCAGGTTGAAGCCAAGGCTGACGATAAGGATGGCGAAGCCCGGCGCACCGGCCACCCACCATTGGTCAAGGATGAAGCGACGGCCAGACGCGATCATGGTGCCCCATTCGGGCAATGGCGGCTGCGCACCGAGGCCGAGGAAGCCGAGGCCGGCGGCGGTCAGGATGATGCCGGCCATGTCGAGCGTCACCCTGACGATCAGCGAGGAGATGCAGAGCGGCATGATGTGGCGCAGCACGATGCGAAACGGCGAGGCGCCCATCAGTTGCACCGCCTTGATGTAGTCGGAATTGCGAACGGTGAGCGTTTCAGCGCGGGCGATGCGCGCGTAAGGCGGCCAGGAGGTGATGGCGATGGCAAGCACCGCGTTCTCGATGCCTGGGCCAAGGGCGGCGACGAAGGCCAGTGCCAGGACCAGCTTGGGAAAGGCGAGAAAGATGTCGGTGATGCGCATCAGGATGGCATCGGTCCAGCCGCCGGCATAGCCGGCGACGGTGCCGACCAGAAGACCGATGGGCGCCGCGATGATGGCGACCAGGATGACCACATAGAGTGTCCAGCGCGAGCCGTAGAGAATGCGCGAAAGGATATCGCGGCCAAGATCGTCGGTTCCGAACCAGTGCTCGGCGCTCGGTGCCAGCAGCCGCGCGTTCTTGAGGTCGCCGAAGGTCGGCGAATAGGGCGCCAGCACGCCGGCAAGGGCGGCAATAACCAGCAAGGCGATGATGATGAGCAGGCCGACAAAGGCCAGCCGATTGGCGGAGAACCGCCGCCAGGCGACATAGGCGCGGCCGAGCCTCGCCTGCATGCGCGATGCCGGCCGCTCACTGAGCAGCCAGTCGCGCCGGCTCTGGATCGTGTCGGCGCTCATGCGGATTTGGTCCTCGGATCGAGGACGCGGTAGAGCAGGTCGGACAGGAGATTGATGGCGATGAACACCGAGCCGATGACGATGGTGCCGCCGAGCACGGCGTTCATGTCGGCATTCTGGAGTGAATTGGTGATGTAGAGGCCGATGCCCGGCCAGGAGAAGACGGTCTCGGTCAGCACCGAGCCTTCGAGCAGCCCGGCATAGGAGAGCGCGATCACTGTCACCATCGGCACGGCGGCATTGCGCAGCGCATGGCCCCAGATGATGCGGGTTTCCGACAGACCCTTGGCACGCGCGGCGACGATGTATTCCTGGGCGAGTTCGTTGAGCATGAACGAGCGCGTCATACGACTGATATAAGCGAGCGAAAAGTAGCCGAGCAGCGAGGCCGGCAGGATGATGTGCCGGAAAGCGTCGTAAAAGACATCCCACTGTCCCTGCATCGCCGAATCGAGAAGATAAAAGCCGGTGATCGGTGTGAAGGTGTATTCGTAGACGACGTCGAGCCGGCCCGGAAAAGCCACCCATTGCAACTTGGCGTAGAACAGGACGAGCCCGAGCAAGCCGAGCCAGAAGATCGGCACGGAATAACCGATCAGGCCGATGACGCGTACGATCTGGTCGATGAGGCTGCCTCGCCTGACCGCTGCCAGCACGCCAAGCGGTACGCCAAGCAGCGCGCCGATCAACGTTCCGAGCGTCGCCAGCTCAGTCGTTGCCGGAAGCGCGCGACGGATGTCGGTCATGACCGGATTGGTGGTCAGTACCGAAGTGCCGAAATCGCCACTCAACGCGTGTTTCACATAGATGTAGAACTGCTCGATCAACGGCAGGTCGAGACCCATCTCGCGGCGCGTGCGTTCGACGACATTGGCCGGCGCCCGGTCACCGAGCACCGCCAGCACCGGGTCGATCGGGATGACGCGGCCGATAAAGAAAGTCACCGCGAGAAGACCAAGATAGGTCGTCACCGCGATGACCAGGAAGCGGCCGAGCGACGACGCAAGTGCATAGGCGCGGGCACCGCCGCGCCCGCCCTCGTTTTCTACTGCGCTCATGCTGCGCGACCGCCGGCGTTATTCCTTGGCGACCGGCCCGACGAAGTTGGTGTCGAAGCTCGGGCCGAGGGCAAAGCCCTTGAGGTTCTTGCGCAGGCCGGCCACTTCCAGTTGCTGGTGGATGATGACGAAGGGGCTGTTGTCGAGGATCTTCTTCTCAAGATCCTTGTACATATCGGCGCGCTTGGTCGAATCCTTCTCCAGCAGAGCCGCCTCTGTCTGCTTGGTCAGGTCCGGAATGTCCCAAGAGTTGCGCCAGGCAAGCGTATGTGACTTGCCGGCATCAGAATTGTCGGGATTCGAGGCG
The DNA here is from genome assembly GCF_000502935.1 of Mesorhizobium sp. LNHC221B00. Classification (NCBI taxonomy): domain Bacteria; kingdom Pseudomonadati; phylum Pseudomonadota; class Alphaproteobacteria; order Hyphomicrobiales; family Phyllobacteriaceae; genus Mesorhizobium; species Mesorhizobium sp. LNHC221B00. Next base: position 27,635 of record NZ_AYWR01000019.1, on the reverse strand, counting down.
AAGGTCTGGGCATTAGAGTTCGGATCGAAATAGTCCTGGCCCCAGTTGCCGATATAAATGTCATGATTGCGGGCGCGGTACTTGGTCAACGTCTGCTTGCCGTCGCCCGGAATGATCTCCAGCTTGATACCGGCCTGGCCGAGAGTCTGCTGGATCGATTCGGCCATGCCGGTCGTCGGCTGGCCGGTGCGCACGTCCATGGTGACGCTGAAGCCGTCGGGCAGGCCGGCCTTGGCCAGCAACTCCTTGGCTTTGGCGACGTCGAGCTTGAACGGGTTCTCGTCCAGTTCGCCGAGCACGCCCTTGGGCAGGAAGGTCTGGTGGATCTCGCCGATGCCCTTGAGGATGGTCGAGCTCAGCGCATCGTAGTCGACGAGATATTTGAAGGCCTGGCGAACCTCTGGTTTGGCCAGATTCGGGTTCTTCTGGTTGAGGCTGATGTAGTAGACCGTGCCCTTCGGCGCGCTGGTAGTGGTGAGGTCGGCGTTCTTGGCGATCGCGTCGAGGTCGTTCGGCTCGAGATTGCGGGCGACGTCGATGTCGCCGGCTTCGAGCGCCAGGCGCTGGGCCGAGCTTTCCTTCATGTTGCGGTAGATGACGCGGGCGAGCTTGGCCTTCTCGCCGTAATAATTATCGTTGCGCTCCATGACGACAGCTTCGTTGGCGCGCCATTCACGCAGCTTGTAGGCACCGGAACCGGCATAGCCGGTCTTCAGCCAGGCGTTCCCAAAGTCGTTGTCCCATTTGTAGTCGGCGCTCGGCGTGGCCGCGGCGACATGTTCCTTCACCAGCTTGGCATCGACCACCGAAGCGACGGTTGCCGAGAGGCAGTTCAGCACGAAGCTCGGCGCATATGCCTTGTCGACGGTGAACTGGAAGGTGGTGTCGTCGACCGCCTTGGCCTTTTCGGTGACGTTGTCGCCGCTGATGCCGAACTGACCGATGATGAAGGCCGGGCTCTTGTCCAGCTTGACGGCGCGCTCGAACGAATAGGCGACGTCGGCCGCGGTGATCGGGTTGCCGGAGGCGAACTTCAGGCCGGGCTTGAGCTTGAATGTGTAGGTGAGGCCATCGTCGGATACGGTCCAGCTCTCGGCGAGATCGGGCTTGACCTTGGAGGTGTCGTTGAGATCGAGACGGACCAGCAGATCGTAGGTGTTGCCGGTGACCTCGGCGGTCGACAGCTCGAACGCCTCGCCCGGATCCATGGAGATGATGTCGTCGATCGCAAAACCTTCGACCAGCGTATCTGCGGGCGTGACCGCACCTGCCGGCGCGCCGGCCAGAAGCAGCGCGGACATGGCGGCACCCGCAAGCAAGATGCGGGAGCGTAGAGCAAACTTTTCCATCATCATGGTGATTGTTCCCTGTTTTGTTGACCTGAGTTCCCGGCTCAGGGTTGCAGTATTCTTTTCGGGGCCGGCCATGGCCCCTGCCCACTTACCGTCGTGGTTTTTGTCCAGTTGGTCAACACCATATTCGGCGGCCCGTTGGTGGGCAACGCGCATTTATGCGACGGTTCATTGGACCAGAATGGCAGGCGGCATGGCGACGCACTGGTCGCCCAATCGAGGCCTGCCAATTTCGGCGCTATTTCAGCGCGGTAACCAGGCCGGCGTCGGGAAAGCAGGTCGCCGCCTGTCCGTTCTTGGCCTGCCATTTGCCGATCGAACGGCGGGTCTTGAAGCCGGGCAGGCCGTCGGCGCTGCCGACGTCATAACCCTTGGCTTGCAGGGTCCGCTGCAGGGCGGCTATGTCGGAGCGGTGGAGATCGCCGACCGGACCCCAGCCGCCGGAAAAATTGGAGTCGCCATGGGCGATGCGGTCGGCGCCATGGCCGATGAACAGCGCGTAGAGGTCGCTGGTGTTGTATTCCTTCAGCACGTAGAAATTGGGCGTGGCGATGAAGGCAGGCCCGCTGCGGCCGGCCGGCATGAGCAGGAAGCCCTCGGCGTTCAGCTCGCTCGCCGGAAACGGCTTTCCGCCGACACGCTTGATGCCCAGCGCTGCCCATTGCGAGATCTTCTTGCCTTGGTCGGGGCCTTCCAGCGAACAGGAGACCGTCTCGGGCACGGTCACCTCGAAACCCCAGCCACGGCCCTTCACCCAGCCATAATGGACGAGATAGTTGGCGATCGAAGCCAGCACGTCCGGCGTCGAGTTCCAGATGTCGACGCGTCCGTCGCCGTCAAAATCGACAGCATGCTTCAGGAACGAGGTCGGCATGAATTGCGGCTGGCCGAGTGCGCCGGCCCAGGACGATTTCATCGCGCCGACCGGCGCGAGCCCGCGCTCGACGATTTCGAGCGCGGCCAAAAGCTCGGTGCGGAAGAAATCCTTCTTGGTCGACATGAAGGCCTTGGTGCCCAGCACCTCGAAGGCGTCGTAAGGCATCTTCGCCGCGCCGAAGCCGGTCTCGCGGCCCCAGATCGCCAGCAGGATTTCGCCGGGCACGCCATAGCGTTTTTCGATCGCGGCAATCGTCTTAGCGTTGGCGGTTTCGCGCGCGCGCGCCCCCGCTGTGACCGCGCCAATGGTCTTCTCGGCGAAATAGGCACCGGGCGAGCCGAATTCGGCCTGATGCTGCTTCTGCGGCGTCTTCGGCTTCTCACCTGGCATGACAAGGTCGGGCAGCTTCAGATTGGGTTTGATGCCGTCGAAGGCGGCGTCGAAGGTGTTTTTCGAGATGCCTTGGGCCTTGGCTTGCGGCCAGAGGTCGTCCTGCAGCCAGGCGCGGAACTGGTCGTCGATCTTGGCAGCGGAGGCTGGTGTGGCGAGGAAGGCAAGCGCAGCCACGAAAAATGCCAGACAAAACCGGCGAAGTCCGCGTTCTGTGGCGCCCCCCTCTGGCCTGCCGGCCATCTCCCCCTCAAGGGGGGAGATCGGTTGTTGTCTTTGCCTTCGCCAATCGCCGACGTAGCAGGAAGAGCGCCGCCGATGAAACGGCCAATCTCCCCCCTTGAGGGGGAGATGTCCGGCAGGACAGAGGGGGGTGCTTGGCACAAACTTCGAACGCGCAACATTCATGATCCGCATCCTCTGCCGCACCTTCGTCAAAACGCCGTCCGCGACCTAAGCGCAGCCGCCAGCGTGCCTTCGTCGAGATAGTCGAGTTCGCCGCCGACCGGCACGCCATGCGCAAGGCGCGTCACCTTGATGTCGAAGCCGGACAATTGGTCGGTGAGATAGTGCGCGGTGGTCTGGCCCTCGACCGTGGCGTTGACGGCAAGGATGATTTCCTTGACCTCACCACCGGCGACGCGGTCGATCAACGAGCGGATGTTGAGCTGGTCGGGGCCGATGCCGTCGAGCGGCGACAGCGTGCCGCCGAGCACGTGATAGCGCACGTTCATCGCCGCCGCCCGCTCCAGCGCCCAGAGATCCGACACGTCCTCGACGACGATCAAGGTGGTGGCATCGCGGCGCGGATCGGTGCAGATCATGCAAGGGTCTGACGTGTCGACATTGCCGCAGGTCGAGCAGATGCGCACCTTGTCGGCGGCCTCGCCCATGGCGGCGGCGAGCGGCGACAGGAGTTGCTCCTTCTTCTTGATCAAGTGCAGTGCCGCACGCCTGGCCGAACGGGGACCAAGACCCGGCACCTTGGCCAGGAGTTGGATCAGGCGTTCGATCTCGGGACCGGCGATTCGTTTCGACATCGCCTTGATCTAGGATTTTTCAGCGCGTTTTGGAACATCCCGCGGCAACGCATGACGCCCCATGCTGCCATGCGACGCGGATCAATTGGTTTCGAGCGGCCGGCCCTGGCTGACGATCATCGCACCTATGGCGTCGGTGTTCTCAGGTGTCGACTGGAATCCCATCGACGCCTCTTGCGGTTCGCCCTGAACCGAACTGATGATTTTTTTGTTCAAGGTCCCGCCAAAACGGGCGGCATCCGGTTCTTCCATCGGCTCCTGCATCGCAACTTCCACCGGCTTCGGCGCCACGCGGGCGGACTTCGCCGAGGGGGCGGCGGCCGCGGTCACGTAGGTCTGCTGGGCGGTGGCCATCTTGAACGGGCGCGCCGGTTCGACTGCCGCAGTCGCATAGGCCCGTTGTATTGGGGCCTGTTGTATTGGGGCCTGTTGCGTTGGGGCCTGCTGTGTCTGAGCATTGCGAACAAGTTTCCTGTCCGAGCGAACCGGCTCCGCCGAGGCAACCATCGTGACCGGAACGGCCGGCTTTTCTGTCTCCACCGAGGCAACCATCGGCTCATCGGGCAGCGGCTGCCAATTGCGGCCACGCTTCTCGTAGAAGGCATTGCCGCCGGCAACCATGGTGTAGTGCATGTTCTTGTAGGGGAAGCGCAGCCCCGCCGTGTGGAAGTACATGGTGTTCTTGAGCTTGGCCTTGCGCTCGCCCTTGAGCACGGCGTCGGCGGCTTCCTCGACATCGGGCATTGCGCGCGAATTCATCGGCCTGGTCATGACGCCGGGCGCGAACTGTCCAGGCTCGCCCACCACCTGGCAAATGGTGCTGCCATGGTTGCCGGAGCGCAGCCGGTTCATCACCACGGTGCCGACGGCGATCATGCCGTCGCGGCTCGAGCGGTTGGATTCGAAGAACATCGCCCTTTCCAGGCATTCCCTGTCCTTCGGCGTGTGGCTGTAGGCGCGCGAACTGAGGAAACTCGGCGTGATGGCGTCAGTCAGGCTGGCAACGGACATGCCGTGCGACGTGGTCTGGCTGCATGCAGCCAAGAACAGCGGAGAGGTAACGACGCCGAGCAACAGCGGCGCCTTCCATCGCGTGACAATCAACAGGTAACCCTCTCACTTCACTTCGATGCCCGCCCCCAGGCTGCGGCAAGAATGAGACACTTTCGGGCGAAATGATGGCCAAAACGTTATTAGCAGGGTACTGTTGCATAATTAGCACAATTTCTTGGCTTTTCAGATAGATCGAGCCATCGTTTCACAAAACCGATGACCGCTTTCCCTCTGTTTCGCCGCAATTCGAAGGGGAAATCCCGAATCACGCTGTTCCTGGACCGCTCTATCGTCCTGCCGCCACCACGGCCGGCTGGCCGGGCTCGCGTTCCTCGACTTTCTCCGAAAACAGGCCGCGTGCGAGGAAGAGCCTGCGAGCGTTCCTGGCCGCCGGCGCGATCCTACCCGGCCAGTCGCTGTGGATGAACTCGGCCTTGGTGAAGTCGGGATTTGTTTCGGAGGCCGCCTCGAGAAATTCGGCGATCTCCAGCACGACCGAGCGCTCCTCCCTGGAAAGCGCCGACGTGCCAGCCTCGATCGACGGGCGGTGGACGAAGTCCTCGAACAAGTAGAAATAACCCTTGATGCCGACGAGATCGACGCCTGCATCGCAATCGGCGAGGATTTCCAGGATTTCGTAGATCCTGTTGCGGATACGCTGCTCGATCAGTCTTTCGGACGGCTCTTTGGTCATGGAGCTGCGGCCGGACCTAGAACGGCAGTTTCATTCCCGGCGGAATCGGCAGGCCGGCGGTCAGCGCCTTGGTCTTTTCCTGCATGATCTGCTCGACCTTGACCCTGGCGTCATTGTGCGCAGCGAGCAGCAGGTCCTCGAGGACCTCGACATCGTCCTCCTTGAACAGCGACGGATCGATCTTCAGCGATTTCATCTCGAATTTTCCGGTCAGGGTGACGCTGACCAGGCCGCCGCCGGACTGGCCGGCGGCTTCGACCGTGGCAATCTCGTCCTGCATGGCCTGGAACTTGGCCTGCATTTCCTTTGCCTTGCCCATCAGGCCGAGAAGATCTTTCATGATCCGATCCTTGTTCTTGGTTGGTCGGGGTTCTTGGTTTGTCAGGCGTCGTCGTCATCCGCCGGCGGTTCGACCGGCACTTCGGCTTGGTCCGCGTCCGCTTCCGGCGCGTCGGGAATGCGCACGTCGATGATCTTGGCACCGGGAAAGCGCGCCAATATGGCGGCCACGGCCGGATCGCTCTTGGCATCGAGGAAAGCGTTCTCGCGCCTGGTCGATTCCATTTCGGCGAGCGTCTGTCCGCCCTCTTCCTTCGACAACGAGACGAGCCAGTTGCGGCCGGTCCAGGCGCGCAATTTCATCGTCAGGTCGTTGAGCAGCATCTTGGGCGCATCGTCGGTCAGGCTGACGTCGATACGGCCGGGCTCGATGCGCACGAGGCGAATGCAGCGCTTGACCAGCACCTTGAAGGCGATGTCGCGCTGCGCATCGGCAAGCGCAACGATGTCGGCCAGCGATTTCAGTGGTACCGGCTGAGCCTCCGGTGCCGGCTGCGGAGGTGCTACGAAGGCGACCGGCGCAGGGGTGGCCTCGACCAGCCGCATGGTCTGTGCACCGCCCTGCCCGGATGGCATGCGGGTCTGCGCGACCGCGCTGGCGCCGCCACCGTTACCCGGACCCGCGGGCGCGCCGTTCGGGCGCGATGCGCCATTTTGAACCGGCGTGGCGCCCTCGAGCGATCGCAGCGCCTCGTCCAGTGTCGGCAGGTCGGCGGCATGCGCCAGCCGGATCAGCACCATTTCGGCGGCGCTGACCGGCCGGTTGGAGGACTGCACCTCGGGAATGCCCTTGAGCAGCATCTGCCAAGTCCGCGACAGCACCCTGACCGACAGCGTCCGGGCGAAGTCGGCGCCGCGCTGCCGCTCGTCCTGCGACAGCGAGGCGTCGTCCATGGCGGTCGGCACGAACCGCAGCCGGGTGACCAGATGGTTGAACTCGGCAAGATCGGTCAGCACCGCGGCCGGATCGGCGCCGGTGTCGTATTGCGCGCGGAATTCGGCCAGGGCCGCCGCCACATCGCCTTTCATCACATGTTCGAACAGATCGACGATGCGGGCGCGGTCAGCGAGGCCCAACATGGCCCGTACCGCCTCGGCGCTGACGGAGCCCGCGCCATGGGCGATCGCCTGGTCGAGGATGGAGAGCGAATCGCGGGCGGACCCCTCGGCGGCGCGCGCGATCATCGCCAGCGCGTCGTCGTCGACCGAAATGCCTTCCTTGCCGGCAATCGAGGAGAGATGCGCGACCAGCGCGCCGGCATCGATACGCCTCAGGTCAAAACGCTGGCAGCGCGACAGGACGGTGATCGGAACCTTGCGGATTTCGGTGGTGGCGAAGATGAATTTCACGTGCGGAGGTGGTTCCTCCAGCGTCTTCAAAAGGCCGTTGAAGGCCTGCGTCGACAGCATGTGCACTTCGTCGATGATGTAGACCTTATAGCGGGCCGAGACCGGCGCGTAGCGCACGCGTTCGATGATGTCCCGGATGTCGTCGATGCCGGTGTGCGAGGCGGCGTCCATCTCGATGACGTCGACATGGCGGCCTTCCATGATCGCCTGGCAATGCTCGCCGAGCACGGCAAGGTCGACCGAGGGCTGATCAACGGTGGCGGTCTTGTAGTTGAGCGCCCGCGCCAGGATGCGCGCGGTGGTGGTCTTGCCGACACCGCGCACGCCTGTCAGCATCCACGCCTGGGCGATGCGGCCGGTGGCAAAGGCGTTGGTGAGGGTGCGCACCATCGGCTCCTGGCCGACGAGCTCGGAGAAATTCGAGGGACGGTACTTGCGCGCCAGCACGCGATAGGCAGCGGCCTTTTCATTTCCCGCTTCGCTCATTCGCCCGTAAAGCTCCAAAAGGCTGCGCCCGAAGGCGGCCGATTCCTGCGCATAGTCTCGCCCGCGCTGCAATGCGTCGTCAATGTCGCGAGGAGGGCCGATGAGGTGGGAGGCTGGAACAATGACCCGTTCCGGGCTCGTTAGGGCTGCTTCCTTCCGGACCTGACCCGGTTGGCGAGTGGATCGTCCACCACCAACCTCCCGCTGTCCATATCGGCAATTGCGCGACGAAATGCAAGTGCGCAAGCGAATCGAGACCATCCCCAAGAGATTCGCTTGCAGCCCCGATGCAGCCGCTCTAGCCTCATGAGTTTGAGGAAACCAAGAAAAGCAAGGGAAACGCCGATGTTGCCGGGCCTCAAGGCCGGATTCACGCTGGATGCCCGGCTGGAGGCGGACAGCGAACAGTTGATGTGGCTTGGGCTGTGCGAATTGCGGGTGATGAACGACCGCCGCTGGCCATGGCTGCTCCTGGTGCCGCAGCGGCCGGGCGCGGAGGAAATCCATGACATGACCCCGCTCGACCAGGCGATGCTGACCTTCGAGACCAACATGGTGGCGCAAGCGCTGAAGAAGGTGACCGGCTGCACCAAGATCAACACCGGCGCGCTCGGCAACATCGTGCGCCAGCTGCATATCCATATTGTCGCCCGTTCCGAAGGCGATGCCGGCTGGCCAGGCCCGGTGTGGGGCCATGGCCTGCGCGAGCCCTACCAGCGTTCCGAGCTGCGCCGGTTTGCCGAAACGATAAGGGCGGCGCTATAAGCGTTTCCCTGTATTCATCCCAAGACATGTCATCCCCAAAGCATCAGAGTCCCCATGAGCTTCAGCCTGTTTGACGCGCCCTTGCGCGAGCCGAGCCAGTTCGTCGGCTTTGCCGGCAACACGATCGACCGCCAATCCGAAAACCGCGCCGACGATTCGGTCGACAAGGCGCTTGCCGATCCGACGACGCGGCTGCTCCTGATGAATGGCGGCCGGCTTCATCTGAAGCTCCATGAAGGCGGCAGCCTCGATCCCTGGTTCGGGCTCGCCGAGAGCGAGCCTTTCAAGCCTGCCTTCGACCAAGGCGTCCTGCTCGGCTTTTCCGAACACGGGCCGGTTGTCGCCGTGCTGGCCGGCGTCGATCCCGAACAGCTGCCCGAAACCGTCAAGGCGATCGACTACCGCTCGGTCTACATGCAAGGGCTGATCGACGAAGCGGCCGCCGGCGCGATGGCGCAGGGCGCCGCCCTGCTTGCCTGGCATGCCAGCCATCGCTTCTGCAGCAAATGCGGCACGCAATCGGAAATGCGGGCCGGCGGCTACAAGCGGCATTGCCCTAATTGCGGCACCGAGCATTTCCCGCGCACCGACCCGGTGGCGATCATGCTGACGGCGACCCGGGAGAAATGCCTGCTTGGGCGCGGCGCCCATTTCGCGCCGGGCATGTATTCCGCACTCGCCGGCTTCATCGAGCCGGGCGAGACGATCGAAGCGGCGGTGCGCCGCGAAACGCTGGAGGAAGCCGGCATCCGGCTCGGCCGCGTCGTCTATCATGCCAGCCAGCCCTGGCCGTTTCCCTATTCGCTGATGATCGGCTGCTTCGGCGAGCCGCTCAACGAGGACATCCAGGCCGACCTCAACGAGCTGGAAGACTGCCGCTGGTTCGGCCGCGACGAGGTGCGCCTGATGCTGGCCCGGGAACATCCCGGCAATCTGGTCACGCCACCGAAAGGCGCCATTGCGCATCACCTGATCCGTGCCTGGGTGGACAGCGAATAACGAATACCGAAAGTCGTTGCAGGAGAGGCAAATGATCCGTCACACCGTCGTCTTCACGCTCAAGCATGCGCCGCACTCGCTGGAGGAGAAGCGGTTCCTCGTCGACGCCAGGAAAATCCTCACGGCGATCCGGGGCGTCACGCATTTCGAGCAGTTGCGGCAGGTCAGCCTCAAGAACGACTATCAGTTCGGCTTCTCGATGGAGTTCGCCGATCAGGCCGCTTATACGAGATACAACGACCATCCCGACCATGTCGCCTTCGTGCGCGACCGCTGGGTGCCGGAGGTCGAGAAATTTCTCGAGATCGATTACGTGCCGCTGGGCTGGTAGTTCAGTCCGCAACCTTCCACTGCTCACGCGACTCGCTGGCCGGGTAGACGCCCAGGATGCGCACTTCCCGCGAGAAGAAGCGGAGTTCTTCCAGCGCCAGCTTGACCAGCGGATCGTCGGGATGGCCCTCGATGTCGGCGTAGAACAGCGTCGCCGTGAAGGCGCCGAGCTGGTAGCTCTCCAGCTTGGTCATGTTGATGCCGTTGGTGGCAAAGCCGCCCATGGCCTTGTAAAGCGCGGCCGGCACGTTGCGGACGCGGAAGATGAAGGTCGTCATCATCTTGACGTCGGGTGACGGGCGCTCGGCCCATTGCTTGTTCTTGGTCAGGACGACGAAGCGGGTGACGTTGGAATCGGTGTCCTCGACATTCTCCTCGATGATGTCGAGCCCGTAGAGCGTCGCGGCAAGCGCCGGCGACAAGGCGGCCATGGTGCGGTCCTTGACCTCGGAGACCATCTTGGCCGCACCTGCGGTGTCACCGGCGACGATCGCCTTCCAGCCGTTCTTGCGGACGTATTTGCGGCATTGGCCAAGTGCATGGATGTGGCTGTGCACGGTCTTGATCTCGTCGCGCCTGACGCCGGGCAACACCATCAGCTGAAAATGGATGGGCAGGAAATACTCGCCGACAATGTGCAGCTTCGACTCCGGCAGCAGATGATGGATGTCGGCGACGCGCCCGGCGATGGTGTTCTCGATCGGGATCATGGCGAGATCGGCCTTGCCGGTCTCGACCGCGTTGAATGCATCCTCGAAGGTCGGGCACGGCAACGGCTCCATCGAGGGGAAGACATTGCGGCAGGCGGTGTCGGAATTGGCGCCCGGCTCGCCCTGGAAGGATATTCTGTTGGTCTTTTCAGGCATGGGCCAAGTCTCGATTCAAAGATGTCTCTGTTCGAAGGGGATAGTTGAATTTGCGAGGATAGTTCAATTTGCAAGGATGGTTCTGGCGCGTTCGAGGTCTTCCGGCGTGTCGACGCCGAGCGGCAGCGACTGGACGATCTCGGCATCGATGCGCATGCCAGCTTCCAGCGCCCGCAACTGCTCCAGCCGCTCGCGGCGCTCGAGCGGCGACGGCTTCAGCGCGACAAAGCGCTCGAGTGCAGCGCGGCGATAAGCGTAGAGGCCGACATGGTGATAGAGCGCGCCCTCGCCCCACGGTGCTGTGGCGCGGGTGAAATACAGTGCCCTGAGCCTGGTAGCCGACAGCGGCGAGCCGACGATCTTTACGACGTTCGGATTGGTCTTTTCCTCGTCGCGGAAGATCTCGACGCCGAGCGTGGCGATATCCACGGCCCTGTCCTCGAACGGTCTGAGCGAGGCCGCGATGATGCCGGGATCGATGGTCGGCAGGTCGCCCTGGACATTGACGATGGTTTCGACCTTGCGCCCGGGATCGAGCGCGACCAGCGCCTCGTGGATGCGATCGGAGCCCGATTCATGATCGATCCGTGTCATCACCGCCTCGAAACCGTGCGCGCGCACGGCCTCGGCCACGCTTTGCGTGTCGGTTGCCACCACCACCCGGCCCAGGCCGGCTTCGGCGGCGCGGCGGGCGACATGGACGATCATCGGAGCGCCGGCGATGTCGGCCAGCGGCTTGCCCGGCAGGCGGGTCGAGGCCATGCGGGCCGGGATCAGGATCAAGGTGGACATCGCGATGGCAAGGCGTTCGGAAAGAGGAGGGGAAAAGTGGCAAAAGGTCTCACTGGAAGCGCCCTTATAGGTGTTGCAACGCCCGAGCAAAAGACCTAGTTTCCGCCCGATTTGACCGGCCCTGGAGGGTGGGTCTCGATACCGACGGACGGAGTGGACGGATCAGTCCGCCGGAAAAGGGAGCAAGGGGCGTATGGATTCCAACGAAGTCAACAAGCTGCTCGCCGGATTGCTCGGAACCGTTTTCGTCGTTTTCTCGGTCGGCATTGTGTCCGATGCGCTGTTTGCCTCGCCGGCGCCGGAAAAGCCCGGCTTCGCCATCGAGGCCGCCGAGCCCGCCGAAGGCGGCCCGGCAGCGCCGGCCGCCGAGGCCAAGCCGATCGCCGACCTGTTGGCGACCGCCAATGTCGAGCAAGGTGCCGCCGTATTCAAGAAATGCCAGGCTTGCCATTCTGGTGAAAAGGGGGGCCCCAACAAGGTGGGCCCCGATCTGTGGGACCTCGTCGACCGTCCGGTTGCCGAACATGAAGGCTTTGCCTATTCGGCCGGCATGAAGGAATTCTCCAAGGGCGGCACCGAGAAGTGGACCTACGACAACATCAACCACTTCATCACTTCGCCGAAGAAATTCGTGAAGGGCACGGCCATGGGCTTCGCCGGCCTGCCCAAGGACGAGGACCGCGCCAACGTCATCGCCTATCTTCGCACGCTGTCGGACAATCCCAAGCCGCTGCCGGCACCTGGTNCCCCGGCCAAGCCCGCCGATGGAGCCGCTCCGGCAAAGCCCGCTGACGGCGCCGCACCGGCCAAGCCGGCGGCGCCCGCGGCGCCTGCCCCGGCTGCACCCGCCAAATAACCAGATATCGTCGCATCGACCTTGAAAAAGCCGGGTTCAGCCCGGCTTTTTTCGTTAGGAAAACGGCATGTACGGCGACAAAGCCGCGCATGGCGGTTTTCACCAGCGCCAAATCATCTAGATTGGTCCGGGACAAGCCGTACGAAGACGGGCCGTACGAAGACGGGCAGTACGAAGACGGGCAGTACGAAGACGGGCAGTGCGATGATGCAGGCAGTGCGAAGAGGACAGTGCATGACGGTTGGCCGAACGCTTCTCAAATCGTTGCTGGCGGCAGCCCTGCTGGCGGCGGGATTGCAGACGACACGGGCCGACGAATGGCGCACCACCTCATCGCTGATCGGCCAATCCAAATATGGCGACAATTTCCAGCACTACGACTACGTCAACCCGAACGCGCCCAAGGGCGGCACGCTGAACTCGGTGGTGCTCGGCACATTCGACAGCTTCAACCCCTATATCGTGCAGGGATCGCCGGCGGCGGGCCTCGTCGGCTTCGGCGGCGGCCTGCTCTATGACACGCTGATGGAGCAGGCGACCGACGAAGGCAGCGTCAGCCATCCGCTGATCGCCGATGCCTACAAATATCCGCCCGATTATTCCTCGGCAACCTACCGGCTCGACCCGCGCGCGAAATGGCATGACGGCCAGCCGATCACGGTCGACGACGTGATCTGGTCGTTCCAGGTGCTGAAGGCGAACAGCCCGCAATACAGCCGCTATTTCGAGAACGTCACCGATGCGGTGGCGATCTCCGACCGCGAGGTCGAGTTCCACTTCAGCCAGAAGGGCAACCGGGAACTGCCGAAGATCCTCGGCGATCTCGCAGTGCTGCCGAAGCACTGGTGGGAAGGTACGGATGCCAATGGCAAGAAGCGCGACGTCACCAAGCCGACACTGGAAATCCCGCTCGGCTCGGCCGCCTACAAGATCGTCAGCTTCAAGCCTGGGTCGGAAATCGTCTGGCAGCGCGTGCCGGACTATTGGGCGGCCAAGCTGCCGGTGAAGATCGGCCGCGAGAACTTCGACACACAGCGCTTCACCTACATTCTCGATGACAATGCGGCATGGCAAGCCTTCACCAAGGGCGGACTTGATGACGTCAAGCCGGAAAACAGTTCGAAGCGCTGGAAGACATTCTATAATTTCCCAGCCATCAAGGCTGGCGACGTCATCAAAAAGGAATTCAAGACCACCTCGCCCGAGCCGATGCAGGCCTTCATGCTGAACCAGAGGCGACCGCTCTTCGCGGACCGTCTGGTGCGCGCCGCTCTGACCTACCCGTTCGACTTCGAGACGATGAACCGCACGCTGTTCTACGGTTTCAACACCCGCACCAGCAGCTATTTCCAAGGCACGGAACTGGCCTCAAGCGGCTTGCCGCAAGGCAAGGAATTGGAGATTCTGGAAAAGTATCGTGACAAGCTGCCGCCTGAGCTGTTCACCCAGGAATTCAAGCTGCCGGTCTACGATTCACCGCAGGCGGAGCGAAAATATCTCAAACAGGCTGTCGATCTCTTCGCCAAGGCGGGCTGGGTCATCAAGGGCGGCAAGATGGTCAACGCCAAGACCGGCGAACCGTTCAAGTTCGAGATCCTCGGATGGAACGACACCGATCAGGTCATCGCCAGCCCCTATATCGCGAATCTGCGCAAAATCGGGGTCGACACCACGCTGCGTCTGATCGATCAGACGCAGTACATCAACCGCGTCAACAATTTCGACTATGACGTCATTATCGGGCAGCTCGGCCAGTCCGAATCGCCCGGCAACGAGCAGCGTGACTTCTGGAGCTCCATGGCTGCCGACAGACCTGGTTCGCGTAACTACGCCGGCATCAAGAACCCGGTCGTCGATGCCCTGGTCGACCGCATCATCTTCGCCACCGACCGCGACGATCTGGTTGCGGCCACCCATGCACTCGACCGGGTACTGTTGTGGAATTACTACGTGGTGCCGCAATACTATCGAGCCGTGGTCTGGCTGGCTTACTGGAACAAATTCGGCATTCCTGCCAAGCAGCCGTCTTATATCGGCGCCGACCAGAATTCCTGGTGGATCGACCTCGACAAGGAAAAGGCCTTGTCTGCCAAATACAGGAGCGGCAATTGATGGCGGTGCTGCCCCGCCGTGATTTTCTCGCCCTTGGCACTGCCGCCGCTGCCGCCGCGATGCTGCCGGGCAAGGCTTTCGCCGACATTGCCACCGGCGTGAAACTGCATGGGCTCTCCGCCTTCGGCGACCTCAAATACAAAGCGGATTTCACCCATTTCGACTATGTCAACGTCGACGCGCCGGCCGGCGGGATTTTCAATTTCTCGCCACCCAACTGGGGCTATAACCAGGATACGCAGACTTTCAACACATTGAACTCCTTCGCCGACAAGGGCGATGCGCCACCACGCATGGAGATGTGTTTCGACGGGCTGATGGTGCGCGCCCTCGACGAGCCCGACGCTGTTTATGGCCAGGTCGCAGACGGCGTGACGCTGTCGGATGACCGCAACAGTTTCACCTTCTCGCTTCGCCCCGAAGCGCGTTTCCATGACGGATCGCCGTTGACTGCGCAGGACGCGGCCTTCACCTTCAAGCTCTACAAGGAAAAAGGCCACCCCGACCTGTCGTTGTCGCTGACGCACATGGTCGAAGCCACCGCCGTCGACGACCACGCCTTGCGGCTTACCTTTTCCGGCAAGCAATCGGCCCGCACCGTCCTCAACGTCGTGGAATTCCCGATCCTGTCGAAAGCCTTCTACACGGCCAATCCATTCGACTCTTCGCAGATGAGTCCACCGCTCGGCTCCGGCGCCTACAAGGTCGGGCGCTTTTCGGCCGGCGCATGGATCGAATATGACCGCGTGCCCGACCATTGGGGCCGCGACCTGCCCGTCAATCGCGGCCAGAACAATTTCGACCGTATCCGCATCGAGTTCTACCAGAACCGCACGGCCGGCTTCGAAGCTTTCAAGAAGGGCGAAATCACCTATCGCGAGGAGTTCACCTCACGCGTCTGGGCGACCGCCTATGATTTTCCGGCACTGACCGCCGGCAAGGTGGTCAAACACGAATTCCCGGCCGAGAAGCGACCGACGATGCAGGGAACCGCGGTCAACCAGCGACGCGCCCAGTTTCGCGATGCGCGCGTGCGCCAGGCGATCGCGCTCTGCTTCGACTTCGAGTGGACGCGGCGTAACTTCTTCTACGGCTCCTACGAGCGTTCGCAATCCTGCTTCGAGAAATCGGACTTTCGCGCCGAAGGACCGCCATCGCCGCAAGAACTGGCCCTGCTGGAGCCGCTGCGTGGCCAGCTTCCAGCCGAGGTCTTCAGCGAGGCCGTAGTCCAACCTGCATCAGACGGTTCCGGCCGCGACCGCAAGCTGCTTGGCCGGGCCGTGAAGCTGCTCAACGCGGCGGGCTGGAAACGATCGGGCGATTTCGTCGTCAACGACAAGGGCGGCAGGCTTTCGGCCGAGTTCATGGTCGATGACGACACCTTCGTCCAGGTCTATTCGCCCTGGGTCGCCAACATGAAGGCGGTGGGCATCGACGCCACGATCCGGCTGGTGGATTCGGCGCAATACCAGTCCAGACAGGCAACGTTCGATTTCGATCTGCTGTCGGCCGCCTTCTCGTTCAGCGCAACGCCGACCCGAGACGACATCGAAGCCTTCTTCCATTCCCGCACCGCCAACCTCCCAGGATCGCGTAACCTGCCGGGCATCTCGAACCCGGCGATCGACGCATTGATCGACATGGTAGGGGCTGCGAAGAACCGCGAAGACCTGAACGTGGCGATGCGCGCGCTCGACCGGGTCTTGCGCGCGCGGTGCGATTGGATTCCAAGTTGGTTCCTGGCGAATCACCGAAGCGCCTATTGGGATATGTTCGGCTTTCCCGAGCAGAAGCCCGATTTCGGCTTTCCGGTCGAGGCGCTGTGGTGGGTCGATAAGGGCAAGGCGGCGAAAATTGGCAAAGGCTGAGATCCAACGAGGGCAGGAAGCCTGATGGGCGCTTATATCCTGCGCCGCATCCTTTTGATGATCCCGACGCTGTTCGGCATCATGGCAATCTCCTTCGCCGTCATCCAGTTCGCGCCTGGCGGCCCGGTCGAGCAGGTCATCGCCAAGCTGACCAACCAGGGCGGCAGCGACCGCCTCGGCGGCGGTGGCGGCGATGCGGGCGGCTCCAACCTCGACGTCGCCGGCGACGTCAGCTCGAAATATCGCGGCGCGCAGGGGCTCGACCCGGAATTCATCAAGAAGCTGGAGAAGCAGTTCGGCTTCGACAAGCCACCGCTCGAGCGCTTCGGCATGATGCTGTGGAATTATGCCCGCTTCGATTTCGGCAACAGCTACTTCCGCGACATTTCGGTGCTCGACCTGATCCTGGAAAAAATGCCGGTGTCGATCTCGATCGGGCTCTGGATCACGCTCCTGTCCTATCTGATCTCGATCCCGCTCGGCATCCGCAAGGCGGTGAAGGACGGCACACCTTTCGACATCTGGACCAGCGGTGTCGTCATCGTCGGCTATGCCATTCCAGGCTTCCTGTTCGGCATCATGCTGATGGTGCTGTTTGCGGGCGGCTCGTTCTGGGATTGGTTCCCGTTGCGCGGCCTGACCTCGGACAATTGGGACCAGTTGTCCTGGTGGGGCAAGATCGTCGACTATTTCTGGCACATGACCCTGCCGTTGACGGCGCTGGTGCTGTCGGCTTTCGCGACGACGACGCTGCTGACCAAGAACTCGTTCCTGGAAGAAATCCGCAAGCAGTATGTGGTGACCGCGCGCGCCAAGGGCCTGTCGGAACGGCAGGTACTCTACGGCCACGTCTTCCGCAACGCCATGCTGATCGTCATTGCCGGCTTCCCCGGCGCCTTCATCTCGGCCTTCTTCACCGGCTCGCTCCTGATCGAGAACATCTTCTCGCTCGACGGCCTCGGCCTGCTCGGCTTCCGGTCGGTGGTCGAGCGCGACTATCCGGTGGTGTTCGCCAACCTCTACATCTTCTCGCTGCTTGGGCTGTTCATCGGATTGCTGTCCGACCTCATCTACACCTGGGTCGATCCGCGCATCGATTTCGAGCGGAGAGACGTCTGATGTCGGAGGCGAGCGTTACCGCAGGCGTGGTGCCGGAGCGGATGCCACGGCCGTTTCTGTCGCCGCTCAACAAGCGCCGCCTGCAGAATTTCAAGGGCAACAAGCGCGGCTACTGGTCGCTGTGGATATTTCTCGTCCTGTTCGTGCTGTCGCTGTTTTCCGAATTCATCGCCAACGACAAACCGATCATCGCCTCCTACAAGGGCGAGATCCTGTTTCCGGTGCTGGTCGCCTATCCCGAGGAAAAGTTCGGGGGCTTCTATGCCGTCACCGATTATCGCGACCCGGTAATCCAGGACGAGATCAACGCCCATGGCTGGATGATCTGGCCGCCGGTGCGCTACTCCTACCAGACCGTCAACAACGCCATTCCGGAAGCAGCACCCGCCAAGCCATCGTGGGAATATGACGCCAAGACGCGCTGCAACCAGTATCCGCAAGGTGCCGCCGATCCGGCCTGCGTCGTCGGTAACTGGAACTGGCTGGGCACCGACGACCAGGCGCGCGACGTGCTGGCACGGGTCATCTACGGCTTTCGCATCTCGGTGCTGTTCGGCCTGACCCTGACCGCCGGCTCGGCCCTGATCGGCGTCGGCGCCGGCGCCCTGCAGGGCTATTTCGGCGGCTGGACGGATCTCCTGTTCCAGCGCTTCATCGAAATCTGGTCGGCGATCCCGGTGCTCTATCTCCTGCTCATCGTCGCCGCCATCCTGCCGCCGGGCTTCTTCATCCTGCTCGGGCTGATGCTGCTGTTTTCCTGGGTGGCGCTGGTCGGCGTGGTGCGGGCCGAATTCCTGCGCGCCCGCAATTTCGAATATGTCAACGCGGCCCGCGCGCTCGGCGTGCCCAACCGCACCATCATGTTCCGGCATTTGTTGCCCAACGCCATGGTGGCGACATTGACCTTCCTGCCGTTCCTGCTCAGTGGCTCGATCTCGACGCTGACCTCGCTCGACTATCTCGGCTTCGGCCTGCCGCCGGGCTCGGCGTCGCTGGGCGAACTGCTCAAGCAGGCGCAGCGCAACCTCAATGCGCCGTGGCTCGCCATTTCCGGCTTCGTCGTCATCTCGCTGATGCTGTCGCTGCTGGTCTTCGTCGGCGAGGCGACACGCGACGCCTTCGATCCGCGCAAGACGTTCAGATGACAACGATGCGGACCGGCATTCACCATGATATATTCTCAGTGTGGCTGTTTTGAACGAAATGAGCGTGCCCACGAAAGGACCGAGTTGTGAATAAGGTCATCCTTGAGCATTACCCTGCATCCAAACTCCCGGATGAGCTGCGAGAGGGTATAGCTTTGACTGCCTCGGTTAAGGTGACGGTGGAAGAGGAAGCCAAGCGGCCTCTCGGCCACAAACAGTTGCTTGAACTTATGCGGAATGCGCAGGCCAACGCGGCGGGAACCAGTCTCGAAGAGGCCGTTGCGCGTGTTCGTGCCCTCCGCGATGAGTGGGAGGATTGATGGCCGCCTTCCGGCTTTACGTCGATACGAACATTTTCATCTACGCTTTCGAAAATAACGATGCTCTGGCAAAAAAACTGCTTCAGCTCATTTCACTGAACGAGGGCAGAAAGCGGCCTTTCCTCGCGACAAGCGAGCTCGTGCTGGCGGAGTTGATGGTTGACCCGCTGAAAAAGGGCAATGAGCCGCTTGTTGAACTCTATGACAATATCTCGATTGGTAACGCGTTTGTCTCGATTGGGGCGGTAACTCGCGAGGTTCTCTGGCACGCAGCACAGCTTCGCTCGCAGTTCATTTCTCTCAGGCTGCCGGATGCTATTCATCTTTCGACGGCGATGCATTTCGGGTGCACACAATTTCTGACTGCCGATACCAGATTGAAGGATGCCTATTCTGTCACGCCAAATCGGCTTGTCCCTCCCCAATTGACAGCGCAAATTTCGATCATACGACCGGATATTTCTGCCGTTGATAAGATCATAGCGGAAGTTGATACATGACTGCTTCTTTGCTCTCCGTTCGCGACCTCAGCGTCGCCTTCGGCCCGGGCGGCGGCCAGTCGATGGCGGTCGACCACATCTCGTTCGATATCGCCAAGGGCGAGACGGTGGCGCTGGTCGGCGAATCCGGCTCCGGCAAGTCGGTGTCGGCGCTGTCGGTGCTGAAGCTGCTGCCCTATCCCAGCGCCAGCCACCCCTCTGGAAAGATCCTGTTCCAGGGCACCGACCTCCTGGCCATGAACGAGAAGCAATTGCGCCAGGTGCGCGGCAACAAGATCACCATGATCTTCCAGGAGCCGATGACCTCGCTCAATCCGCTGCACACGATCGAGCAGCAGATCGTCGAGATCCTGAAGCTGCACCAGGGCATGGCCGACCGCCCGGCCAAGGCGCGCACGCTGGCGCTGCTCAACGAGGTCGGCATCCGCGATCCGCAGAAGCGGCTCGACGCCTACCCGCACCAGCTGTCGGGCGGCCAGCGCCAACGCGTCATGATCGCCATGGCGCTGGCCAACGAGCCGGAACTCCTGATCGCCGACGAGCCGACGACTGCGCTCGACGTCACCGTGCAGGCGCAGATCCTCGAACTGCTCGCCGGCTTGAAGAGCCGCAAGGGCATGTCGATGCTGTTCATCACCCATGATCTCGGCATCGTGCGCAAGATCGCCGACCGGGTCTGCGTGATGACCAAGGGCAAGATCGTCGAGACCGGACCGACCAAGGACATCTTCGCCAACCCGCAGCACCCCTATACGCGTCACCTTCTGGCCGCCGAGCCGAAGGGCAAGCCGCCGGCGGCCAATGCCGATGCCAAGCCGGTCATGACCGGCAAGGACATCAAGGTCTGGTTTCCGATCAAGCAGGGCTTCTTTCGCCGCACCGTCGACCATGTGAAGGCGGTGGACGGTATCGACGTCACCGTGCGCGCCGGCCAGACGCTGGGCGTGGTCGGTGAATCCGGCTCCGGCAAGACGACGCTCGGCCTGGCGCTGGCGCGCATGATCTCGTCGACGGGAACCATCCAGTTCAACGGGCGCGACATCAACCAGCTCACCTTCAACGCCATGCGGCCGCTCAGGCGCGAATTGCAGATCGTCTTCCAGGATCCGTTCGGTTCCCTCAGCCCGCGCATGTCGATCGCCGAGATCATCGAGGAAGGCCTGAAGATCCACGAACCGAAGCTGTCGCCCGACGAGCGCGACGACAAGGTGGCGGCCGTGCTGAAGGAGGTCGGGCTCGATCCGGCGACCCGCAACCGCTATCCGCACGAGTTCTCCGGCGGCCAGCGCCAGCGCGTCGCCATCGCGCGCGCCATGGTGCTCAACCCGCGCTTCGTCATGCTGGACGAGCCGACATCGGCGCTCGACATGAGCGTGCAGGCGCAGGTCGTCGACCTCCTGCGCAGCCTGCAGGCCAAGCACGACCTCGCCTATCTCTTCATCAGCCACGACCTCAAGGTCATCCGGGCGCTGGCCAACGACGTCGTCGTCATGCGCAACGGCCAGATCGTCGAAGCCGGCCCTTCCGAACAGATTTTTGGAAATCCGCAAACCGACTATACTCGGGCGCTGATCGCGGCGGCCTTCAAGATAGAGACCGCTCCGGTCGGCATTGTCAGCCAGTGACTGCATAGAGAGAGACTGAAAGACCGCGATGGAAAAAGGCCGCATCCTGCTTGCCGTTACCGGCTTTCATCCACAGCGCTGGCGCGACCTGTTGTCGGCCGAGCGCGAGGTGGTGCTGGAGCCGGACGGCACCAAGGATCCATCGATCACCTATGCGGTGGTGTGGAAGCAGAGGCCCAACCTGTTGTCGTCGCTGCCCAATCTGCGCGCCATCTTCTCGATCGGCGCCGGCGTCGACCATGTCTTCGCCGACCCCGGCCTGCCCGACGTGCCCGTCGTCAGGGTCGTCGCCGACAACCTTACCCAGCACATGACCGAATATGTCGTCTGGCGGGTGCTCGATCATCATCGCCAGGGTATGCTCTACCGTTCGCAGCAGCAGAAGAAGATCTGGCACGAGCCGCAGCAGAGGGCGGCCGGCGACATTTCGGTCGGCATCATGGGGCTCGGCAATCTCGGCCGTGCCGCGGCCTCGGTGCTGTTGTCGCTCGGCTTCGCGGTCAATGGCTGGTCGCGCACCGACCGGCCGATGGCAGGCGTGGCGACCTATTGCGGCGAGGCCGGATTGATCCCCTTCCTCAAGGCGACCGATATACTGGTCGTGCTGTTGCCGCTGACGCTGGACACGCAAGGCATCATCAACTACGGCGTGCTGAAGGAACTGAGGAAACGCAACGGTCTCGGCGGCTCGGTGCTGATCAATGCCGGACGCGGCCGCCTGCAGAAGGACGCCGACATCGCGCGGGCGCTGGACGACGGCACGCTGAAAGAAGCTAGCCTCGACGTGTTCGAGGTCGAACCGCTGCCGAAAACCAGTCCGCTGTGGAAACACCCAAAGGTGTTCGTGACGCCGCACGCCGCGGCAACCTCGGACCCGGTCCACCTGGCGCCGATCATGCTGCGCCAGATGGACGCCTTCGAGCGCGGCGAAAAGCTCCACAACCTAGTGGACCGCAAGGCGGGGTATTAGCCGGGGACCATCCTCATCTGGCCCAGATCCCACTTGCGGAAGCATTGCTTGATCGCCTTGATGGAAGACAACCGCAACTTTGGCAGGTCTGTCTGTTCGAACAACGTCTGGTAGCGTTCGCGATTTTTCGGCGTGGTCACGGCAATATGGTGGATCATGTCCCATTTGACGCTGTCGCGCCCGCCCTGCAGGGCACCGCGCCTCTCCTTCTCGAACAGCGTTCGCCTGAAATAACGCAGCAGGCTTGCCGGCGTGGAGATATCCAGCAGGATCAGTCCGGTCGCCCGCTGATAGCGTTGCGGCATGCAGATCGAGTAATTCCGTCCATCACCCAGCGCTCGCCGGCAATCGCGGCATCATGCAAGGCGATGAATTCGGCCTTTGGACGCAGTTCCCAGTCGGTGTCGGGCAGATGATGAAGCAGGTCGAGGTGAACGGGCTCCAGGCCACGCTTGCGGGCAATCGCGTCGGCCAGGGTCGACTTGCCGCTGTTGGACGGCCCCAGGATGCATAGGCGGTCTCCAAGGTCCGAGAGTTTCATACGATGACACCCTTGCGAAGCCGCGGCCTGCTGCCTGCGATTAGCTGGGCAGGGCGAACTTCTTCTGCTTGTCCGGCTTGCCGCAGTCGCGGCGCTCGATCGACCGGTTCATGGCATCGATCTCGCCGGATGCCTGGTCGCTGTCGCGCTTGGCCTTGGAGCGCATGTCGGGCGTGAATGGGCCAAAGCCCATTGCGGGATTGTAAAAGGTCGGTTTTGCCGTCGTGGGAAGGTTGTATTGCTGCGCCAATCCATTGCGCCTCGCCAGCAATTGATCGCACGGCACGCTGTCATACTGCAGGGAGGACTCTATGTTGGCGTCCTGCCGCTCGGACATCGAATTGCCCACGCAGCCGGCCGTTACCAGGCAAGACGCCAAGATCATCATGTTCCAGCGCATCTGAAATGCTCCTCCTGATATCCCGCCTGATGCGACCAGATCGCAAATATCAGTCGCGCACGCAAATCAGACTTTTTTTCGCAGCCGCACGCACGAGACCAGGATCACCACACCAAGATTGTGCAGTTCAGGCGATGTGAGCCTTCCCTGCCACAACGGCCAGCCCTTTGACAGGTTCATGGCGATCCAGCCGGATGGTCGTGGGCTCAAGCGCCAGGACCGAAAGTCCGTTGGCCTCGAGCGTGCGCCTGACATAGGCTTGCGAATGGGCGTAGCGCCGCGACGGCTGCAGCGCGAAGTCGCCTGCCTCCGCCATGGTTTCGACGGAGAAGGCAAACAGGCCGCCGCCGGCAAGCAGGCCGGCGACCGTCTCCAGCAGAGCTTCGAGCCGACCGACATAGATGAGCACATCGGCCGACGTCACCAGATCGGCCTTGTCGCCCGAATAGGAGAACCCCTGTAGATCCGCCTTCACCAGCGCGTCATAGATGCCTTTTGCCCGCGCCTTCCTCAGCATCGCGGCGGAAATGTCGAACCCCTCCAGCCGGCCGACGATCGGTCTCAGCCGCTCGCCCATCAGCCCGGTGCCGCAGCCAAGGTCGAGCGCCAGGCGGAAGCGGCCCGGCCTCGCCTTGCGAATCTGTCGTTCAAGAAACTCGGGCAGCCGGTAGCCGAGCTTGTCGACCAGCGCCGTCTCGAAGGTTTCGGCATAGTGGTCGAACAGCGTTTCGACAAAGGCACTCGGCGGCGCCGGGGCCGCAGGACCCCTGCCGATCAGCTGCAGCTTGAGGGATGCGCCCTGGCGGTCCGCCGGATCGAGCTTCAGCGACGTCGCCCAGGCCAGCGCGGCCAAGTCGGCCCTGCCTGAGGTTTGCTGCATCTCACCAAGGCGAAACCAGCCCATCGCCCATCGCGGTGCCAGTTCCAGCGCGCCGAGCAGCAGTTCGGCCGCCTGGGCGTGATCGCCGGAGGCAAAGAGCATTTCGGCATAATCGGCACGGCGATCAGCGTTCAAATCGCCGGACGAGGTCTGAAGCGGCTTCATGATGATGGCTTTCGCCGGCAGAACCGCCAGCCATCGCCTCTGTAGAGCAAACAGAAGCCGAATTGAACTGGCCAGGCATGTTTTGCCGGAGAGTCAGCAGTCTCCGGCAACAGGCTTCCCGTGGCGGAATTATATCCTATCTTGGAGCGATGCGCGCCAGCGACCTGCTTCAACCCCGGCCCGAGGGCCTCTACTGTCCGCCGGGCGATTTCTTCATCGATCCGGTGCGGCCGGTGAACCGGGCACTGATCACGCATGGCCATTCCGACCATGCGCGCTCCGGCCACCGCTCGGTGCTGGCGACGCGGCAGACGCTCGACATCATGGGCCTGCGCTACGGCGAGGATTTTGCCGGCACGATGCAAGCGGCACGGCTTGGCGAGACGGTCGTCCTCAACGGCGTCGACGTCAGCTTCCATCCGGCCGGCCATGTGCTGGGTTCGGCGCAGATATGCGTCGGCCATCAGGGCACGCGCATCGTCGCCTCCGGCGACTACAAGCGACAGAAGGATGCGACCTGCGCGCCGTTCGAGCCGATCCGCTGCGACGTGTTCATCACCGAGGCGACTTTCGGCCTGCCGGTGTTTCGCCATCCGCCCGATACGGAGGAGATCGCCCGCCTGTTGAAATCGGCCGCGCAATTCCCGGAGCGCTCGCATCTGGTCGGCGCCTATGCGTTGGGGAAGGCGCAGCGAGTGATGCGGCTGTTGCGCGACGCCGGCTACGACAGGCCGCTCTATATCCATGGCGCGCTGGCCAAGCTCAGCGACTATTATCAGAGCCAGGGTATCGAGCTGGGGATGCTCGAACCGGCGACGGTGGAAAACGGCAAGAAGGATTTTGCCGGCGCCATCGTCGTCGGCCCGCCGTCGGCTTTCGCCGACCGCTGGGCGCGGCGTTTTCCCGATCCGATCTCATGCTTCGCGTCAGGCTGGATGCGCATCCGCCAGCGCGCCAAGCAAGGCGGCGTCGAACTGCCTCTGATCATCTCTGACCATGCCGACTGGGACGAGCTCACCGCCACCATCAAGGAGACCGGCGCCGGGGAGATCTGGGTCACCCATGGCCGCGAGGAAGCACTGGTGCGCTGGTGCGAGCTGGAAGGCATCGCCGCGAGACCGCTGCATCTGGTGGGGTATGAGGACGAGGGCGATTGAGCATGGGAACAATCGTTGATGCAGCGTTCTACGGCGCCCCCCTCTGGCCTGCCGGCCATCTCCCCCACTTGTGGGGAGATTGGCTGTTGTCGCGGCTTTCGCCAATCGCCAACGGCGCAAGGAAAGTGCCGGCATCGAAGCTGCCAATCTCCCCCCTTGCGGGGGAGATGTCCGGCAGGATAGAGGGGGGTGTGCCGAAGCGCCATGCTCGCCCAGTGTCACCATGAACCGCTTCGCCGAGCTTCTCGACCGCCTGGTGCTGACGCCGTCGCGCAATGGCAAGCTGACCTTGCTGACCGACTATTTCCGCAGCGTCGAGGACCCGGACCGCGGCCTGGCGCTGGCCGCCATCACAGGCGACCTCAACATAGCGGCGATCAAGCCGGCGATGCTGCGCACCCTGGTCACCGAACGCATGGACCCGGTGCTGTTCGGCTATTCCTACGACTATGTCGGCGATCTCGCCGAGACGGTGTCGCTGGTCTGGCCGCAGACGCCGGGGTACATCCCGAACCGTGAGCCGACGCTTGGCGAGGTCGTGGCCAAGCTGCAGGCGGCGAGCCGCTCCGACGGACCGAGGGTGCTGGCGGGGCTGCTCGACAGCGCCGGCATTTCGGCGCGTTTTGCCATCATCAAGCTGGTCACCGGCGGCCTGCGCATCGGTGTGTCGGCGCGGCTCGCCAAACAGGCGCTGGCGGATTTCGGCAAGGTCGATATCGCCGAGATCGAGGAACTCTGGCACGGATTGTCGCCGCCTTACATGGCGCTGTTCGCCTGGCTCGAGGGCAAGGCCGACAAACCGCGCAACACGGCGCTGGCGCTGTTCCGCCCGGTGATGCTGTCGAACCCGATCGGCGATGGCGATCTCGAAAAGCTTGATCCCGCCGACTATGCGGCGGAATGGAAATGGGACGGCATCCGCGTCCAGGCGGTGGCCGAAGGCGGCGTCCGCCGGCTCTATTCGCGCACCGGAGACGACGTCTCCGGCGCCTTTCCCGACCTCGCGGACGCCATGAATTTCTCCGCGACGCTCGATGGCGAGCTGCTGGTCGGCGATCCCAGAGAGGCGACAGGAACCTTCTCGGACCTGCAGCAGCGGCTGAACCGCAAGACGGTGACCCCGAAGATGCAGCAGCAATACCCGGCCTTCATGCGCTGCTACGACCTGCTGCAGATCGGCGGCGAGGATCTGCGCGGATTGTCGTTCCGCGAACGGCGTACCCGCCTCGAAGCCTTCATAGGGACGCTCGACCCGAGCCGCTTCGATCTGTCGCCCTTCG
Organism: Mesorhizobium sp. LNHC221B00; assembly: GCF_000502935.1. Classification (NCBI taxonomy): domain Bacteria; kingdom Pseudomonadati; phylum Pseudomonadota; class Alphaproteobacteria; order Hyphomicrobiales; family Phyllobacteriaceae; genus Mesorhizobium; species Mesorhizobium sp. LNHC221B00. The sequence continues at coordinate 1,364 of NZ_AYWR01000019.1, read as the reverse complement.
TCGACTTCACCGAGTGGCAGGCGCTTGAGGACCTGCGCCGGGCGCCGCCACACCCGATCATCGAAGGGGTGATGCTCAAGCGCTGGGATTCGACCTATGTCGCCGGCCGGCCGAAAGGCCCATGGTTCAAATGGAAGCGCGACCCGCATACGGTGGACGCGGTGCTGATGTATGCTCAGCGAGGCCATGGCAAGCGGTCGAGCTTCTACTCGGACTACACGTTCGGCGTATGGTCCGGAGCCGAGGGCGAGGAGGAACTGGTGCCGGTCGGCAAGGCGTATTTCGGCTTCACCGACGAGGAGCTGAAGCAGATCGACAAATATGTCCGCGACAACACGGTCGAGCGCTTCGGGCCGGTGCGCTCGGTGCGGGCCGACCGCGACAACGGGCTGGTGCTGGAAGTCGCCTTCGAAGGGCTCAACCGCTCGACCCGGCACAAATCCGGCGTCGCCATGCGCTTTCCCCGCATTTCGCGGCTGCGCTGGGACAAGCCGGCCAACGAGGCCGACCGCATCGAGACGCTGCAGGCACTGCTCGACCGATAGATCCCTTTACAGCTGAAGCTTCCGTTCAGGGCTCGATCGAGACGCGGATCTCGTAGACATCGACCGCCTTGCCCTGCTTGTCGAAATCGGAATTGATGGCGATGGTTCCGGCCGAGCCTGGACGCTTGTCGGGGAATTTCACGTCGAACAGATATTCGTTGCGCTGCTGGCCGACCGCGTAGCGCTTGCGGCCGCAGTCGCCAAGCTCGCCGAAATTGCAGTCGATGGAGATTTGCGTGTCCTTGCCGTCCTCGGCGCGGGCGAGGATGTCGAACACGGCGTGTTTGCCGGCGAGTTTCTCCAGCACGCCTTGCCCGACGTCGAAGGCAACCGCCGAACCGGAGGCGCCGGACTGAATGCGCAGGAATGGCCCGCTGTCGTCCTTCATCACCTCGGCCTTGGCGTCCGAGGGAGCGGCGACATGCGTCGGGTCGGTCGGCGAGAAAACATTGATCCAGTCGCGCGACTGGTCCGCGGACCCCGGCTTTGCCGGTGCGTTGGCGCCATCGGCCGGGGTGAAATCATCGTCCTCGACCGTTGGCGGCGCTTCAGGTGGCGCCGTATCGAGTTGCGCCGCCGTCTTGAACACGCCGGTCTGCATGGCGAAAAACAAGCCGATGCCTACGGCCGCAAGCACGGTCACCGTGAGGAAGATGGCGGTCAGCGGCAAGCGGCGTCCGCGAATGCGGCGCTCGTCGCGGTCGGGCGCCACTTCCGTCGCGGCACCGGACGCGGCGGGGACGGACATGTCGATGGCCGGCGCACCGGGGAGCGTCGCGTCCGGCATGATGTCGGGGACGACCGGCAGCACGCGCGAGC
>NZ_AYWR01000018.1:0-97978 GCF_000502935.1 Mesorhizobium sp. LNHC221B00 | reverse complement strand
AGAGGTCCCCTCAGAATCGATTTCCACACCTCGCACAAGAGTACGTTTGTACTCATGTGCGATTCCCCTGCCCACAAGGGGGAGGGTGAAGGGCTAGGCTCCCTACCTCCCCCTTGTGGGGAGGTCGGACCGAAGGTCCGGGTGGGGGTCCCGAAAAGAGCCGCTTAAGCGGCTCTTTTCGAGTAAGCAACAATCCCAACCCTCTGATTCACCGCTTCAAATTGACCACGATCACACCCCCGAGCGCCAGTGCGCCGCCGAGGATGCCGAGCAGCGTCGGTACTTCGCCGAGCCAGAAGAAGCCGATCAGGGCGGACACCGGCGAGACCAGATAGAGGAAGTTCGAGGCACGCGCCGCCGGCAGGCGCGACAGGGCGGTCGCCCAGGCGGCATAGGCGATCAGGCTCGGCACGATACCGAGATAGACGACGGCGCCGAGACCGGCGGTGTCGGCGACGGCCGCCTGCTGGAAAGCGGCAGGCAGGAAGGGCGCCAGGCAGAGCGCGCCGAGCACCATGTTGGAGGCCGAAATGGTCAGCGGATGGTGACGGGCGAACAGCGGCTTCTGGACGATGGTGTTGACGGCCGAGCACAGCGCGGACCCCAAAACCAGCAGAGCGCCGGCATTGAAGTGCAGGCCGTTGCCGTCGGCCATGGCAATGATGCCGATGCCGGCGAAGGAAATAACGGTGCCGAGCCAAGCCATGCCGGAAAAGCGCTCGCCCAGAAGCGCCATCGCCATGATGGCGGTGAAGATCGGGCTGACATTGATGATGAAGCCGGCGGCACCGGCCGAGACCGTCAGTTCGCCGAAATTGAGCATGGCGGTGTAGAGCGCGACGAAGATGGCGCCGCCAAAGGCGAAGCGCCATAATTCGCCGATCCTGGGCAGCGCCGGGCGCTTGACGGCAAGGAAGATCGCCGCCGGCACCGCGGCGATGGCGAAGCGCATGGCGCCGAGTTCCAGCGGCTGAAAGGCGGCCAAGCCGGCGCGGATCGCCGGGAAGGCGGATGCCCAGCCGACCACCGTCAGGGCCACGGCGACGATGGCCGTGGTGTCCATGCGCTGTGTCTGATTCAACGTGCCCGTCATCGCACCCATCTCACTCTCCTCGCGTTGTTCCCGTCCTGAAAGGCAGAAAACGCCATTTTCGGCCCGTTGACAAACGATCAAATCGAGAATCACCTGTGACTATGGATCACAGCTCAGATACGATGGTGCCTCTCGAAACCCTGCGGGCGTTCGACGCGGCGGCGCGAACCGGCAGCTTTTCGGCGGCGGCCGAGAAACTCAACATCACCCATGGCGCGATCAGCCGGCAGATCGCCAAGCTGGAGGATTGGCTGGGCCTGAAAGTGTTCGACCGCGGCGCGCGTGGCGTCTCGCTGACGATCGAAGGCAACCGGCTGCATCTGCGCACGTCGGAAGCTTTCGCGCTGATATCGAGCCATTCCGACCGCTGGGTAGAGCCGCGCGGCACGGCGGTCGTGCGGCTGACCTCGATCCCATCGGTAAGCGGGCTTTGGCTGATGCCGCGCATGGCGGCACTGGAGAACAATCCCTCCAAGCTGCGCATCGTGCTCGATGTCGACGTCCGCCAGGCCGACCTTGCCGACGATGGCATCGACCTGTCGATCCGCTGCGGCCGCGGCGGCATTCCGGGTCGTGTCTCGGTGCAGCTTTTCGAAGAGCATGTCTTCCCCGTCGCCTCGGCGGAGCTGGCGCGCGAGATCGGCCGCGGCGACCCGGCCCGGCTGCTCAAATTTCCGCTGATCAACGATTCCGACGCCTCCGGCTGGCGTGCCTGGTTCGCGGCGCAAGGCATGGACTACCGGCCGCGCCCGCAGGACCGCCGCTTCCAGGACTACAATCTGGTGCTCGACGCGGCCGCCTATGGGCTCGGCATCGCGCTGGCGCGGCCGCCGCTGAGCGGGCATCAGCTGGCGTCGGGCCGCATCACCGCCGTCGATGAGCGCACAGCGCTCAATCCGGTGTCCTACTGGCTCGACCGGCCGACTGGACGGCCACGCACTGCCGCGGCGGATCTCGCCCGCCGCATCGCGCAGCAGGCCGGCTTGGCGGCGGAGAAGATCGAGGCGTTCATCGGGGCCGAGCGATAGGCTCTCCAACATGTTCCGGGCCGATCCGGATTCAGCGAAGCAGCAGCAGGACCAAGCCGAAGACCATAATTGCCAGCAGGCCGGTCATGATCGAAACAAAGCCGATCTTCACCAGCAGGCGTTCGGGATTCGGCACCGCACCGTGGGATTGATTGGCCGGCTTGTGCCGTCTTGCCGGCGTGCCTGAGGCGGCCGCGCCGCGCGGGACCGGAGCCGGCGGCGGGATGAACGACAGCAAGGACAAGCCGGCCGCCCTGGCGGGAGCGTTATCGTTGGCTGTTGTCGAAGGCGGCACGAAGCCTCGCTGCGTTTCGGTTTCGGGCGTTGTTGCCTTTCTCGCCGCGACCGTTGCCAGCACCGCCTCGTCCCTCGTCTCCAGCTGCGCCTGGTAGGCCTCGACGATACCGGCTGAAGCAATCTGCTGCGACCGGACTGCCATCGGCGCCGCAGGCATCGCCAGCAGAGCCGGCGCCGTCCGTTGAGCGAACAGGGAGGGTGTGGCTGGCTGGACCAGTTCCCTGACCAAAGCCGCCCTGACCGGATCGGCTTTCGCCAACGGCACAGGGTGCGGCGTCATCGCTTCCTTGAGCAAGGAAGCCAGGCGGGCGGAAGAAATATCCATCATGCCCCCAACAAAAGCGCTTTTCGCACCTGTCGTAACGCCTCGGCATTGTCTGAGGCTTGTCGCATGCTTGACCCGGCCGCAGATTTGTGGCGATGAAATCTCCATGACATTCGGCACCAGCGCATGATGAACCGTTTTGAAGGCCCGGGCGGCAAGGAAGCCCGCATCCGCTACCTCGATGGCGATTTCCAGGTCACCAGCCCCGGCTCGTTCGTGCGCTGTGCCGTGACCGGGGAAAGCATCCCGTTGGATGAGCTGAAATACTGGAGTGTCGCCAGGCAGGAGCCTTACGTGAACGCCACCGCTTCGCTGCGCCGCGAAATCGAGGTGCATCCGGAGCTGCGCAAGCGCAGCTAGCCCTTCAGCTTGCGCTGCCGCCAGGCATCGAGCGTTTCCTCGATGATGCGCTCAGGCACATGCTCGAGTTCGAACACCGTGTCGATTTCCAGCACGTCGAGACGGTCGAGGAAGTCCTGCGGGGCGCCATGGCGCAGCCGGGCGGCATCCTTGGCCGTGGTGATGAGGCCGAGGCCTTCGGCGCGCGCCGTCATCGCCAGTTCGGCCAGCTCGTCCTCGGCATAGAAATGATGGTCCGGGAAAGGCCGCGAAAGAGCCACCTCGCCGCCGGCCTCACGAATGGTGTCGAAGAATTTCTCGGGATGGCCGATGCCGGCGAAGGCCAGGAAGCGCTTGCCAGCAAGCCCTGCCTTGCTGCTCGGCTCGGTATGGGCCTCGAAGATCGGCCTGCCGGCGCGCGCCGCCTGGCGGACCACGGGGTCGGCGGCGCTGCCCTCGCCCATCTTCAACAGCCCGCTGGTGAAGACCAGCTGGTCGACGATTTTGGCGCGGAGTGGGCCGCCAGGGATGACGCGGCCATTGCCGATGCCGTAGCGGGCATCGACCACGACCAGCGCATAGTCGATGTGGATGCGCGCGCTTTGGAACCCATCGTCCATGATCAGGAAGTCGCAGCCGTGCCTTTCCAGCAGCAGCCGGGCGCCGGCGGCGCGATTGGGCGTCACCGCAACGGGCGCATGTTCGGCGAGCAGCAGCGGCTCGTCGCCGACATGCCTGGCGCTGTCGTGACGGCTATCGACGACATGCGGCTCGGCGAAGGAGCCGCCATGGCCCCGCGACAGGAAGCCGGGCTTGAGCCGCATGCGCTTGGCCTGTTGGGCGAGCGCGATGGCCACCGGCGTCTTGCCGGTGCCGCCGACGGTGAAATTGCCGATGCACAGGACCGGCGCCTCGATCTTCTCGCGCCGGGCGCGCCGCATGCCACGACCGGCGACGAGCGCATAGACGGCTGACAGCGGCGACAGTGCCAGGACTTTCCAGTCCGGCTCTTCCCACCAGAATGGTGGTGCTTCGGAGGCCACGCTAGAGCATGATGCCGAAAAGTGTGAAACGGCTTTCGGGTGACATCATGCTCTATCTCCTTGATTTAAAGGCGGATTCAGATTTCAGGTCGAATAGACCTGAAATCATCCGGCTCTAGCGCCCGTTGGCGCCCTTCAGGCGCGACTTGACGACCAGGGGCTGGATATAGGGTTCAAGCGATTTCAGCGTGCGCGCCAAGGCGCCGCGCATCTCGTCTACGGTCGCGATGCCCGCCGCCATCATCTCGTGGCGCGCCACTTCGTTGGTCAAAAGGAAGTTGACGGCACCAGCCAGCATGTCGCGGTCGCGCACCAGCTTGGCGCCGCCGCTGTCGATCAGGCGCTGATAGGCCTCGCGAAAATTCTGCACATTGCGGCCGGCCAGAACCGCCGTGTCGAGCATGGCCGGTTCGAGCGGATTCTGCCCGCCCTCGGAGGTCAGCGAACGGCCGACGAAAGCGATCTCGGTCAGCCGGAGATACAGGCCCATCTCGCCGATCGTATCGCCGAGCAGGATGTCGGTGTCGGGCCCGATGCGATCGCCCCTGCTGCGCCGCGCGACCTTCAGGCCCATGCCGGAAATCTGCGCGGCAAGGGCTTCGGCACGATCGGGATGGCGCGGGACGACGATCGTCAGCAAGCCGTGGTGACGCTTGTGCAGCGTCGCGTGGACTTCCGCCGCGACCACCTCCTCGCCATCATGGGTCGAGATCGCCGCCCAGGTCGGGCGCTTGCCGATCTGCCGCTGCAAGGTGCCCAGCGCCCGATCCTCGACCGGCGGCGGGTTGGTGTCGACCTTGAGGTTGCCCGACACCGTGACCGGCCGGGCGCCCAGCGCGCGAAAACGCTCGCCGTCGACATCGGACTGGGCGACGACATGGGCTAGGTTCTCGAACAGCGCCTCGGCGATGTTGGCCCGCTTCTTCCACGAGGTGAACGAGCGGTCGGACAGCCGGCCGTTGACCAGCACCTGCGGCACATGGCGCGCGCCAAGCTCGAGGATGGTCATCGGCCAGATCTCGGATTCGGCGATGATCGCCAGGTCCGGCCGCCAGTGATCGAGGAACCGGCTGACCGCCGGCTTCAGGTCGAGCGGCACATATTGGTGGATGATGCGGTCGCCAAGCCGCTCGTCGGCGACCTGGGCCGATGTCACGGTGCCGGTGGTCAGGACGATGTTGACGCCATAGTCGAGAATGCTCTCCACCAGCGGCACGACGGCGATGGTCTCGCCTACGCTCGCGGCATGGATCCAGATCACCGGCCCTTCAGGACGCGCACGGCCGGCGACACCGTAGCGCTCGCGGCGGCGGTTGCGGTCCTCCTTGCCGCGCGAGGTGCGCCAGGCAACATAGGGCCCGACCAGCGGATAGGCCGCGGCACCGGCGAACCGGTATGCCGACAGCATGGCGCGTGCCCAGCGACCGCTCATCGCGGGCCATCCACGAGACGGTAGGCCTCGGTGGTGGCGGCGTTGAGCGCGACCGTCACTTCCTGGCGCTTGCGCTCCATTTCGGCGTCGTCGGCGTCGGCCGGCACGAAGATCGGCGTGCCGATGGTCACGGCGGAACGGCCGAAAGGCAAGTTGATGGTGGTCTTGTCCCAGCTCTTTTCTAGCACCTTGCGGCGGCTGGTGGCGATGGCGACAGGCAGCAGCGGCCGGCCCGAGAGGCGCGCCAGGAGGACAATACCAAGCCCTGCGTCGCGCGGCGTGCCATGGGGTATGTCTGCGATCATGGCGACGTTCTTGCCGGCGCTGAGTGACTTTTTCAGGGCGATGAGCGCCTTGGCCCCGCCCTTGTCGAGATGCCTGGCATTCTCGCGGCCGCCCGAACCGCGCACCGCCTCGATGCCGAATTTTTCCAGCATCAGCGCGTTGAGCTCGGCATCGGCGCTGCGCGACACCATGGCGACCAGCGGCTTGCGCTTGGGGTAATAGGCCGGCGTCAACAGATGCTGGCCGTGCCACAAGGCGATGATGCCGGGTTCGAACTCGGCGTAGGCGCCTCCCGAAAAGCGTGCCGATCCGGCGACCAGCGGGCTGGTCAGGCGCACCAGGCGCACGAATTGCGCCAGCAGGCTGGCAATGGCGTTCTTGACGAATCGCGACTGCGCGAGCGGTTCGCGGATCTTGCGCCAGAAGGTCTTGGTCGTGCGGCTGCCGCCCCTGCCCGTGGGCGCGGCATCGCCAGCTGGCCCTTTCGCCAGGTCATGTTCCATCGAGGTCAACCGGCGGCCTTGCTGTCGGGATCCAGGAGACGGTGCAGATGAACGACGAAATAACGCATATGGGCATTGTCCACGCTGGCTTGCGCCTTGGCTTTCCACGCCGTATGCGCGGATTGATAGTCGGGATAGATGCCGACGATGTCGAGCCCGTCGAGGTCGCGGAACTCGGTACCGCCAAGCTTCTTCAGTTCGCCGCCGAACACCAGATGCAAAAGCTGTTTCTTTCCGTCTTCCGCGGCCATGTCGGTCCTTCACATATTGTGAGTTTGTGACAGGTCTAGACCAAAGCCGTCGACTTTGGAACCTTCGAAAACGCTTTCACGCGTCCAGCCCGGCGATGACATCGACCAGCACCGCCAGCAGGTCGCCACTGCCGGCGGCGAGCGCGCCGTGGCGGGTCACCTCGCCGGCGTAGAGCGGCGCGCGGCCATGCGGGTCGAGCAACTGGCCGCCGGCTTCGCGCAGGATGAGGTCGGCGGCGGCGATGTCCCAGTCATGCGCGTTCGGCTTGACGAAGGTGCCGTCGAGCGTGCCGTTGGCGATCATCGCCACGCGGTAGGCGAGCGAAGGGCTGTAGGGCGCCCGCGTCAACCGCTTTTGCCAGCCAGCCGGCATCAGGTCGATGAGCTGCTTCAACCCTGAGATCTCGGCCTTCTCGCCGGGCTGGCGCACCGCGATGCGCTTGCCGTCGCGGAAGGCGCCCTGGCCGGGCAGCGCCCAATAGGTCTCGTTCAAAGCCGGGCATTCGAGCACGCCGGCGAGCGTGCGGCCATTTTCGACGACGGCGACGCTGACGCACCAGGTGCGCTGGCCCTCCAGGAAGCCGCGCGTGCCGTCGATCGGGTCGACGACGAAGGTGCGGCGCGCCGAAAGCCGGGCCGGATCATCGACCGTCTCTTCCGACAGCCAGCCATAATCCGGCCGCGCCGCCAGCAGCGTCTGGCGCAGATAGGCGTCCGCCGCGTGATCGGCCTCGCTCACCGGCGAAGTGCCGCCCTTCATCCAGACCTGCGGGCTTTGGCCGAAGTAGCGCATAGCGATGACCCCAGCCTCGCGGGCGGCGTCGCGCAGCAGCGGCAGGTCTTCCGTAGCGTCGGTCGAGATCAGTTCATGCTCCGGCAAGGGTCATGCCTTCGATCAGAAGCGTGGGGGCCGCCGTGCCGAAATTGCGGTCGAGGTCATCAGCCGGCACCATGTTCAGGAACATGGTCTTCAGATTGGAGGCGATGGTGACTTCGGCGACCGGATAGGCCAGCGCGCCATTCTCGATCCAGAAGCCGGAGGCGCCGCGGCTGTACTCGCCGGTGATCATGTCGACGCCCTGGCCGAACACTTCGGTGACGTAGAAGCCGCTCTTGAGCGACTTGATCATGTCCTGCGGCGAGCGTTCGCCCGGCTCGATGGCTAGATTGGTGGAGGATGGGGAGACGGAGGAGCCGCTGCGCGATCCACGCCCGTTGGTGACAAGGCCAAGCTCACGCGCGGCGGAGGTCGACAGGAACCAGTGGTTGAGGACGCCCTTTTCGACCATCAAGAGCTTCTCGCCCTCGATGCCTTCGCCGTCGAATGGACGCGACGCCTGGCCACGCCGCCGCAGCGGTTCGTCGGTGACGGTGATGGCGGCAGCGGCGACCTGCTTGCCCATCATGTCGCGCAGGAACGAGGTTTTGCGCGCGACGGAGGCGCCATTGATGGCGCCGGCAAGATGGCCGGCGATGCCGCGGGCAACCCGCGGGTCGAACACCACGTCGACCGGCCCGGTCGCCGCCTTGCGCGCGCCGATGCGGCGCACCGCGCGTTCGCCGGCCTTGCGGCCGATGTCTTCTGGTGCATCGAGATCGCTAAAATGCAGGCGCGAGGAGAATTCATAGTCGCGCTCCATGCCGGTGCCCTCGCCGGCAATGACGCTGGCCGAGCGCGAAAAGCGCGAGACGACATAATGGCCGAGAAAGCCGTGCGAGGTGGCTAGCACAAGGCCGCCCATGCCGGCCCCGGCGCTGCTGCCGGACGAATTGGTGACGCCCTTGACGGCAAGCGCCGCCGCTTCCGCCGCCAATGCCGCCTCCTTCAACTGGTCGGCCGACACTTCGGTGGCGTCGAACAGGTCGAGATCGGGCGTCCGCTTGGCAAGCAGCGCCGGATCGGCAAGACCCTGATAGGGATCCTCCGGCGACACTTTCGCCATTGCGACAGCGCGCTCGGCGAGCGCTTTCGGGTCGGACGCGGCGGTCGCCGAAACGCTGGCGACCTTCTGGCCGACGAAGACGCGCAGCGCGACATCCTCGCTCTCGGATGCCTCGGTGGCCTCGACCTTGCCGAGCCGCACCGACACGCCGGTGGAGCGGCCGCGCACGGCCACCGCGTCGGCGGCATCAGCGCCGGCCTTTTTGGCAGCCTCGACCAGCGCCGCAACGCGATCGGTCAGTCTTGCAGCGTCTGTTATATCGGCCATGCCTGTGATTCCTGCTGTTGCGGCCAGCGTCTGGCCGCTGCCCACCCATCTATTGTTCCGGTCCGGCTTGTGCAATGGCATAGACCTCTATCAAAATGCAGCTTCACGACTTCCGTCCGGAACCGAGTGAAGCAAAAACCCAGCCCGCAGCTTGCACGGAGCATCTTCGATGACGCCTTTCCATCTCGCCTTTCCGGTCCGTGATCTCGAAGAAACCCGTATTTTCTATGGCGAGGTGTTGGGCTGCACGATCGGCCGCTCCTCGGCGACTTGGGTCGATTTCGATCTCTTCGGCCACCAGATGTCGGCGCATTTGCGGCCACAAGCCGCGCCAGCCCCAAGCGACGGCAAGGTCGACGGCATTTTGGTGCCGATCCCGCATTTCGGCGCCGTGCTGTTGATGGACGAGTGGCAGCGCCTGGCGGCACGGCTGGAAGCGCGCGACGACATCGACTGGCTGGAACGGCCAATGGTGCGCTTCAAGGGCGAGCCCGGCGAACAGGCAACGCTGTTCATCCGCGATCCCTCGGGCAATGCCTTGGAATTCAAGGGTTTTCGCTCGCTGGAGCAGATTTTCGCGCATTGAGGCAGAGCGAGCCTGGACTTACGACCCGGCGACCGGCGTCCAGATCACATCCTCGATCTTCCGCGCGCCGGTCGCCAGCATCGCCAGCCGGTCGAAGCCGAGCGCGATGCCGCTGGCCTGCGGCATGATGGCAAGGGCGGCGAGAAAATCCTCGTCCAGCGGGTAGCGCTCGCCATAGATGCGCTCCTTCTCGTCCATTTCGAGGATGAAGCGCCGGCGCTGCTCGGCCGAGTCGGTCAGTTCGCCAAAGCCGTTGGCGAGCTCGACACCGCAGCAATAGAGCTCGAAGCGCTCGGCGACGCGCGCATCCCCGGGGCTCGGCCGGGCAAGTGCGGCCTCGGCGACTGGGTATTCGCACAGGATGGTCGCGCGGCCGATGCCCAGATTGGGCTCGATCTTTTCCACCATGACGCGGCTGAACAGGTCGGCCCAGCTGTCGTCAGGCGCCGTGCGCAGGCCAGCCTTGATCACGGCGGCGTAAAGCGCCTCGCGGTCTGTGCTCCCGTCGGCGGCGACCGTGGCCAGGAGATCGATACCGGAATAGTGGGTGAAGGCATCCGCCACCGTCAGCCGCTCCGGCTCGGCGAACGGATCGCAATCGCGGTCCCGGAAGGAAAAGCGCGTGGCCCCTGCCCTGGTCGCCGCCAGCGCCAGCAGATCGGCACAGTCGCGCATCAGGCTCTCATAGGTCTCGCCCACCCGGTACCATTCGAGCATGGTGAATTCGGGATGGTGCAAGGGACCGCGCTCGCGGTTGCGGTAAACCGAACCCAGGCTGAAAATGCGCTGCTCGCCGGCGGCGAGCAGCTTCTTGCAGGCGAATTCGGGCGAGGTGTGCAGATAGAGCGGCGACCGGGCGCCATCGGGCCCGACCACCTCGGTGGCGAAAGCCGCCAGGTGCGCCTCATTGCCGGGCGACACCTGCAGCGCCGCCGTTTCCACCTCGACGAAATCGTGGGCCGCGAACCAGTCGCGCAAGGCGGCGGTAAGGCTGTTGCGCAAAATCAGGCGCGGGCGGCGGTCGGCGTGAACATCGGGCGTCCACCAGGGCGAAGCGGCGGTCATCGCCGGGCCGCGGGCGTGTCAGTTTGCACTGGGGGCTGGCGGTTCGCGCCGAGATGCGCTAGGCCCCCATCCAGCGCCGCAGAAGCCGGCAAACGCCCATCAACTCTCGCAGGATAAAAAACCGTGGTGAAAGTCATCGCCAGTTCGCTCCGCAAAGGCAATGTCGTCGAAAAGGACGGCAAGCTTTATGTGATCCTCTTTGCCGAAAACATCCACCCAGGCAAGGGCACGCCGGTGACGCAGCTCGACATGCGCCGCATCGGCGATGGAGTGAAGGTCTCGGAGCGCTACCGCACCACCGAGCAGGTGGAGCGCGCCTATGTCGAGGAGCGTGAGCACACGTTCCTCTACAGCGATGGCGAAGGCTACCATTTCATGAACCCGGAAACCTACGATCAGGTGGCGGTGTCGGAAGCCGTGGTCGGCGACGCCGCGCCCTATCTGCAGGAAGGCATGCCGGTGCAGGTCTCGCAGTTCAACGGCATCGCCATCTCCCTGGTGCTGCCGCAGCGCGCCACCTTCGAAGTGGTCGAGACCGAGCCGACAACCAAGGGCCAGACCGCATCGTCCTCCTACAAGCCCGCCGTGCTCTCCAACGGCGTCCGCACCACCGTGCCGCCGCACATCGCGCCCGGCACCCGCGTGGTGGTGATGACGGCGGATGGGGCCTATGTGGAGCGGGCGAAGGACTGAGTATCTCTTAAGTCTGCCAACCCCAAGCCGGAAGCCAAGCGCTGCCTCACTGTTTGAAACAGTGCTCGCGATGCCATTGCAAAAAATGAGGATGTGGGCGCTCAATTTGGCGGCGGGGCGGAATCGCGCGGCGTGTCTTGTTTATGAACGTCTGCACGCTTTCGAGGTCGTTAACCTGCCTCGATATCAGGATTTCCAGATCATCGGATAGGCTGATTAGTCCTCGATCGAACATCCAATGCGCGGTACCGGATAGCGCAATCCCATTGCTGACGATATCAGGTCCATTCTTTTCGACAGGTCGAATATGGGCGGCAGAAACCTCTGCTCGACCGCCTCCATTTATCAACTTCAGTCCCGTGATCGCACAGCGCTCGTCATAGGCGCGCAAGACGATGCGGCGGAAAATACGGTCCCGCACGATTCGCGATCCGATGTAGCTCACACGGTCACGACTCTGCTCGAACTGGAATGCGGCCCCCTCGTCCTCAAACCCGAAGGAAATGGCGGTCTCATCCACGCGTGGCAGCAGCAACTCACGGGCATCAAGGCCAAGATCGACAATACGGTTGAAATCGCTTGGACTGATTGGCCGAACGGCAGATTGAGCGCGGCCGGAAATCCGTCCTTGGTCGTTAAGCAGACCCCGCTCAGCGAGACCGTCTATCCCATTAAATGGAACAGGATTGGCAAAATCGAGGTATGATCCTGGCTCAATCAAAGCGAGATACATACCAGGCGCAGCGGGATCGGGAATAACCTGCTGGACTTTGGCCATGGCGAAATAGCCACGGGTATCATCCACTTTGCTTGGTTCGTAGTAGATGATCCAGTCACCAACGCATGCTTCCACACGACGCAGATACTGGCTGGGGAACTGATATCGCTCAGCGGGGCTGTCGTCGTAGATCGAATCCGACCGGTGGATGAAGACCCCGAATCCCATGATCTTCCTGTAATTTGGGGATATCCGCCGAGATGTAGCACCAAAATTCGATCTTGGAAGCTTAGTCTAGGCCAGAGAAATTACCCTCTCTGACAAACCGCTCCAGATTTTTTCACGGGGCAGTCGCAAAAGGCCCGCCCGGTTCGTCCTTTGAGCAAAGAAGGAGGACGCCATGAGAAAACTTATCGTCACCGAATTCATCAGCGTCGATGGGATTGCCGAGGTCGAGAAGTTGCCAGGCGTTACCTGGAACGATGAGATGAACAGGTTCAAGGAGGACGAACTGGCTGACAGCGGCGCCATGCTTCTGGGGCGCACCACCTATGAGATCTTTGCCGGTTCATGGCCTGGTGAAACCGGAGACTTCGCCGACCGGTTCAACGCGCTGCCCAAAGTATGTCGCTTCCAGTACCTTGAAGGCGCTCGACTGGAAACCGGCCGAACTGCTCAAGGGGCCACTGCCGGAGGCGGTGCGAGCACTGAAGGAAGGCAGCGGCGGCAACATCTATGTGCATGGCAGCCTGAGCGTCGCGCAGGAATTGTTGCGTCACGGTCTGGTCGACCGCGTCAGGCTGCTCAGCTATCCCGGCGCCGTCGGCCAGGGCAAGCCGCTGTTCCCGCCGGGCGAACAGATACCGCTCGAACTGATCTCCGCCATGCCATTCAGCAATGGTGTTGTAGCGCTTGAGTATACGCCGGCGACGGCGAAGCCATAGTTGACTTCCGCGGGGGATGACAACCGCGTCGCCCCCAGACGACTACTTGCCGACGCCCCTCATCCGGCCTTCTTCCCCCGCCTCCCCTTGACGGCGGCGGCAACCCGCGCCTCCACCACCTTCTCCACCTGCCGCTTCAGCTCGTCCTTGATCGCCACCGTCTCGTTCATCAGGGCGTCGATCTTCAGGAAATCGAGCACGCGGTATTTCGACACCGTCGGGCGGACCAGGATATCGGGCTGGGTTTGCTTCAGCTTGTTGGCGGTGATCGATTGCATCATCAGCTGCGTGGCACCGAACATCAAATCGACGGAGGTGGGGTGCTTGCGGTCGGCTTCTTCCGGCGCGCCGACCACGTCGACGCCGATGATGATGTCGGCATCGTTCTCGATCAGGTCGAACGGCACGGGATTGTAGATGCCGCCGTCGATCAGCAGGCGGCCGTCGCGTATCACCGGGCGGAACACGGCGGGGATGGCGGCAGAGGCGGCAAGGGCCGAATGCAGGTCGCCGTCGTAGAACACGGCGAGCTTGTGGCCGAAATAGTCGGTCGCCGTCACCTTCAGCGGGATCTTCAGCTCGGCGAAGGTTTCGGGAATGGCGTCGGGCAGGAAGGCCTTGAGGATGCGCTCGACATTGAACTGGCTGACGCGGATGCCGCCCTGCATGGCTTCGGCGATCGTGCCCGGCCGGGCCCGCCACATGCGGCTTGCCACCTCGGCGCGCCGGCCGAGGACCGAGCGGGCATAGTCGTGGATGTCCTTGCCGGTCATGCCGGCGGCCATGCCGGCGCCCATAATGGCACCGATCGACGAGCCGGCGATCGCCACCGGCCGGATGCCGAGCTCGTCCAGCGCCTCGATGACATGGATATGCGCCAGGCCTCGTGCGCCGCCACCGCCGAAGGCTATTCCAAAAGTCGGGCTCATCCCTTGCCGGCCCCGGCCAGCGGGGGCCCGACGACCATGATGGTCGGTTCGGCCGACAGCAGCTTCTTCGCCGCCGCCTTGACCTGGTCGAGCGTCACCGCGTTGATGTAGCCGGCGCGCCGCTGCATGTAGTCGATGCCGAGATCGTCGAGTTGCAGCTCGACCAGCGTCGCGGCGATGGAACTCGAGGAGTTCAGATTGCTGATGGCGTAGGCGCCGATCAGATATTTCTTGGTTGCCGCGAGCTCAGCCTCGGTCGGGCCGTCCTCAGCCAACCGCTTGGCGACGGCGCGCACGATGCCGAGCGTCTCGGCCGCGCGATCCGATCGCGTGCCGGTGGTGACGATCAGCGCGTTGGCGTGGTCCTGGTTGACCAGCGAGGAATCGACGCTGTAGGCCAGCCCGCGCTTTTCACGCACCTCCTGGAACAGGCGCGAGGTGAAGGTGCCGCCGCCAAGAATCTCGTTCATCAGCACGGCCGGGAAGAAATCCACAGCCTTGCGCTTCACGCCGGGCCAGGCGAGCTGCAGCGAGGTCTGCGGCAGGTCGTAATTGACTTCCAGATGCTGCGCCAGCTTCGGCTCGATATCGGCGACGGGGGCGAGCGCCTGTTTCTGCGGCAGGTTGCCGAACACCATGTCCAGCTTCTTCTTCAGCGTCCCGGCATCGATGGCGCCGACCACGGCGACATGCAGGCCGCCGCGTGCGAACACCGCCTTGTGCAGCGCGTTGAGATCGTCCTGCGTGATGGTGGCGATGCTCTGCCTGGTGCCCTGGTCGGAGCGTGAATAGGGATGGTCGCCATAGATGGCGCGAGCCCATCGGTTCTGCGCGACCGTGTCGGGGTCGTTCTCGTTGGCGATGATGCCGGACAGGATCTGCGCGCGGATGCGGTCGATCGGCGCCTGGTCGAAGCGCGGCTCGTTGACCGCCAGCCGCAGCAGGTCGAAGGCCTCGTCGCTCTGTTCGGCCAGCATGCGCATCGAGCCGTAGATGCCGTCGCGGTTCTCCTCGAAGCCCATTTCGGCACCGGCATCGTCGAGCCTGATCTGGAAGGCTTCCGAATCGAGCGGGCCGGCGCCCTCGTCGAACAGGCCGGTCATCAGATTGGCCAGTCCTTCCTTGCCCGGCGGATCCTGCGTCGAGCCGCCGCCGAAGACGAAACGAACGGCGACCACCGGCACGGAATAGTCCTCCACCAGCCAGGCGGTGACGCCCTTCGAGGAGGTGACGGACTGGATCTCCATGGCGCGGGCGGCAAGTGCCGGCAGGACCAGGAAGAGGATGGAGAGGAAAAGGGTTGCGAGTGTGGTGGCCACGCGCGGTCTTCCCTTCTCCCCTTGCGGGACAAGGTGGCCTCGCAAAGCGAGGTCGGATGAGGGGTGTTCCAGCTTGGCAAGGACGGCACTCTGTCGCGCACCCCTCATCCGTCTCGGCGCTGCGCGCCGATCCACCTTCTCCCACAAGGGGAGAAGGGAAGGCGCGTTCACGGCCTCGTGTATGTGCATCGACCGCTTCATCATCAATTCCCCGCCTGTTGCTGCGGCAAGAGATAGCCGGTGGTCGAGCGGGTCAGCACCAGATAGCGCGCGGCGACGGCCTTGACCTCATCCGCAGTGACCTTGCGGATGCGGTCAGGCCATTGCTGGACATCCTGCACATTGCCGCCGGTGGCCAGTGTCGAGCCATAGATTTCGGCCATGGAATCCTGCTTGTCGCGGGCAAAGACCATCGACCTGACATAGCGGTCCTTGGCCTTTTCGAGCTCTCCCGGCGTAACCCCGCCGCTGGCGATACGCGCCACCTCCGCATCGACAGCGGCTTCGATGTCGGCAAGCCTGGCGTCGCCGCGCGGGGAGCCGTAGACGGTGAAATTGGTGTCGTCGAGCATGGTGCCCTGGAAATACGCGCCGGCGTTGGAGGCGATGCCCTGCTTGACCACCAGCGCCTGGTAGAGCCGGCTGCGGTTGCCGCCGCCGAGGATCTCGGCGAGCAGATCGAGCGCCTCGGCCTCGCCCGGCTTGGCGGTGTGGTAGGACGGCACCACCCATTGCGTCGAAAAGCTGGGCACGCTGACGCGGGCGTCGGAAAGCGTGACGGTGCGCTTTGTGTTCTGCTCCGGCTCGACCGGGCGCACGCGCGGCGGCAGGTCCGGCCCGCGCGCCACCTTGCCATAGGTCTTTTCAGCCAGCGCCCGCACAGCGTCGGGCTGGACATCGCCGGCGACGATCAGCACGGCGTTGTTGGGCCTGTAATACTTGTCATAGAAGGCGGTGGCGTCGGTGCGGTTGAGCTGCTCCATCTCCTGCATCCAGCCGATTACCGGAATGCGGTAAGGCTGGTTCTGCCACAGCGTGGCATCGACTTCCTCGTCGAGCACGGCCTGCGGATTGTTGTCGATGCGCGAGCGGCGCTCCTCGAGGATGACATCGCGCTCGGTCTTGATGACGTCGTCTGTGAGGATGAGGTTGCGCATGCGGTCGGCCTCGAAGCTCATCATCTGTTCGAGCACCGAGGGCGCCACCGTCTCGTGGAAAGCGGTGTAGTCATAGGAGGTGAAGGCGTTATTGGAGCCGCCGATATCGGAGACGGCACGGTCGAACTCGCCGGCCGCGTGATGGGTCGTTGCCTTGAACATCAGATGCTCGAAGAAGTGGGCGATGCCGGATTTGCCCGGCGGCTCGTCGGCGCTGCCGATCTTGTACCACACCATGTGGGTGACGATGGGCGCGCGGTGATCGGGAATGACGACCACTTCCATGCCGTTGTCGAGCAGGAAATCCGTCACCTTGAACTCGGCCGGCACGGTGTCGGGCAATACGGGACTGGCGGCCGGCACCGGGCCGGTCATGACAAAAGCCAGCGACGTCGCCAGCACTGTTGCCCGCAGCCATTCAACCCTGGGTCTCATCAATGGCTCCGGTTTTCTCTTCGTTTGACGCAATTCCCGTGGGAAAACCGCTTCACACTTTTCCTGGAATTGCTTGGACAGGACGATAGGCAAGGTACTGGCGACAAGCAAAGCGAATTGTTGTTGCCGGCAAAGGCGGCGGCAAAGAGGCCGCTGAACACAAGCGTGTCAGCCAGCCTCGATGAAGCGGATGATGGTCTCGCCGTAATTGCGCTCGTCGAGCACGGAAAAGCCGGCGCCTGGCTCGAAGGGAACCGCCGCCGTTTCCTCGACCACGCAGAGTGCGCCGGGCCGCAGCCAGCCGCCGGCCTTGGCCGACCGCAGGGCGCGCTCGCCAAGGCCCTTGCCATAGGGCGGATCGGCGAAGACGAGGCCGAACGGGGTCAGCGTGCCGGCTTCGCCAAGGGCGGTTGCGTCGCGGCGGAAGATCTTGGTGCGGCCGGTGAGCCCGAAGGCCTCGACATTGTCGCGGATCAGGCCGCGGCCTTCGGCCGATTCCTCGATGAACACGCCATAGGATGCCCCTCGCGACAGTGCTTCCAGGCCAAGCGCGCCGGTGCCGGCAAACAGGTCGAGCACGCGCGCGCCGTTCAGTTGCCCGCCAAAGCGATGCGCCAGCACGTTGAAGACGGCCTCGCGGGTGCGGTCGGTCGTCGGACGGATGGCGCTGCTGCGGGGCGTCGCCAGGGGACGCCCGCGAAACTCACCGCCAACGATTCTCATTTAAGTCCGGGTCTCATTTCGTCCTGGGCCCCTTCGGGCCGCCGCGCGGCCGCTCACCGCCACCAGCACCGCCAGGACGCTCGCCACGCGGCTTGCCGAACGGTTTTGCGCCGCCCGGTTTGCCATAGGAGGGCTTGAACGACGCCTTGCGTGCCTTGGCTTCGGCTGCCTTGGCAGCGTCAGCTTCCGCTCTGCCCTTCCCGATCGGCCGAGCACCCGGCGCCATCCAGACATTGGCCTTGCGCTGGCCGGGCGGCTCGATCGGCCGCTGCTCGCGCTCGGACTTCTTGCCGCCAAAACCGCCACGCGGCTTGTCACCGAAGCCACCGCGCGGCTTGTCGCCAAAATTGCCACGCGGCTTGTCGCCAAAGCTACCGCGTTCGGACCTCGGACCGCGTTCGCCAAAACTCTTTTCCGGTCTCTCGCCTCTGTCGGGA
Source organism: Mesorhizobium sp. LNHC221B00 (assembly GCF_000502935.1). NCBI lineage: Bacteria > Pseudomonadati > Pseudomonadota > Alphaproteobacteria > Hyphomicrobiales > Phyllobacteriaceae > Mesorhizobium > Mesorhizobium sp. LNHC221B00. The sequence continues at coordinate 80,166 of NZ_AYWR01000018.1, read as the reverse complement.
CTGGTCGACAGCTTGCCCAGCGCCTCGTCGCGGCTGGCTTCGCGGCGCTTGCGGTTCTTGATCAGACCGCCCTCGCCGATCGGCCGGTGGTCGCCCTCGCGCATAACCTTCGGCCGCTCGGCTTCTTCCTGACGCGGTTCGGTGCGCCGCACCGGCTTGTTGGAGAACGGCTTTGAAATCTCGGCGTCGAAATTGGCGCCGGATTCTTCGACCAGGCGCTCGCCAAGCTGGTCGCGCAGCACGCGGCCCTTGACCTCCAGCACATGGCCTTCGGGAAGATCCTCGAGTTGGAAAGGCCCGTAGGAGATGCGAATCAGCCGCGTCACGTCGAGGCCGAGCGCGCCGAGGATGTTCTTGACCTCGCGGTTCTTGCCTTCGCGAAGACCGATCGTCAGCCAGGCATTGGAGCCCTGCTCGCGGTCGAGGCTGGCTTCGATCGCACCATAAAAGACGCCGTCGACGGCGATGCCCTCGCGCAGCCCGGCAAGCGCGCTTTCCTCGACCTTGCCGTGGACGCGCACGCGGTAGCGGCGCAGCCAGCCGGTGGCTGGCAGTTCGAGCACGCGCGACAGGCCGCCATCATTGGTCAGCAGCAGCAGACCCTCGGTGTTGATGTCGAGCCGGCCGATGGTCATCAGCCGCGGCAATTCGGCCGGCAGCACGTCGAAGACGGTCTTGCGGCCTTCCGGATCACGGTTGGTGGTGACGACGCCGGCCGGCTTGTGGAACAGGAACAGGCGCGTGCGCTCGATCGGCGGGATTTCCATGCCGTCGAGATGGATAATGTCACCGGGCATCACATTGAAGGCCGGCGAGGCCAGCACCCGGCCATTGACCTTGACGCGGCCGGCCGCGATCAGGTCCTCGGCATCGCGACGCGAAGCAAGACCGGCACGCGCCAGGCGCTTTGCGATCCGTTCACCGGCTTCTTCTTCTGCCTCGGCGGGACGCGGGCGGGGCTTGAAGCCGCCGGACGCACCCTGCGGACGATCGCCGAAGTCGCGCTTGGGACGATCGTTGAAATCGCGCTTGGGACGGTCGAAGCGCCTTTCGCCACCTTCCGCAGAAGCAGCAGCCGGACGGTCGCCGCGTGGCGCGTAGGGCTTGCGTGGTCCTTCGCGCTTCTCATAGGGCTTCCGCTCGCCTTCGGCGGCCATCGGACGATCGCCGCGCGGCGCGTAGGGTTTGCGCGGGCCTTCGCGCTTCTCATAGGGCTTGCGCTCGCCTTCGGCCGCCATCGGACGATCGCCACGCGGCGCATAGGGCTTGCGCGGGCCTTCGCGCTTCTCGAAGGGCTTACGCTCGCCTTCGGCGGCCATCGGACGATCGCCGCGCGGCGCGTAGGGTTTGCGCGGACCTTCGCGCTTCTCGTAGGGCTTGCGCTCGCCTTCGGCGGCCATCGGACGATCGCCGCGCGGCGCGTAAGGCTTGCGCGGACCTTCGCGCTTCTCATAGGGCTTGCCTTCGGGGCGCGGCCCCTTGCTGAACGCCTTGTCGCCGCTCTTGAAGTTTCGCTTCGGCCGCTCGCCTTCGGCGGCCATCGGACGCTCACCGCGCGGCGCGTAGGGTTTCTTGGCGCCGAAAGACGGCTTGCCACCGCCACGCGAGGCCGCGGGTTTCTTGCCCGGGCCTTTTTGGCGCGGAGATTTCTTGTCATTGTCGTCCATGTGGCCTTTGTCCGTTTGCGCTGCTACAGCGTGGCGCATCCTTTCGGGCGCGCAACGAACGCTGTAGCACTTTTGATTTGGCGCATGATCATTTCCGAAAATCGAGTCCGATTTTCGAGGTTATGCGCTCAATAACAGGATCATCAGAGTTTGTCAGGGAAAAGTGGCGACCGGTTTTTCCGGAAAGACAAACGAAAACCAAAAGCCTGGAGCGGCGAGGAGATAATGGGAATGGAAACCGCGTGAAGCGGCCCGATTTCATGGCCCTGGCGCTGAAAGAGGCCGAAGCGGCCGCCTTGCGCGGCGAAGTGCCGGTCGGCGCCGTCATCGCCAGCGGCGGCACTGTCGTCGCCAGTGCCGGCAACCGCACCCGCGAGCTTGCCGACCCGACGGCGCATGCCGAGATGCTGGCGATCCGCGAGGCCTGCGGCAAACTGGCGACAGAGCGGCTCACCGGCCACGATCTCTATGTGACGCTGGAACCCTGCGCCATGTGCGCCGGCGCCATTTCCTTCGCGAGGCTGCGCCGTCTCTATTTCGGCGCCGCCGACGAAAAGGGCGGCGCGGTGGTCAACGGCGTGCGCTTCTTCGCCTCGCCGACCTGCCACCATGCGCCCGACATCTATCCGGGGATGGCCGAGACCGAAGCGGGCCTGCTGCTCAAGGGATTTTTCAGGGAACGTCGCGACTGAACCGGGCGCCGTGCCCGTCCATAATCGACGCAGCCGGCTGTTACAGGGACGGCAGCCAGTCGAACCAGCCGCCCTTCTTGCCTTCCGCCTCTTTCTTCAGGCGGCGTTCCTTCTTGTATTCGTCCTCGCCAAGTTCATTCTGCGGTGCTGCGCCGGACGCGACACGGTAGGCCAATGGCGGCTCGCTCAGATATTTGCGGGTGTTGGGATCGCCCTGCTTGCCTTCGGCAAGGCGGCGCTGGATCTCGGCGGCGCGGCCCTTGTCGGAGTCCGCGGGTTTCCAAGCCGGCGGGTGGCTGGAGCCTGAGTCGGCCATCGCCTTCTTGATCGCCTCGGGATCGGTCTGCACGTCCTCAACGATCTCCGACTGATAATTCGGATCATCCTGGTGGGCCGTGGCGTCGGCGCGCAGGCGGGCGCGGCGCTGCTCGGGCGATTCAGGCCATTCGGCGCTCGCCGTCTGGATGCTGTTCTGCGGCGCCGGCAGCGCTTCCTTCTGGCCAGGTGCCGGCTTCACCAGCGTCGGGCGCGGCTTGTAGTCGATCGGATCCCTGCGCTTCGGCGCGAAGGAAACGGCGCCGGTGAGATCGCCGGCCAGTTGTTCGGCGGCAGTCTTGTCGGTTCCATAGGTCGGAGACCCCATGCAGCCGGACAAAGCGAGGCCCGATGCGACAAGCGGCGCCAGAAGCGCAAGGCGCGCGTTATATCTCTCGGTCATGCCAAAAAGTCCCACTCTAGACAGCCTCTCGATTGCCACCGGCCTTGTGTCCGGTCCCCATCGTCCAAGCACTTGCGACGGAAATCCGGCGACAATTTGTCTTCCGGAGTTTCGCGTGTTTACCTCAACCACTCATTAAGGGCAACGCGCGGGCGGATCAGCACCGCCCGGCGTGATATTTGTGCACCGATATGCAGGGCATCCTGGCCGGGCATGCCGTGATCCCCAAACCGCCATGCACGTTTGGGCAACATGCATCAGAGCCGGCCGAGGGCCTTCAGTTCACGCAGCACGGCAGCATCGCGCGCCGAGACATCGGGAAATTCCGCGTCCTGCCCGACATCGGCCGTGTAGCGCCAGGAGCGCGCGCATTTGACCAGGCCGCGATCCTCGGCCTTCTCGACCACCACGGCGACGCCCTTGACGTCGTCCAGCGTGAAGGCGCTTTGCGGCGCCTGGCCATGAGCGATGACGAGATCGCTGGTGATCGCCATCTCGGCCATGTCGACGTCCGATATCGCCGCCTCGAGCGCCGCGTCGTCGATCGTGACCACCGGCACCGCCTCCAGCGAGGAGCCGATCACCTTCTGGGCACGCGCGATCTCGAGCGCGCCGGTGACGACGCGGCGCACCTGCCTGACCTTGCGCCATTTCTCCGCCAGGGCCTCGTTCTTCCAGTCCGCCGGGATTTCCGGGAACTGGTCGAGATGCACCGAGACCGCATCGGGATGACGGTCGAGCCAGGCCTCCTCCATGGTGAAGGGCAACATCGGCGCCAGCCATTTCACCAGGCAGTCGAAGAGATGACGCACGACCTGCACGGAGGCCTTGCGCTTCGCGCTCGACGGAGCGTCGCAATAGAGCGCGTCCTTGCGGATGTCGAAATAGAAGGCCGACAGCTCGACCACCATGAAATCGATGAGCGCGCGGGTGATGCGCTTGAACTCGAAGGCGTCGTAGCCCTGGCGCACCACCTCGTCGAGCTCGGACAACCGGTGCAGCATCAGCCGCTCCAGCTCCGGCATCGTTTCCAGCGGCACATCCTCGCCATCGTCATGGGCGAGCGTGCCCAGCATCCAGCGGACCGTATTGCGCAGCTTGCGGTAGGCGTCGATGTTGGTCTGCAGCACGTTCTTGCCGAGCCGCTGGTCTTCCCAATAATCCGTCGTCACCACCCAGAGCCGCAGGATATCGGCGCCGGACTGCTTGATCACGTCCTGCGGCACAACGGTGTTGCCGAGCGACTTCGACATCTTGCGCCCGTCCTCGTCCATGGTGAAGCCATGGGTGACGACCGTGTCGTAGGGCGCCCTGCCCCTGGTGCCGCAGCTTTCTAGCAACGAGGAATGGAACCAGCCGCGATGCTGGTCGGAGCCTTCGAGATAGACATCGGCTGGCCATTTCAGGTCGGGACGGTCCTCGAGCGTGAAGACATGCGTCGAACCCGAATCGAACCAGACGTCGAGGATGTCCATCACCTGCCGCCACCGGGAGGCGTCGTGATTGCCGAGGAAGCGTTCCTTGGCGCCAGCGGCGAACCAGGCGTCGGCGCCTTCCGTCTCGAAGGCGTCCATGATGCGCCGGTTGACGGCCTCGTCCTTGAGCACATTGCCGTCCTCGTCGGCGAAAACGGCGATCGGCACGCCCCAGGCACGCTGACGCGACAGCACCCAGTCGGGCCGTTCCTCGATCATGGCGCGGATGCGGTTCTGGCCTGCCGCCGGCACGAAACGGGTGTCGTCGATCGCCTTCAGCGCGCGGCTGCGTAGCGTCGTGCCGTCTCCAAGGTCCTTGTCCATGTAGATGAACCACTGCGGCGTGTTGCGGAAGATGATCGGCTTCTTCGACCGCCAGGAATGCGGATAGGAGTGCTTCAGACGACCGCGCGCGAACAGCGCGTTGCGCTTGATCAGCTCGTCGATGACCGCCTGGTTGGCGTTCCCCTTCTTGCCGTTGTCGTCGATGACGCGCGCCGGCCCGCCCTCGCGATCCGGACCGAAGCCCGGCGCGTCCCTGGTGAAGAAGCCGCCATCGTCGACCGTGAACGGGATCGCGGTGTCGACACCGCGCGCGCGCAGGTCGGCAGCGGAATCCATCCAGGCGTCGAAATCCTCGCGGCCGTGGCCGGGCGCGGTGTGGACGAAACCGGTGCCCGCATCGTCGGTGACATGATCGCCGGCGAGCATCGGAACGGCAAATTCGTAGCCGCCGCCAAAACCCTTGAACGGATGCGAAAGCGTAAGGCTTCCAAGCTGTTCGGCCGAAACGCTGTGAAGGCGATTCAAGGTGACCTTGGCCTTGGCCGCGCAATCTTCCGCCAGAGCATCGGCAAAGATCAGCTTCTCGCCCGGTTGCGGCCCGAAGGCATTCTCGGCCGCGGTGACTTCGTAAAGACCATAGCCGATTCGCGGCGAATAGCTGACGGCGCGGTTGCCGGGGATGGTCCAGGGCGTCGTCGTCCAGATGACGACATGAGCTTCCAGCAGGTCCAGCGACGTCTCGGTCAGCTTCGCCGGCTCTTCGGCACTGGCGACCTCCCGGGCAAGGCTGACGACCGGGAATTTCACCCAGATCGTGTCGCTCTCATAGTCCTGGTACTCGATCTCGGCCTCGGCCAGGGCGGTGCGCTCGACGACGCTCCACATCACCGGCTTTGAGCCGCGATAGAGCTGGCCCGACATGGCGAATTTCAACAATTCGCCGGCGATGCGCGCCTCGGCATGGAAAGCCATCGTCGTATAGGGGTTCTTGAAGTCGCCGATGACGCCGAGGCGCCGGAACTCGCCGCCCTGCACGGAGATCCAGTGCGCGGCGAATTCACGGCATTCCTTGCGGAACTCGTTGACCGGCACCTCGTCCTTGTTCTTGCCCTTGGCGCGGTACTGCTCCTCGATCTTCCATTCGATCGGCAGGCCGTGGCAATCCCAGCCGGGCACGTAGTTGGAATCATAGCCGCGCATCTGGAACGAACGGGTGATGACGTCCTTGAGGATCTTGTTCAGCGCATGGCCGATGTGGATGTTGCCGTTGGCGTAGGGCGGGCCGTCATGCAGCACGTATTTCGTGCGGCCGGCGGCTTCCTCGCGCAGCTTGCGGTAGAGGTCCATATCCTGCCAGCGCTTGACCAGCACCGGCTCTTTCTCGGGCAAGCCGGCGCGCATCGGGAAATCCGTCTGCGGCAGGTAGAGCGTCTTGGAATAGTCGATCGTTTCAACAGTGTCGGTCATTGATCTGCCATCTGCATAGCCCGTCGGCACAAAAGCCGGGGCGTTGAAGTCTTTGGTTGACGCATACCGTTTCCCAAAACCGGACCCACTTTTGGGCGATATGCATTGATGTTCTGGAAAAAGCGCGAGGGCGCGCGCGAAACTCCCGGCGGTTCCGGCGGCGCTCAGGCCGCCCGGAACACCGGGCCTGTAATTCGTATCGCGATCGCGAAAAGGCGCAAAAAGCTGCTCATGGCTGGGCTTTTAGCCGATGCCGCGGCAGGAATAAAGCGTCTCGTTCAATTCGCCTACATCGAAAAGTCGAAGCGATAGGTCGTCGACACGCCGACCATGAACTGGTTGCGGTCGCCACGTTCCCTGACCAGGCTGGAATCGGCGGCCGGACCCTCAAGGCGCGAATATTCGCCGAACAGGCTGGCGGTCATCGGATCGGTCACTTTCCAGGTCACCGCGCCGCCGAGGCCGACAGACTTCAGGCCGCCGCCGGGATTGTACTGGCTCAGGCCCGATGCCACGGCCTCCTGCGCATTGACGCCATAATAGGCGTCGAAGTAGTTGGCCGAGGCAAAAGACACGCGCGGTCCACCCGAAATCCTGACGGTCGGCGTCACGTCATAGAAACCATCGACGGCGATATCGGCGACAAAGCCGTTGTGGGCCCGGATGCCATGCCGCAATTCGGCGCGCGCGCGCATCCAGTCCGTCGGATAGAATTCGAAGAAGCCGCCGACTTCGCCGCCCCAGCGAACAGGATCGAGACCCTCGAGTTCGTCGGCATTGCTGTCGTCGCGCGAGAACAGGAACTTGCCGGTCAGGCCGGCGCGAACGCTGCCATCGTCGACAAGCGCCAATGAGATGTTGTCGTTGCGGGAGGTGAAACGGGCCGTGGGGCCGGCCTTGCCCAGCGAAATGATCGGCGAGGCACTGAGCAGGTATTGCCTGCCGCCCTCGAAATTGGGCGCCACCATGCCGGTGGCGCCGACCGTCAGGTACCAGTCGCCGGACAGCCAGCCGAAAGCGCCCTCGCCGGCCTCGGCCGCGCCTGAGGTAGCCAGCATGACGGTTGCCAAGGCTGCAGAAATCTTCCCGACCGGACTCATGGCCACTCCACTAACACGATACAACTGTCCTTCGGCGACAGCGTTGAAGGGGCTTTGGTAAAATTTGATTTAAGGACGAGACATCCGGCTCTGATTGCCTGCACCGTCCAGCCCGCCATCGGCTGGACGCGGATCGGCGCCAGGGATAACTTCGTTGCATGCTGGCGGCCCTCGATGGAGGTGGCGACATGACCTTGCACGGCGATACACTGAAGAACGCGATCGGCCAGACGCGAGACAAGTGGGGATGGTTCGTCGGTCTGGGCGTGCTGCTGCTGATCCTCGGCGGCATCGCCTTCGGCAATCTGTTCATCGCCACTGTGGCTTCCGTCTATGTCGTCGGCTGGCTGATGCTGGTGGCCGGCATCATCGAGATCATGCATGCGTTCGGCGTCAAGACCTGGGGGCGCTTCTTCTATTGGCTGCTCAGCGGACTGCTTTACGCGGTTGCCGGATTTTTCGCCTTCGACAATCCATTGCTCGCCCGGCGGTGCTGACCTTCCTGCTGGCCGTTGCGCTCGTCGCTTCCGGCGCTCTCAGGGCCTGGGTCGGCTACAGTCACCGCCCGGAAAGCGGCTGGGGCTGGATCGTCGCGGCGGGCGTCATCAGCGTGCTCGCCGGCCTGATCATCGCCATGGGCTGGCCGGTCAACAGCCTGTGGGTGCTCGGACTGTTCCTGGCGATCGACCTGATTTTCCAGGGCTGGACCTTCATCGCGGTCGGGCTTGTCTTGAAGAAGTAGGGCCTTGAAGAAGTAGGGCGTTGAAGGAATGATCAGGCGAGGTTGAGCAGCGTCACCGAGATCAGCGCGAGTGCGATTCCAATATATTGCAGCGACGATACCTCTTCCTTGAAGACGATGGCGCCGACCAACACGGCGCCGGCGACCACGATGGTGTTGACCAGAGCCCCGGTCACGGCAAGATCCAATCGTGTGTTGATGAAGGCAAAGGCCCAGTAGGAGAGCGGCGACAGCAGCATGACATAGGCCAGGCTGCGGCCGCTGCCGGTCTTGCCCCAATGCGCGCTCAGCCCATCGCAAAGTATGAACAGGCCTGCGCAGACGATCACCACGCCCCAGACGAACATGTCGATTTTCATCAACGAGTGTTGGGCGCGCTGCCAACCGACTTCGATGAATTGTTTCACAGTCGTTGGCGTTTTCCCGCGATTTCAGCCAAGCACCGTCAGAAAGCGATCGCGCTGTCCAGCTCCGAAAGCGGTTTGACGCCGGCCAGCAGCGCCTTTGCCTCGGCTTCATCCCGCTTCATCTGCACGACCAGCGCATCGAGCCCGTCGAATTTTATCTCGCTGCGCAGGAAGCCGAAGAAGGACACCTGGCAAATCTCGCCATAAAGGTCGCCTGAGAAATCGAAGACGAAGGTTTCCAGAAGCGGCGCGCCATTGTCGTCGACGGTCGGACGGCGGCCGAAACTGGCGACGCCATCGTGCAGCGTGCCGTCGGCGCGCCGAAAGCGGACGGCATAGATCCCTTGCTTGAGGGCGGCTTCCGCGGGAAGCCGCATGTTCGCTGTCGGAAAACCGAGCGTTCGCCCGAGCTGCTGGCCACCGACGACCTCGGTTTCCACCGTGAAGCGGTAGCCGAGCAGGCCGGCGGCCTCGGCCACCTCGCCATCGCAGAGCAAAGCGCGGATGCGGCTCGACGAGACCACCTCGGCGCCCTCGTCCCGGAAAGCGTCGACAAGCGTGACGCCGAAGCCATGGCGCTCGCCGGCCGCCATGAGATAGGCCGGACCGCCCTGGCGGTCCTTGCCGAAATGGAAATCGAAACCGGTCACGGCATGCGTGATGCCGAGCGTCCTTTCCAGCACATCGGTGACGAACGCTTCCGCCGACAGCGAGGCGAAGTCGCGCGTGAACGGCTGTTCGACCAACGCGGCAAAGCCCAGCAAGGACAGGAGCCGCGCTTTCATCGGCGGCGGCGTCAGCACGAACAACGGCATGTCGGGCCTGAAGATCGTTCGCGGGTGCGGCTCGAAGGTCAGCACCAGGGCCGGCACGCCGCGCCGCACGGCCTCGGCCAACGCCCGTTCGAGCACCGCCTGATGGCCACGGTGGACGCCGTCGAAATTGCCGATCGCGACAACGCCGCCCCGCAGGTCGGCGGGCAGCGGCATGGTCGCCGAGAGGTGCTGAAAGGCTTCCATTGCCACCTACCGCAGTCTGGCTATGACGGCCACCGGGCGATAGCCGTGCCGTTCCAGGAAGAGGCCGAGCCTTGCCGGATCCGGCTGCAAGGCATCGCCATAGTCGCGGGCGTGAATGCCGCCGGAGACATAGAGAACGTCGAAACCATTGTCGGCAGCGCCCTTCACATCGGTCATCATGCCGTCGCCGATGGCCAATACCTGCGAACGCTCGAGCGGTCGGCCAAGAGCCTCGGCCGCTTCCTTCATCGCGACCTCGTAGATCGGCGCGTAGGGTTTGCCGGCGATAAGTGTGCGGCCGCCGAGCTGCGCATAGTCGCGCGCCAAGGCGCCGGCGCACCAGATGATCCGTTCGCCACGCTCCACCATGATATCGGGGTTGGCGCAGATGAACGGCAGGTTCCTGGCACGCAACCGGCGCAGCAGGTCGGCATAGTCCTCGGGCTTTTCGACCTCGTCGTCGAACAGGCCGGTGCAAACGACGCCGGTGGCCTCGAATTCCTCGACGAGCTCGATATCGAGGCCGTCATAGAGGTTCAGATCGCGGTCGGCGCCGATGTGGAAGACTTTGCGCGGGCCTTCCGCGATCAGGTCACGGGTCACATCGCCGGAGGTCACCACACGGTCATAGGCTGACGGCGGAACGCCGATCGCGCTCATCTGAGCCACGACATCGGCGCTGCGGCGGGGCGAATTGGTGATGAGGACAACGGGAATTCCAGCCACCCTTGCCGCCGCCAACGCGGCCGCGGCTGCCGGAAAATGCCATTCGCCGTTGTGCACCACGCCCCAGACATCGCAAAGAATTGCCGAATAGGTTTTCGACACGTCTTCGAGCGAGCCGACGATTTCAGCCGAATCCGCCATGTCGTTCCCTTCAATATGATCCGTTGCGAGCGCCGCGGCCGACGGTTCGCCGCGACCGGTCCGAATTATCCGAACCGGCCCATGCTGTCACCAGCTTTCGCCCGGGTGTCGCATGGAGATCGCGCAAAGGGTGGCAGTCCGCCGATAAGTGCCCATCCGGCGATAGAAACCGCGGCCGATATTTGGTTAACGAGCGTTGAAAGCGCGGCTCGACCTTGGATATATTCCCGCAACGTGAAATTTAACGATTTATGACACAGTCACCACCAATTTGATTTGGCGGGGGTGGTTGAAGGCATGATCCGGAAATTCGCAAACGACCGGCGCGGTAATTATGCGCTGATGACCGTCCTTGCCATGGTGCCGCTCATGGGTGCCCTGGCGATCGGCATCGACTATACGGAAATGACGCGCGAGCGCCAAAACGCCTTGAACGCACTGGATGCCGCGGGCATCGCCACCGCCCAGCAGATCGTTGCCGGCGCCACCGATGCCGACGCGAAAGCCTATGCCAAGAATTTCTTCGAGGCCAATCTCGCGCATATCGATCCGGCCAACACCACGCTGGCGGTGACGCTGCCCAACAACAACGCCGGCGGCGGAACACTGAAGCTATGCGGCACGCTGACCTACAAGCCCTACTTCCTGCCGACGGCCAAGATATTGCTGGGCGGCAGCAGCGGCGACGCCACCACCATGGCCTTCAACACATGCTCGGAAGTGCGCCTGAAGAACACGCTGGAAGTGTCGCTGGTGCTCGACAATTCCGGCTCGATGACGGAACTCGGCAAAGGTTCCAACAAGGTGCGGTTCGACCTGCTCAAGGACGCCGCCAAGCAGCTGGTCGACCAATTGGCCGGCCAGGCCCAGTTGATGAAGCAGGTCAGCAAGCCGGTCCAATTCAGCCTCGTCCCCTTCGCCGCCTCGGTGAATGTCGGTTCGGGCAATGCCTCGGCGGCATGGATGGACACCACCGGCATCTCGCCGATCCATCATGAGAATTTCAATTGGGCGGGCATGAACTCTACCTCCTATCCAACCAAATACGCGCAGAACGTCGCCGGCGTGTGGTATGCCAAGGGCACTGGCTGGGATGTGACCCAGAAAGACCTGCCGCTGACCCGGTTTTCGATCTACAACCAGATGAAGCGCGTGGCGACGGCCACCTATGTCAGTCAGTTCAAGTGCACGGCCACCTATTCCAACGGCTCGTGCAAGACGTGGCAGAGCGGTTACAACTACACCTATGCAGGCGTTGCCGCATGGGGTGGCTGCGTGGAATCCCGTCCTTATCCCGACAACATCCAGGACACGGTACCTTCAAGCTCGACACCGGCAACCCTGTTCGTGCCGATGTTCGCACCTGATGAAACCGATCTGACCGACAGCAACTACCCGCCTCGCCCCGCCAACAACAACTGGATGGCCGACGGGACACCTGCTGCAAGCACGAGCGCGCAACGTCAGAGCTTTATGGCCAAATACTTTGCGGATCCGGGCACCACGGTGACGCCGGGCTACGGCATGAACGCCGGACCCAATACGAGCTGCAGCACGACGGCGATCACGCCGCTTACCGATGTTTCCGTTGCAGCGGGGGCAACCGCGGTAAAGGCGGCGATCGACGCCATGGCGGCCAGCGGTGCGACCAATGTGCCCGAAGGAATGGCCTGGGGTTGGAGGACGCTCTCCAGCACCGCTCCCTTTACCGAGGGCCGGGCCGAGACGGAAAGAGGCAACGACAAGGTGCTGATCGTCCTGACCGATGGGGCGAACACCTATTACACACCAACATCGGTGACGGCCCAGACCTACTCCGGGACCAACTGGAACTATGGCGGCAACGACATGGCCGGCAGCAAGGCCATCTATTCGGCCCTTGGCTACATCGTGCCGTTCAGCAACGTCACTTACAGCTATGGGCGCATGTTCCTGGGGACCAGCAGCAACGTCACCAAGACCGACTACTCCAACGCCAACTACACCAAGGCGATGAATGAGCATTTCACCACGCTCTGCAACAACGCCAAGGCCGCCAACATCATGGTCATGACCATCGCGCTCGACCTGGATGCGACCAATACCGCCGAAAAAACGCAGATGGATGCGCTGAAGGCGTGCTCTTCGGATTCGCGCTTCAGCAAGGACCCGACGGACCCCAGCAAGCCGATGAAACTGTTCTGGAATTCGACCGGGGCAACGCTGTCCAACGATTTCAAGGCGATCGGCAACGAGCTCTCCAATCTGCGCATCGTCAGCTGATCGGCAGGTCTCCCCTATGAACGCCCTGCCCCGGCAGGGCGTTTTGCTTTTGGAGGGTATCCGGGACCCGCAGGCTCTGGATTGGTTAGCGGTTGGTGAAGTGCCAACCAAGCAATAGAGCGGTTTCCCAAACTCGTCCTTCAGCGTTTTGTGAAAAGCTGGCGCCAATCGAGAATCCGCCGGCGGGGGCCGCTGCAAGACATGCATGAAATCTGGCGTCAGTTCCGCCGCGACAGGCGCGGCAACTATGCTCTCATGACAGCCGTGGCGATGATACCGCTGATGGGCGGCCTGGCGCTCGCGATCGACTTCACGGAAATGAACCGCGAAAAGCAGATGGTGACGAACGCGCTCGACGCCGCCAATTTCGCCACGGCGCGCCGGCTGACGGAAGGCGCGACCGACGATCAGTTGAGAGCCTATGCGCTCGATTTCTTCAACGCCAACCTGAACGATCTCAATCCCGCCAACGCGACGCTCAATGTCACCTTGCCCAGCAACACCGCCGGCGGCGGCTTGCTCAAGATGACCGCCCGGCTGAACTACAAGCCCTATTTCTATCCTGCCTTCGCCCAGCTGGTGGGCAAATCCGCAACCGATGCGAACCAGAGCATCAGCTTCGACGTCACCTCTCAGGTGCGGCTGAAGAACACTCTGGAAGTTGCCCTGGTGCTCGACAACTCCGGGTCGATGACAACGCTCGGCACGGGCTCGGGCCAAAAACGCATCGACCTCCTCAAGACTGCGTCCAAGCAGCTGGTCGACACGCTTGCCCAGCAGGCGGTCATGATCAAGCAGGTCGACAAGCCGGTGCAATTCGGTCTCGTGCCATTCGCCGCCTCGGTGAATGTCGGCCCTGGCAACGGCAACGCATCGTGGATGGACACCGAAGGCCTGTCTCCTCTGTCGAACGAGAATTTCGACTGGTCGACGCTGAACGCCGCCGACAAATACGCCCAGAAGACCAACGGCATCTGGTACAAGCGCGGCACCGGCTGGGGCAGCGAGGAAGGCCAGATGCTGACCCGGTTTTCGCTCTACCGCGACATGCAGGTGGTCACCAACCACGAGCGTGTCGTCAACAGCAAGCGCGTGGTGTGCGACGAATATTATTCGAACAACACCTGCAAACGCAGCCACAACGAGTACGACTACGTCGATACCTATGGCCCGTTCGCCAGCTGGCAGGGCTGCGTCGAAGCCCGGCCCTACCCCTATAATGTCAACGACGCCCCGCCGTCCGGCGGGTCGGCCAACACCGGCATAGGCGTCGGCGATCCGGCAACGATGTTCGTGCCGATGTTCGCCCCGGACGAACCCGGCAATCACTGGAAGCTCACCCAGGATCCCGACGAGGCCGCCCCGGTGACCTACGGCGCGGTGAACAGCTGGTGGAATGACGATCCTTCAAGCACCAGCGGCCAATCGCGGTTGCGCAACATGGCCAAGTATTTCCAGCCGCGGCCGATCAATGCACCGGCATTGCCCACCGGCAACGGCCCGAACTACAGCTGCACCACCAACGCGATCACGCCTTTGACCGATGTCAGCGTCACCGATGGAGCCACCGCGATCAAGGCCGCGATCGACCTGATGCAGCCGAATGGCGGCACCAATGTTCCCGAGGGCATGGCGTGGGGCTGGCGGGTGGTTTCGAGCGGAGAGCCGTTCACGCAAGGGCGCCTGGAGACGGAAAAAGGCAACGACAAGGTGGTGATCGTTTTGACCGACGGCGCCAACACCTACTATACGCCGTCCTCGCTGAGTTATTCAGATCCCGCCGACTCGAAATCGACCTATGCGTCCTACGGCTATCTCAACCCCGGCTACAACGGAACCTCGGTCGGGCGGATGTTCATGGGCACATCGACCGCCATCGGTCAGTTCGACTATTCGAACGGAAACTACACGAACGCCCTCAACGAGCAGATGGCAACGCTTTGCAACAACGCCAAGGCGGCCAACATCATGGTGATGACGGTAGCGCTCGACCTGTCGACGACCAAGGCCAGCGACAAGCTGGCGATCGATGCGCTGACATCCTGCTCGTCGGAGTCGCGCTTCCGAAAGGACCCGACCGATCCGAGCAAGCCGGCGAAGCTGTTCTGGAACGCGACCGGGGCCAGCCTGTCGAACGATTTCAAGGAAATCGGCAACGAACTGTCGAACCTGCGGGTGGTCGGCTAAAGCTTCCCTGGCGCAACGCGTGGCGCCGCCAAGCCCTTGCGGGCGCCTGCCGTGACGGGCACATATTGCGCGCTCGCGAGATCGCCCGCATCCATCGCGACACGCTGCGACGAGCCTTGGGGACGAACAATGCCCGACACCGCCAATCATATCGCTTTCGCGCTGGTCTGCCTCGGCATGGTGCTGACGCCAGGCCCGAACATGATCTACCTGATCTCGCGCTCGCTGTCGCAAGGGCCGAAGGCCGGGCTGATCTCGCTTGGCGGGGTTGCGGTCGGCTTCCTGTTCTATGTGCTGTCGGCTGCGTTCGGCATCACAGCGCTGCTGCTCGCCGTACCTTTCGCCTATGATGCACTGCGCTTTGCCGGCGTGCTCTATCTCTTGTGGCTGGCCTGGCAGGCGGTCAAGCCTGGCGGACACTCGCCGTTCCAGGTGCGCGACCTGCCGAAGGACAGGCCTCGCAAGCTGTTCGCCATGGGACTGATGACCAATCTCCTCAACCCCAAGGTAGCCGTGCTCTATCTGTCGCTGCTGCCGCAATTCATCAGTCCCGGCAAGGGCCATGTGCTGTCGCAGCTTCTGGTGCTCGGCGCGACGCAGATATCGATCAGCCTCAGCGTCAATGCCCTCATCGCCGTGACGGCAGGCTCGATTGCCGCCTTCCTTGCCGGCCGGCCATTGTGGCTGGTCATCCAGCGTTGGATGATGGGAACGGTGCTGACGGCGCTGGCCCTGAAGATGGCGACCGACGCGCAGCGCTAGGGCGAAAGCGTCCCGCGTTCCTACTCGCCCGAACGCTGTTTTCAGAAAGACGCGAATTTCGATTATCGACTGCTCGGCTGCAGCCGCATTGTACTCCACCCGGTGGCTACACGGCGTCGGCGCGACCGCCGCGCTTTCAAATCGCACCGCTTCCCCAGCATTCCCGGGCACGCAAGCGAGATAGCCGGCCATGCCAAGGCAGATCGGCCGAAAAGCTTCCCAAGCGGTCCGGGCCGCTGCATGCGATTGGCGCCGGCTTGCCTACATCGGCCGCCTTATCTGCTGCGTCCGCTCCGGCTCTATCACCTTGCGGTAGAGGTGCCAGGTGGCATGGCCAAGGATCGGCATGACCACGGCCAGGCCGGCAAAGAGCGGGACCGAGCCGATCACCAGAAGCACCGCGACCATCAGGCCCCACAGCGCCATTTGCAGCGGATTTGCCATGACCGCGCGGGCCGAAGTCTCGATTGCCGAAACGGCGCCGACATCGCGGTCGAGCAACAGCGGGAAGGCGATCACCGTGGTGGCCAGCACGACCACGGCGAAGACGAAGCCAGCGGCATTGCCGGCGAGGATCAGCGTCCAACCCTTGCTGGTCGTCAGCACGTCGCGCAGGAAGGCGCCGACGGAAGCCGGCGGCTGGTCGCCGAACTGGCTGGTGTAGATCGACTGCGCCGTGAATAGCCACAGCAGGAACAGCGCGAACAACATGATGCCGATGACCGCAATCGATGGCAGTGCCGAGGAATGGCGGACATCGAGGGCATGCCGCCAGTTGGTGTTCATGCCGAGTTCGCGCCGGCGGCTGATCTCGTAAAGGCCGATGGCGGCGAATGGGCCGACCAATGCAAAGCCCGACATCAAGGGATAGATGAGCTGGATGGCATTGGAGCCCGACGACCATTGGGTGAGGATCAGGCCGACGATCGGGTAGATCAGGCACAGGAACACATAGTGGGACGGCTTTGCCCAGAAATCCTCGGCGCCGAGCCGCAACGCGTCCCAGAGATCAGACGTGGTGATGTGGCGCACCGTGGGTTGCACATGCATTCCACGCGCGTCCGCCATGACATGAAAGCTGGCCATAACCTTCCCTCCGTTAATCGGGGGCGGTCACCGCCGTGAGGCCGCCCGCAGCTGCCACTAGTAGATGTGGCAGCATAGCCGATTTGCCAGGGCTTGTCGCCAAATCGATGGTCTTGGATATGCCATCACAAGATTGTGCTCGCCATCACCCGGGCTAGTCCACTTGACGACCATCCTACCAGAAGGTAGGTAACGAGCCATGAGCAACCTGTCTACGACGTCCGACGATATCCTGGCTTGCGCGCGTTCGCTGATCGTCGCTGGCGGCTACAACGGTTTCAGTTATGCCGACATCGCCGACGTCGTCGGGATTCGCAAGGCGAGCATCCATCACCATTTCCCAAGCAAGGTCGACCTGGTCCGCACGCTGGTTGCGCGGTATCGGGAAGAAGCCGAAGCGGGGATGGCTAATCTCGAACTGCAGGTCTCCGACCCGCTCGAACAGCTTCGGCTCTATGTTGGGTACTGGGAAGCCTGTATCGCGGACGCCAGCGCTCCGTTCTGCGTCTGCGCGCTGCTGGCGGGCCAACTCCCGGTCCTGCCCGAGGAAGTTGGCCTGGAGGTCCGCGCCCATTTCCGCTCCCTGTCAGCGTGGCTGACATCCGTGCTGGAGCGCGGGGCGCGGCATGGCCAGATGCACCTGATGACCGCCCCTCGCGCAGAGGCCGAAGCGTTCATGGCGACGGTTCACGGCGCGATGCTTTCGGCGCGGGCCTATGGCGATCCGAAGATATTCGGCGCCGTGACGGGCCCGCTCCTGCAGCGGCTCGCTTCGCTCCAGATACGGTCCTAGGTCTCAAACACCACAACGCAAATTGCTCCGCGGCGCTCGTCGCAAATCCCTACCTACTAGTCGAAAGGACAATCCAATGACGGTTCACAGTGGCGATCTTTCCCGGGCCAGCGAGGAACAATGGCTCAAACTCTACTACTTCGCCCGGACGGTATTTTCGACGGCCTGGGTGGCGGCTGCCTTCACGGTGGGACAGCATTCCCTGGCGGTCGCCGCGGTTCTACTCGTGGCTTATCCCGCATGGGATGCGCTGGCCAATTTTGTCGACGCATCGCGCAGCGGAGGATTGGGATGCAATCGCACGCAGGCGATCAACGTCCTGGCCAGCCTGGCGACGGCGCTCGCGGTGGTTCTCGCGCTGACGATGAGCATGAATTGGGTGCTCGGCGTGTTCGGCGTATGGGCGATCCTGTCCGGCCTGCTTCAGCTCGGCACCGCCGTCCGCCGTTGGAAGCGTTTTGGCGCGCAGTGGGCGATGATCCTGAGCGGCGGGCAATCAGCGCTGGCGGGCGCCTTTTTCATCATCCAGGCGCGGATGCCGATGCCGCCCTCCATCACCAACGTGGCCGGCTATGCCGCGGTAGGCGCCTTCTACTTCCTGGTTTCGGCGGTGTGGCTGAGCGTGAGCCAATCGCGGCGGAAGGCTGCATAAGCCGCCGTCCCAGGCCGCCTCGTTGTCCTTAAGGACTGGCAGGAAACCGATTGGCGCAAAGGGCGGCGGCACGAAATTTTCGCCGCTTGCCCGTCAAAAGCCACGATTGCGACTATTCAGGCAGGAATGACCACTGCTGCTCGTTCCCATTCCGCCGTCGAACCGCGCCGAAGCAGGCGTGCCCTTCTGATCGGTCTCGCGGCCCTGGCCGGCCTTGCCGCCTGCGGCACCGTTTCGCTGCCGACCGGGCAAGGCGCCGGAGTCTCGTCCTCCGCAACCGGCACGCTGGCAAGCCTGCGCGCCACCGCGGGGCTCGGGCCGCTCGTCCCCGATGCTCAGCTGGAGCAGTCAGCGCTGCAGCAGGCAGGCTATATGGCGTCGCGTGAGCGCATGAGCCACACCACGGGCTGGGGCAAAGATTTTGCCTCGCGCATGAAGGACAACGGAGTACGGGGGGCCGCGGCCGAGAACATCGCCGAAGGCCGCTTCGACCAGCAAAAACTGTTCGACATCTGGATGCATTCGCAGGGCCACCGGCGTAACATACTCGATCCGGATTTCAGCCGCTTCGGGCTCGCCTATGTCCGCGACGGGCGTGACCCTAACCTGCGCTATTGGGCGCTGGTGCTGGGCAGGTAGAGCTTCCCGGCTATCCTACTTTCCTTACGTCGTTGGCGCGCTCCATGCCGGAACGACATCACTGGCTTCCAGGATGGCGCGGTAGAGGCTGTCAACTTCCTCATCGATCTCTATCCCGTTTAATCCCGACTGCGTCAGGTTCCAGCAGCCGCTTCCTCATCTTGCACACCGATAACGCCTGCCGTGTGGCAGCTTGCCACCGCCACACGGACGGCTCGGCGACAAAGTCGCCACCGTGGCGAATGCGTCGCAGACCTTAAGCTGGGATCAAGAGTGCAATTCGATGGATGCCAACCACGTTGCTGATGTTGGTGGCTTTATCCGACTTTCCCTTGCCGCAGCTGTAGAGGCCGCCGTCTTTGACGGTATAGGCCGGAATACCTTTCTTCTCGATTTTGAACTCTCCGGCAATGATGTGGCAGATCATGTCCATGTCCATCATAGGCTGGTCGTCCGGATCGGAAGCTCCGGGTTGATAGATCACATCGATTATCTTGATGCTCTTGTAAGCACTGATCTGTGACTCCTGCTCCCCGACTTCCACCATCCGTCGTCCGTGTCCCATGTCCATACCATCAGTGGCGCTATAGCTGGGAGCTGCCGCCTCCGCCGGCGCTGCTAATGAAAATACGGGGGTCGCGGCGGTCGCAGCGAGACCAAATTTAAGGGCTGATCTGCGATTAAGGTGTTCCATGTACGGTCCTCCCTTTGAGCAGTCGTGCGATAATTCGCGCGGGAGACTCGGCGCTCAAGTTCGAAAACTGTCAACTGTTGTCTCCGAAGCTGAGCAACCGTCGGCTCAGGCTGACTGGATTGCCGGCTCGGCGGCGAGCCAAATGTCGATCGTTAACAACATATGGAACATGGGATCTACCGCATCGCTGCGAAGAACGGCCTCAAGTCCGTGGCCCTTTGTACCGAGAGCCCTCTATCCACAGTGCGAGCGCGATTGTTGCCGAACGGCCCTTAACTTCAAAATTGCGGCCTCGATAGCTTCCTGCCGCAGTCCATACTGTTTTTGAGCGTTGTTTGATTGAGATGCCGCGACTGTTCGCCCACTCGAAAATCTTTGCGCCAATTTGTTGCATAAATCCCCCAGCCCCAAGTTATTCCCCAACAAAGTATTAGTACATCCTCATTTAGTCGAAAGAAATATGGTTCTGGCGACCCGAGGTTCGATAGCCTTTGTCGCAACGGTCGACAGATTGCAGTTGCGGACGGCGCTGAAACGGCCGTCGTCAAGCATCAGGAATACCAAAACGCAAATCCCGCCGCCCCATTCACGGCAGCGGCGGGCGTCCCCGGGATTCTGGGACTACACGGGCCGTTGGGACCCATGCTGGACTGGGAGAAGCAAATGTCGTGCCGAGATTGCCTATGGCGAGACAGTGAAAGCCCGCGTCCGATACTTCAAGGTCGCTCTAGCGCACCAGACGGGGGCGCAGGAAGCGCATTGTTCCGGGCCAGAAGATCAAGCACTCTGATGACATCCTTCGCGGCTTCCGATTTGCAGGAATAGTACCGCCACCGGCCTTCGGCCCGACTTTCAACTATCCCCATTTCAACAAGCATGCCCAGGTGCTGCGACAGGGAGTGCTGGGTCCCGCCCACGCGCGAGAGCAGGTCCGTCACCGTTCTCTCGCCGTCCATCAGATGAATGCAGGTCAAGAGGCGCTTCTCGTGCGCCAAGGCGGCCAGAAACTTCGCCACTACAACCGCCTGTTTCTGGAAGCTAAGGGGCTTGGCCGGCCGATGCCGCAGGGCAGGGTCGGCCTGGATTTCCGCAAGTCGCTGTCTGACGTATGAAGCCATGCTCGTGCCGCCGGTCAACAGTGACCCCGAATCGCTGAGATGCCTCTAATAAAGCAAATGATCAGAAAGCTCGCCAGCCGTGAAACCAGCGAGCTCCTGTCAGGGCAGGCTTGGAGTTGGGGGCATATCTGCCCTAACAGGAGCAAATTGCTGCTGAAGCTTTGTGCAGTCAATTCGTCCGAATGGGTACGGTCGGCTTCAGCCACAGCGCGGCCCGCACCACTTGGGCGATGTGGGCCCGGTCGAGGCTTGGCGCCCTCGACCGACAGCGTGAGGGACGCTGCCGTAGATGAAACTTGCTGACAAACATGACGTTTCACTACCGCGTGACAGCGCTACTTCTTATCGAATGAATCGAGTGAACCGCGCCCCAAGTATCCGGCAGCTTCGATCCATAGCGCAAGCGCGGCTTTTGGGGAGCGCCCCTTCACCTCGTACTCGCGACCTCGATTGACTCCGACTGCGACCCATACAGTCTTTGAACGTCGCGTGATGACAATACCGCCTGCATTGTCGCAATCCATGATCTCGTTACTTTGGTTTCGACATCAAAGGGCCGCTAGTCCATGTGTGCGGCAGGCGCGCCGCCGGCGGCCGGACTGGCCTTCGGCTTGCGCAGGAGGACGACGAACGGGATGGCCAGCAGCGTCATCATCATCAGTATTTTGAAGTCGTTGACGTAGGAGATCATCATGGCCTGGATGTTGACCATGCGATCGACCTCCGACAGCGCCATCGGATCGCCGCCCGCGGCCGCCGGCGAAACCGCCCAGAGATTGGGGTTGAACGGGTTGATGAAGGCCGAAAGCTCGGTGTGATTGACCTGCGTGTTGCGCACCATCAAGACCGTCACCACCGACACGCCGATGGACGAACCGAGGTTGCGCACCAGGCTGAACAAAGCGGTGGCATCGGTGCGGAAGCGCACGTCGAGCGTGGCGAAGGCTACCGTCGACAGCGGCACGAACACCATCCCCATGCCCAGGCCCTGGATGACGCCGGAGCTGAGGATCAGCCAATTGTCCATCTGGGGCGTGAAGGAGGACATGGTGTAGAGCGACTGCGCGGTCAACAGAAAGCCGATGACGACCAGGATCCTGGCGTCGATCCTGTTCATGAGCCGCCCGACGACGAGCATCGAAATCATCGTGCCGACACCGCGCGGCCCCAGGACGATGCCGATGGTGACGGTCGGATAGCCGAAGATGGTCGACAGCATCGGCGGCAGCAACGACATCGAGGCGAGAATCAGCACGCCCATCACGAAGATGAAGGCGAGCCCGGTCACGAAATTGCGGTCGAGGAAGATCTTGGGATCGATGAAAGGACGTTGCGCCGTCACCGTGTGAATGATGAACACCCAGAAGCCGGTGATCGAAAGAGCAAGCTCGATCCAGATTTCGACCGACGAAAACCAGTCGACCTCGCCGCCGCGATCGAGCAGCAGCTGCAGCGCACCGACGCCCAGCGACAACATGGCGAAGCCGAAGAAATCGAAGCTGCGCACCCGCCGGGCAACTGCCGGCAGATAGGCCGCCATGCCGAGGAAGGCGATGATGCCGACCGGCAAATTGATGAAGAACACCCAGCGCCAGTTGAAATTCTCGGTCAGCCAGCCACCCAGCGTCGGGCCTAGGATCGGCCCCAGCATGATGCCGGCGCCCCAGATGGCCATTGCCTGGCCGTGGCGTTCCCTGGGGTTGATGTCGAGCAGGAAGGTCTGCGACAGCGGCACGATGGCCGCGCCGAACACGCCCTGCATCAGACGGAAGAACACTATGCTCTCCAGGCTCCAGGCGATACCGCACAGCATCGAGAACACGGTGAAGCCGACAACCGCCCCCAGGAACAGTTCCTTGCGGCCGAAGCGGTCGGCGAGCCAGCCGGTCACCGGCGTCATGATGGCGGCGGCAACGATGTAGGAGGTCAGCACCCAGTTGATATTGTCGGGCGAGGCGCCGAGATCGCCGGTCATGGTCGGCAGCGCGACGTTGGCGATCGTGGTGTCGAGCGCCTGCATGATCGTCGCCAGCATCAGCGCGACCGTGATCAGGCCGCGATGCGGCACTTCCTTGAAAGGTTCGGGCGTGCTCATGGCGTTGAACTTCCAGCTGGTAACAAGAACGTGTACAACGGGTTTCCGGGCGGCAATGCCTTCCGTTGAGAGATCCTCATCGCGGTGGGACGCGATTTGTCGATGTGGGGGTTACATCGACCGAAGTCTCTGATGAGCGGATGTCTGCCGCCCGGAAACATGAGGACCGACGGGTCCGTTTCGAAAGTTTCAAAATTCGGGCAAGCCGCGACGCGGTTCGGCCAAACGCTGATCCTTCCCACCCCTCCCATCAGACCAATCCTGCTGTTCGCTTCCACCCGCCTGGTCCCGGCGGGCTTCGCTCTCTACTGCGCGGTCTCGCCGGCCGTGGCGTGACCGAAGATCGACGGCCAGCCACGCGCCACACCGGTGTCGACGGTGACGGCGGCGCTCATGCCGGTGCGCAGCGCCATCTTGGCGTCGGGGTCCGTCAGTTCCAGGCGCACCGGAATGCGCTGCGTGACCTTGACCCAGTTGCCGGTGGCGTTCTGCGCCGGGAGCAGCGAAAACTCTGCCCCGGTGCCGGCGCCGATCGCCTTGACCGTCGCCTCGAAGGTGCGGCCGGGATAGGTGTCGACCACGATCTCGGCCTTCTGGCCGGGCTTCATGTGGGTCAGCTGCGTTTCCTTGAAATTGGCGTCGATCCAGGTGTCGCCGGTCTCTACCAGCGCAAACAAGGGCGTGCCGGAACCGACATACTGGCCGACCTTGAACGAGGAGGCCTGGCTGATGACGCCGTCAGCGGGCGCCCTGACCGTGGTCTGCGCCAGATCGTAGGCGGCTTTGTCGCGCGCGGCGAGCGCCGCCATCACGGTCGGATGCTTGTCGGTCTCGATGTCGGGATTGCCGGCAAGTGCCGCCTTGGCGCTGATGATGCCCTGCTCGGCAACCGCCAGTTGCTGCCTGGCCTTGTCGAGATCGTTCTTGGCCTGGTCGAGCGACGATTTGGCGTTGATGCCCTTCTGGGCAAGGTCGGCGGCGCGGTCGTATTGCGACTGGGCGAAGGCGACCTCGCTGGCATCCGACTTTTGCTGCGCCGTCGCCTGGCTGTAGGCCGCGCGCAACTGCTCGATGCCGACGCGTGCGACCGCGACCGCCGCGTCGGCCTGGGCCAATGCGATGCGGTAGGGCTCGGGGTCGATGGCAAACAGCACATCGCCCTGCTTGACCAGCTGGTTGTCGGATATGGCGACCTTGACGATGCGGCCAGCCGTATCCGAGGCGATCGACACCTTGGCCTGCTGCAGGTTGGCGTTCTCCGTCTCCTGGTAGCGCCCGCCGGTGACCCAGACATAGCCGCCGCCGATGGCCAGCGCCGCCGGCAAGGCGAACATCAAGAGCGAGCGGCCGATGCGGCGCTTCTTCTTTGGCGCCGGGGCCGGCTCCGGCACCACCGGGGCCGCCGCGACGGGCGTGTCGGCCGGCTTGGCCGGCGCTTCCATCTCAACCTTCGGAGTGCTCTCGTCTATCTTCGCTACGGCATTCATGCTGCTGCGCCTTCTCTATTCTTGATCTTTTCGTCGGACGGCGGATCGCCGTCGCCGAGATTCCGTGCCATCGCGTCGAGCGCCCTGATCAGGACGCGACGATCCTCCGGCGAAACGCCGACGAGCGATTCTTCATAGACTTCGCCAGCCAGGCTCTTGACCTCCGCATAGGCGGCACTCGCCTTGGCGGTCGGGAAAATCATGCGCACGCGGCGATCGGCGGCGTCGGCGCGGCGTTCGATCCAACCGCCCTCCTCCATCCGGTCGACAAGGCGCGAAACGCTGATCGGCTCGATCTCGAGCAGTTCGGCGAGCCGCGCTTGTGTGATGCCCGCTTCCTTGGCGACGCGCACCATCAGTCGCCATTGCGCCGAGGACAGGCCAAGGCCGCTGGCGCGCGTCTCGAAACGCTTGCGCATCAAGCGCTGCACGTCGTGGATCAAAAATCCCAATCTGTCCAAGCCATCTGAAACCATGAGCGGTATATATGATAAGCGTGCTCACTATTCAAGCCGCTATATCGCGGTTGAAAGCCAGCAAATGCGCATGGCGGCCGCCCAACGTCATCGTGGTTAGCGACTGGTGACACTTGCGGCCCGAGCTAGCGACTGCCGATCTCCGGGCAGCGTCCAATACGCCATATCAGATGCCAGCACCCGTTTGGGCGCTGCAGCCGCTGGTCGCGTACGACATATTCATGTACAGCCGCAGTCAGGATCGGGGGGTCAACGCAATGCCGACGCTTTACGCGCTCAAGCCGGCTTTCCAGGGGAGACTGCGGCCGCTGGTCAACCGGCTGGCGGCCATCGGTGTCACCGCCAACAGCGTAACCATCCTGGCTGCCCTGATCTCGATCGCGGCCGGAGCGGTCATCGCGACCCTGCCTGAATGGCGCTGGCCACTGCTGCTCATTCCCGTGGTGCTGTTCGTGCGCATGGCGCTCAATGCGGCGGACGGCATGCTGGCACGCGAACATGGCCAGGCTTCGACGCTCGGCATGTATCTGAACGAGATCTGCGACGTCGTTTCAGACCTGGCGCTGATCCTGCCTTTTGCAGCCTTTGCGCTGTTCAATACCTGGGGTGTCATCGCCTTTGCCATCACTGCGGTGCTGACCGAGTTCGCCGGTGTGCTCGGCATCGCGGCCGGCATCGGGCGCAATTATGCCGGGCCGTTCGGCAAGAGCGACAGGGCGCTGGCGCTGGGCGTGGTGGCCGTTCTGTGCGCCGCCGATCTGTGGTCTCCATCCATCGCGCCGCTTGTGTTTCCGGCCATGGCAACGCTTTCGCTGCTGACCGCCATAAACCGGATACGCGCCGGCCTTATTGGCAGCGCCAGCTGAGCACCGGGGCTCGCCATGCCGCCAGAGGGGAAGACCATGATGCACGGATCGATCGCAGCGGCTGCCGAAAGCCTTGGCCGGCAAGCACAAGAGCGTGTCTTCCTTAGCCATGACGGGACCGAAATCTTCTACCGGTTCTGGCCGGCGGTTTCCGCGGATGCCAAGGGCGCGGTGGTGCTCTTCCATCGCGGTCATGAACATGGCGGCCGCATGGCCCATCTCGTCGACGAATTGCAGATGCCGGATCACGCCTTCTATGCCTGGGATGCCCGCGGCAACGGCCGTTCGTCCGGCGAACGCGGCTATGCTCCGTCCTTCGCGGCGCTGGTGCGCGACATAGACTGCTTCATGCGCGAGATCGCCGCCAGGGATGGCTTCGCGACGCAGGATATCGCGCTGATTGCGCAGTCCTTCGGCGCTGTGCTTGCCGCCGCCTGGGTGCACGACTATGCGCCGAAACTGCGCGCCATGGTGCTGGCCTCGCCGGCCTTTTCGGTCAAGCTCTACGTGCCCTTCGCCAAGGAAGGCATCGCGCTCTGGCAAAAGCTCAAGGGCCGTTTCTTCGTCAACTCCTACGTCAAGGCGAAATTCCTGACCCATGATCCCGTGCGCATCGCCTCTTTCGAGAGCGATCCGCTGATCACGCGGCCGATCGCCTCCAACATCCTGGTCGAACTCTACCAGCACGCCGCCCGTATCGTCGCAGATGCCCGCGCCATCACCGTGCCGACGCAGCTTCTGCTTTCGGGAAGCGACTGGGTGGTACGCCATGGCCCCCAGCACGAATTCTTCGTCAATCTCGGCAGCAGGACCAAGGAACGCCATGTGTTGCCGGGTTTCTTCCACGACACGCTGGGCGAGCGCGAGCGGGCGCAGGCCCTCGACCTGATCCGGCCGTTCCTGGCCAAGCAGTTCACGGCGCCGGACGCGGTGGCCGACCTGAAGCAGGCCGATATTGCCGGCTACACGCGCGACGAAGCCGACCGGCTTGCCTCGCCGCTCGATCTGCTGTCGCCAAAAGGGCTCTATTGGGCGTTCAGCCGCGCCTCCATCCGCATGGGCGCCTGGGTTTCGTCGGGCATGAAGGCCGGTGTTACCACCGGCTTCGATTCCGGCTCGACGCTGGACTATGTCTATGAGAACGACGCGCGTGGGCTGACGCCGCTTGGCCGCTTCGTCGACCGCATCTTCCTGGGGGCCATCGGCTGGCGCGGCATCCGCCAGCGCAAGCTGCATCTGGAAGAACTGATCGGCTCCTGCCTGGCGACGCTGAAAGCCGCCGACCGGCCGGCCCACATTCTCGACATCGCCGCCGGCCACGGCCGCTATGTTCTCGATGCGATCGTGAAGAGCCCCGACCAGCCGGCAAGCGTTCGGCTGCAAGATTATTCCGACCTCAATGTCGAGCTCGGCCGCAAGCTTATTGCCGAGCGGCACTTGCCGGCCAGCGTCTCGTTCAGGCGCGCCGACGCTTTCGATGCGGACATGCTCGCCGCGACCGATCCGGCGCCGGACCTCGCCATCGTTTCAGGCCTCTACGAACTGTTCTGCGACAATGCGATGATCGCCCGCTCGCTCGGTGGACTGGCCAGCGCCATGCAGCCGGGCAGCCTGCTCCTCTACACCAACCAGCCCTGGCATCCGCAGCTTGAGATGATCGCCCGCAGCCTGACCTCGCATCGCGGTGGCCAGGCCTGGGTCATGCGCCGGCGCACGCAAGGCGAAATGGACCAGCTCGTCGAGGCGGCCGGTTTCGAGAAGCTCGACCAGCGCATCGACCAATGGGGCATCTTCACCGTCTCGGTCGCGCGGCGCCTGTAGGACCCGCCGCGGCATGCCCACTGACCCTGAAGCTTCGCAATCCGCACCTGCCGCAGCCGCCGAACCCTATGGCCGGGTGGTGGTCAGGGCCGCGTTGTGGCTGGCGTTCCTGGCGCCGTTCTTCTACCTGACCTATGGCTTCGCCAACTGGCTGGCGTCGCGGCGCGACGATGTCGGCAGCATCGTGTTCTCCTGGGAATACAACATCCCGTTCGTCGCCTGGACCATAGTGCCATACTGGTCGATCAACCTGTTCTATGGCCTGTCGCTGCTGCTCAACGATAGCAGGCAAGGGGTCGACCGCCTGGCCGGCCGCTTACTCACCGCGCAAATCGTGGCCGTCGCCTGCTTCATCCTGTTCCCGCTGTCGGCGACATTCGTGCGGCCGCAAACGACCGGCCTGCCGGGCTTCATGTTTGCCGTGCTTGGCGGTTTCGACAAACCGTTCAACCAGGCGCCCTCGTTGCACATCGCCCTGCTGGTGATCATCTGGGACCATTGGCGCCACCGGCTCGGCGGCCTTCTCCTGCCGCTCTGGCATGGCTGGTGCTTCCTGATCGGCGCCTCGGTGCTGACGACATGGCAGCATCATTTCATCGACATCCCGACCGGCGCGCTGCTCGGATTTTTCGCGCTCTGGCTGTTTCCGCGCAGCGGGGAATTGCCGATTTCAGACTTCCGGTTGACCCGCGATGCGAAAGCCCGCCGGCTGGCGCGGTTCTATGCGCTGGGCGCCGTCCTTGCGCTGGCGGGCGCCGTGTTCGGTGCGTCCGTTTCAGCCGTCGCGCTCTTCGTGCTTTGGCCGGCTTTGGCACTGGTCATCGTCGCCCTCGCCTATGCCGGGGCCGGCTCAAAAGTGTTCCAGAAATCCGCGGATGGCAGCGTCGCCCTCGCAAGCCGCATCCTGCTCCTGCCCTACCGCCTTGGCGCCAGGACAAACATATGGGCCTGGACACGTGATCTTGCTGCGCAGGCGGCGGTCGCCGACGGCGTCTTTCTCGGACGCTTTCCCACCGCAAGCGAGGCCAACGGCTTCGGCACGGTCATCGACCTCGCCGCCGAGCTTGAAAGGCCGGCGGGAGCGACTTGCCGCTGGATCAGCTTTCCGATGGTCGACCTGTTGCAGCCGCACGCAATGATGCAGCAACAAGCAGCCGGCGCGCTGGAGAAAGCGCGCCGCAACGGTACGGTGCTTGTCTGCTGTGCGCTCGGCTTCCAGCGCAGCGCCGGCGTTGTCGCCGAATGGCTGGTCGCGACCGGCAGGGCCAAGACGCCGGCCCTGGCTCGCGAGATGCTGACGGCCGCCGGCCGGCCGGTTCATCTTGCCGAGGCCGTGCAGCGGGCGGCATCATGACCGGCAGTGCCTATCGGGAAAGCACCGACCGCCTCGCCGGCATGCTGATGCGGCAGGCCGCGTGGCCGGCCGCACTGGTGGTGGCCGCAAACGTGCTGGCGCCCCTGGCCGCTTCAGCGCGCGGCGCCTTCGAGACCTGGCCTGCAGCCGTCGCGCTGTCGCTCGCCGCCGCGAGCGCGGTTGCCGTGCTGGCGCTGTCGGCGCTGCTGGCATTCGACGCGCTGCTGTTTCGGCTGATGGCCAGCCATGACGATGAGACTTCCGGCGGCGCCGCTGTGGACGACATCCTTGCAGGCATGCGCCTGAAGCGGCTGCCGCCCTTCACACGTTCGCTCGACGAGCGCATGGCCGGTACGCGCCGGTTGCTGACCAGGCAGCGCGCAGCCCTCGGCCTGTTCGTGGCGATGCTTTTGGCGGCGGGATTCTGGGCGCCGCGATGAGCAGGCTTGCGCTGAAGACTTTTACCCTGCTGCAGACGGTAACCTCCGTCGGCCTCTCGGCGCTGGCCTGGGCGGTGACCGGGGTGCGCCCGATCTGGAACGGCAGCCTGCCGTCGGACCGGCAGCGCATCTATTTCGCCAATCACACCAGCCATGGCGACTTCATCCTCTTGTCTGCGTGCCTGAGCGAAAAAGAGCGCGCGATCACCCATGCCGTGGCGGCGGGCGAGTATTGGGGAAAATCGCGGCTGCGCCGCTTCATCGCCGAAGACATGCTGTCCTCCGTGCTCATCAACCGGCAATGGACGAAGCCCGAGGAAAACCCGATCGAGATCATGCTGTCGGTCCTCGACCAGGGCCACTCGCTGATCCTGTTTCCCGAAGGCACCCGCAACATGACCGAGGAGCCGCTGCTGGCCTTCCGCTCCGGGCTCTACAATCTGTCGATGGCGCGGCCTGACGTCGAGCTGATCCCGTGCTGGATCGAGAACATGTCGCGCGTGCTGCCCAAGGGCCAGTTCCTGCCGGTTCCGCTTCTGTGCCGCGTCGTCTTCGGCGCGCCGGTGACGGTGGCTCCGGGCGAAGAGCGCCGTGCCTTTCTCGACCGAGCCCACGCCACGCTCCTGGCCCTCAACCCGCGCCCCGAGCGAGACAAATGATGCGCCACGACATCTCGATTTTGATCATCGGCCTGCTGGTGGTGCTGACGACCGCCAGCATCGTCGCCGCCATGCTGTCGGCGCGAGCGCCGAAGCCGCTCAGTTCGACGCTGATCAATCTGACCCAACGCATCAACGCGTGGTGGGTGATGGTGGCGCTGATGACGGTCGCCTTCTTCTTCGGCCGCTACGGCATGACCATCCTGTTCGCGCTGATTTCCTTCGCGTCGCTGCGCGAATTCGTCACGCTGACGCACACAAGCCGCAGCGACCATTGGGTGCTGCTTGGCATGTTCGGCATCATCATACCGGTTCAATACTGGCTGGTGTGGACCGCCTGGTACGGGCTCTTCGTCATCTTCATTCCGGTTTATTGCTTCCTGCTGATGCCGGCCATTACCGCGCTGCACGGCGACACCGAACGCTTTCTCGAGCGGATCGCCGCGCAGCAATGGGCTGTCATGATCTCGGTCTATTGCGTCAGCCATGTTCCAGCGCTGCTGACACTCGATGTGCCCGGCTTCGAAGGCCGCAATCTGCTGCTGATCGCCTTTCTCATCATCGTCGTGCAAGGCAGCGACGTGCTGCAATACATCTTCGGCAAGCTGTTCGGAAAACACCGTTTCTCGCCGACCGTCTCGCCGTCGAAAACCTGGGAAGGCCTGATCGGCGGGGTGGTGTCGGCGAGCCTGCTCGGCGCGCTTTTGTCCTTCGTGACGCCGTTCTCGCCGCTGCAGGCGGCGTGTGTGGCCTTCGTCGCCTGTTCAATGGGGTTTCTGGGCGGGCTGGTCGCCTCGGCCATCAAGCGCGACCAGGGTGTCAAGGACTGGGGCCATCTCATCGAAGGCCATGGCGGCATGATGGACCGCACCGACAGCCTGATCTTCGCGGCCCCGATCTTCTTTCACATCGTGCGCTATTTCTGGACACTCTGAGCCGACAACGCGGGCCCTCAGAGCTGGTTCCGGACGTCCCAGCCAAAAGCGCATACCGGCTGGATCGCTGGCTAACTGCCGACCAGCGGCACGGTAACGGTTGTCGCGTAGTTGATGGGAAAGGCGCTGAAGTATGGGAAATCGATGACGAAGGCATAGGTGGCGGTCAGATGCGCCATGCGAAAGCCGCCGCTTGCCGGGTCGATGAGGATCGTGACGTTCACATCCTTCAGACCCAGGGCCTGTAGCTTCTGCGTCGCGATCGATTGGATGTCGGCCTGCGTCAAATTGTTCTGAAGTTGTAGCGAGCGTGACGATGTCTCGAGCGTATATCGAACACTGGAGACGGAGTTCATCGACCAGCCGAAGGCGAAGATGCCGAACAGCAACATGATGAGAAAAGGCGCGATGAGCGCGAATTCCAACCCAGCCCCGCCCGACCGATCCCGGCTGAATGCGTTTGCCTCAGCGCCTCGTTTTGAAGCGGCGCCAAACGGAAAACCGCCACGCATTCCCTGTATTGCCCTAGCGAACACGGATCACCTCGAGGTGGCCAATGGTGCTGGAAGTGGAAAAGACGCCGAAGGTGACGGGCGGCACCCAGGTCGCGGATGCCTGGATCTGAACGTAGATCGACGGCACCTTCGGCCCGCTGCAGAGGGCGGAGGCGTCGACCACGGTGGTTCCGCACATGTAAATCCGGCTTAGCGTGACCTGGCCGTCCGGCGGCCTATGCTCCCAGCTCGCAATGGCAACCGCTTGGGTCACTGTATCGCTGGCCGATCCTTCCATGATCAAGTTGGCGGCCGTCTTCACGCCGGCACGCATCGACAGCGAGCTGGTCATATAGGACCAGCCGTCCAGGATCCCAAGCAGCGCTACGCACAGCAAGGGGAGCACCAACGCGAACTCGACCGCGGCAACACCCGTATCGTCACTCAGGATCGGCACTGGTTGTCGTTCCATGGCTGGGCTACTCGACCAGCGCCACGGACGGCGCTGCTGGAATGTTGTCTATTCCCAGGCTTTTGCAATTCTGATTGATGGTTGAGTTGCCGGACCACTGGATCAGATCCGCAACAACCCGGGTGCAACCGTTCTTGCCCGAGAAATTGCCGAGATAGTTGACCTGTTGCTTGGGGAAATAAAGCGAGCCCGTCAGCAGCGACGACGCCGTGCCGTTGAAGGTGCTCTGTCCACCGGTACCCGTCCTGTCACCATACATCAGCACGCCCGAATAGGTGCCGGATGTCGGTGCGCTTAACGTGACGGTGGCGTTGCCGTTCATCGAAACACGCGATGCACCGGCAACGTAAATGGTAACGCCGTCGCCGGAGATATTGGCGTTCGCATTCACTTTGAAATCGCCGCCCTGGATGACATAGACGCCGGGCTGAAGCGTGACATTGCCGCTAAGACTGAGTCCATTACAGTACGTACCCGGCCCTAGCGTCGGTTTGTTGGCGTTCTGGCAGGGGTTCGAGGCCGCCGGCGCCGGCAAGCCGGCATAGGGGTCGGCGGCGGGCAGCGCCTGGGTGATTGGCGCGGCGCAGACCGTGGTGACGGGGTTGCTGAGAGAAACACCGCCCGCCGTTATCAGGCAATCCGCCTGGAGGCCCGCCGAGCCCTGAAGCTTGATGGCATCGGAAGCGATCGAATTCGACATAACCGAGCAGCCGACGACCTTCACGTTCGTATTGCCTGAAAACAACACCGCCTGCGAAGCAGACGGATCGAGCGCGAGCATGCAGGCGCTCGAGGCATCGGTGATGAGCGCCACGGCCCTCGCGTGCTCGGGAACCTTGTCTTGCGTGAAAATCGACGTGAAAATGCGGTCGAGGTTCTGCCCGACGATGACCTCGACCGCTTTCTTGGCCGTGTTCGGCCCAGACACGGGCGGCGTATTGACGACGATCGTGCCCGAGCCGAGCCCATTCGTCGCGGCCGACTGGGTCGCCGCCGCGATGACTGTCGGCTTGTCGGAACCCGAAATTTGCTCCAGCGCGCCGGCATAGGCCGCGGCATCCGCCGTGGCCTGCAATCTTAGGCTGTTATAATACCAGTAGGAGGTTTCCACGCCAAAGCCCGCCGCACCGACGACGATCGGCAGGGTAAGCGCGAAGATCGTGGCGACATTTGCACTCTTGCTCCGGCATAGAGCGGTCGCCATGAGCCAAGTTCGGGTGAAGCAATCGCAGGCCATAGCGTAAATTAGAAAGCACGCATATGTAAACGAATGGCTAAAAAGTTCGGTTCATTTTGGTCGCGGCTTCGATTTGATTCAAAAGCTGGCCTTGGCTGATCGTGCCCGTAAATTTCTCGTGAACAATAAATTCTCGGCGCGGGCGCCGCGAAAGTCTCGGCGCGGGCGCCGCGGGCGCCGCGGGTGGTTTACCGGCTGTTAACGGCACGAGCGGTTCTCGGTATAGTTTACTGGCTAATTTAGCCTTCACAAATATAAATTTTGTCTTCTTCGATACATAGTTGCAGTCGCACAACATTCTTAGCGTTTTGGTAGTCCTCTGGACTATAGGTGGATTGCCGGGCGGTAGCATTCATGCTGCGTTCGGTGCATCAGGAATCAGGGGACGAAGGCATGGCGGGACGGATTCACGTGCGCGGCGGGGTTTTGGCCGTGGCGCGCGGGCGGTTTTGGGCGGGGGCTTCCCTGGCAGCGCTGGTCGCCGCCGGGATGGCGCCGCGCCATGCGGTGGCGGGCAACTACGTCGCCAACAGCGATGGCGCGCTTCGCGCCGCGATTACAGCCGCGAATGCCGATTCTGATCCCAACGCGACGATCACGTTGACCGCCAGTTTCACAGTATCGTCCTCGAACTTGCCGACGCCCACCAAGCCGCTGACGATCGACACGCAAGGGTTTACCCTGTTTGGCGCACCGGGCAGCGGTGTTCCAATCTCCGGCGCTGGCGCCGTGCGGACGCTGATGGGCACGTTCAAGGGCTCGGATGGCGGCACTTCATCAGCAGGCCTGCAGATCCGGACTGGGGCCGCGGTGATCAATATGGGCTTGGTCCAGGGCGGAACCGGGGCTTCAGGATCCGGCGGCGCGGGCGTCGATTTCGGCGGCCCGGGTGCTGTCGCTACCTTGACCAATAACGGAACGATACGCGGTGGGCCGGCTGGGAGCGGCAGCGGCGGTATTGGCGTCTACGTTCGAAATGGTGCCGGTCAGATCATCAACACCGGCACCATCGAAAGCGGTGGCCCGGGTGTGGGCGCCATCGCCGGCAACAACGCTGTCGGCTCCATCGATGTTGTCAACAGCGGCACGATCCGCGCTGGAACCGGCGCCGACGCGATCGGCTGGGTTTCGAACATCACGCCGACAACCGGCGTAATCCGTCTCGAGCTGCAGGACGGCTCGCAGATTTTCGGCAATGTGGTGGCGAACGCCACGGCGACCACCGACCGCCTCCGGCTCAACGGAACCGGCTTCTCGATCCTGGATGGTTCGATTGGCGCCGCCGGGCAGTATCGCAACTTCGACATTTTCGAGAAGACCGGCAGCGGCACCTGGGCACTGACGGCCGACAACACGGCCACCACCAACTGGGATATCCAGCAAGGCACCCTGCAACTGGGAAATGACGGCACCAGCGGCTCGATCATCGGCGACGTCGCCAACGCTGGCACGCTGGCCTTCAACCGCAGCGACGCGCTGACATATGGCGGTATCATCAGCGGCACCGGAACGGTCAACCAGATCGGCAGCGGAACGACGATCCTCACGGGCGCCAATACCTATAGCGGCGGCACGGTGATCAACGCCGGCACGCTTCAAGTGGCCGGCGACAGCAATTTCGGCGCGGCTTCGGGCAATCTCAGTTTCGGCGGCGGCACGTTGCGCACGACTGCCAGCTTTTCCACTGCCCGCAATGTCCAGCTCAATGGCAATGGCGGCTTTGAAACGACCGGAGGCACGCAACTGGACCTTACCGGGCAGGTGACCGGCGCCGGCACGCTGGTCAAGAACGGCTTGGGTACCCTCAACGTCACCAACTTTTCCAACAACTACACGGGCGGCAATATCGTCAATGCCGGCACGCTCGCCGGCAACACCGTGGCCATCCGTGGCGACATCCTGAACAACGGCGCGGTCTCGTTTCTCGACCTCGGGCCCAACACCTTCGGCGGAAACATCTCCGGCTCGGGCAGCCTCGATATCGAAGGCGTGGGCACGCTGAAGCTGACCGGCGCCAACACGCACAGCGGCGGCACCAAGGTCGGCGTTGGCAAAAGCATTTCGGTCGCGTCGGACCAGAATCTGGGCGCCGCGACGGGCCTGTTGACACTCGACGGCGGCGAACTCGGCACCACGGCAAGCTTCGCCATGAGCCGCGATATCAGCCTCACTTCCGCCTATGGCTACTTCCGCACAGCGACGGGTACGACGCTGACCGCGAACGGCGAACTGAGCGGCGTGGGCGGCGTCTACAAGGAGGGCGCCGGCACCCTGGTGCTCAACGGCGACAGCACCTATTCCGGCCGCACCACCGTCGACGCCGGCAAGCTCGTGGTCGAGGGTTCGCTCGGCAATACCGAAACGACAGTCAACAGCGGCGGCACGCTGGGCGGTTCCGGCTCGATCGGTGGCGCGGTAATCGTCGCCGATGGCGGTGTGCTGGCGCCAGGGTCCAGCCCGGGCACGCTTACGGTCGGATCGCTCAGCCTGAGCTCCGGCTCGATCCTCGACTACGAGCTTGGCCAGGCCGGCATTGTCGGTGGCGGTGTCAACGACCTGATCGAGGTGACCGGCGCGCTGACGCTGGACGGCAGCCTCAACATCACCGATGTCGGCGGCTTCGGGCCCGGCGTGTACCGGCTGATCAATTATGGCGGCGCGCTCACCGACCACGGCCTCGAACTCGGCAATTTGCCGGCCGGCGTCACGGCCGCCGACCTGACGGTGCAGACCTCGGTCGACAAGCAGATCAATCTGATCAGCAGTGTCGGCACCGATTTGTGGTTTTGGGACGGCGACGCAGCCGGCAATGCCAACAACGATCTGGTCGATGGCGGCAGCGGTACCTGGACGGCGACCAGCCCAAATTGGACGACCAGCACCGGCCTGGTCAACGGAGCCATGAAACCGCAACCCGGCTTTGCCGTCTTCCAGACGCTCGGCGGCACCGTCGTCGCCGACGACAGTGCCGGCGCGCTGGAGGTCACCGGAATGCAGTTCGCCGCCGATGGCTACCGCATCGAAGGCGACCCCGTCACACTGGCCGGCGCCGGCGGCGAGAGCATCATCCGGGTCGGCGACGGGACGGTGGCTGGCGCGGGCTATACAGCCACCATCGCCTCGGTGCTCACCGGGGCCAGCAGCCTGACCAAGACCGATGCGGGGACCCTGGTGCTGTCGGGCGCCAACACCTACGCGGGCGGCACGACGGTGTTGGGCGGCGTGCTTTCGGTTGCGGCCGACAACAATCTCGGCGCCGCCGCTGGCGCCCTCACCCTGTCAGGCGGCACGCTGCGCAATACAGCGGCCTTCGGCTCCGCGCGCGACGTTGGGCTTTTGGCGGGGGGCGGCACCTTCGACACCGCGGCCGACCTCACCTTGTCCGGCGCGATCTCGGGCGCCGGCAGCCTTGCCAAGACCGGCGCCGGCACGCTGACGCTGACCGGAACCAACAGCTATGGCGGCAACACGTTGGTGGGGGCTGGCACCTTGGTCGGCAATGCCGCTTCGATCCGTGGCGACATCGGCAATGCCGGCATCGTCGTCTTCGACCAGGCGGCGGACGCCAGCTTTGCCGGCGATATCTCCGGCACCGGCGCGATGGTGAAGGATGGCGCCGGCACGCTGACCCTTTCAGGCACGTCGCTGCTGGACTGGACCATCGACCAAGGCGGCCTCGTCGCGGCGGCCGAGCGCTTCGGCGGCGATGTCTCGATCGGCGCCGGCGCCTCGTTCACCTTCGACCAGACCGCCAATGCGAGCTATGCCGGCGCGCTCTCGGGCGCCGGAAATTTCGTCAAGGACGGCTTGGGGACAGTGGTTCTGGCCTCGGACAACTCGGCTTTCGCCGGCGCCACTTTGGTCAATGGCGGCACGCTCGCCGCGGGCGCGGCCAACGCGTTCAGTTCCGCTTCGCAGTTCTCGGTCGCCTCGGGCGCGACGCTCGATCTCGCCGGCACTTCGCAGACGATCGCAGGGCTGACCAACGCGGGAACGGTAGGCATCGCCGGCAGTCTTGGAAGCAAGCTGACCGTCAGCGGCGACTATGTCGGCAATGGCGGCAATGTTCTCATCGGCGCCGCCCTGGGTGCCGACAACTCGCAGACCAACATGCTGGTTATCGCCGGGGGCACGTCAGGCGCGGGCACGCTCCAGGTCGTCAATCTCGGCGGCGGCGGGGCGCAGACGGTCGAAGGCATCAAGATCGTCGATGTCGGCGGCGTCTCGAATGGCAGCTTCTCGCTCAAGGGCAACTACACCTTCCAAGGCGATCAGGCGGTGGTCGGCGGCGCCTATGCCTACCGGCTCTACCAGGGCGGCACCAGCACGCCCGGCGACGGCGACTGGTATCTGCGTTCCGCCCTGATCGATGGCGGTGGACCCGGAACTCCGCTCTATCAGGCCGGCGCACCGCTGTACGAGGCCTATGCGGGTGCATTGCAGACCTTCAACCAGCTAGGCACGCTCCAGCAGCGACTCGGCAACCGGTCGTGGACCGTCGAAGTGCAGGGCGCCGACGGGGTTTCCGACGATGTGAAGGCCGAGGCAGGCATCGGGTTGTGGGGCAGGATCGAGGGCACCAGCGGCTCCTACGATCCGGAAAACTCCACGACCGGGACGACTTACGACACTTCGACTTGGAAGCTGCAGACTGGCGCCGACATGCTGCTTTCCGACAGCGCCGCCGGTCAGCTCATCGGCGGTGTCGCTTTCCAGTACGGCACCGTATCAGCCGACGTCTCGTCGCTATTCGGCAGCGGGTCGATCGACAGCACCGGCACCGGCGTTTCCGGCTCGCTGACCTGGTATGGCGCGGAAGGCTTCTACCTCGACAGCCAGGCGCAGGTGATCTGGTATGACAGCGATCTCGACTCGGCGACCGCCGGACAGCGGCTGGTCGACGGCAGCAATGGCGTCGGCTACGCGCTCGGCGTCGAAGCGGGCAAGCGCATCATGCTCGACCCGAGCTGGTCGCTGACGCCGCAAGCGCAGCTTGCCTGGTCGTCCGTCGACCTCGACGCGTTCACCGACGCGTTTGGTGCGAGGGTTACTCCCGGCAGCAATGACAGCCTGCTTGGCCGTCTCGGCCTGTCGCTCGACCACCAGTCGCAGTGGCAGGACCGGGCGGGCCGCACCGGGCACACGAATGTCTACACGATCGCCAACCTTTATTACGATTTTGAGGATGGGTCGTCGGTTGACCTGGCCGGCAGCAGCCTCTCGAGCAGGAACGACAAGCTCTGGGGCGGTCTCGGCATCGGCGGCACGATCAACTGGGCCGACGACAAGTTCTCCGTCTTTGGCGAAGCTGTCGCCCGCACGGGGTTGGAGAACTTCGGTGACAGTCATGCACTGACGGGTTCGCTCGGTTTGCGGGTCAAGTGGTAGAAAGCCCACGGCCGTTAGTCCGTTGCGGAACCTGCCGCTCAGCACGCTGCGTGGCGGCCATGATCGCCCCGGCCGTTGCTACCACAGAGAAAGCCGATATCCATCCCGCATCCGATGCCGTGTTCAGTTGAAATTTGACTTTTGCCGTGGTCGCATCCGGCTTCCAGCTCCTGTATGGCTGGCGTAAGTATGCAGGAGGCGTGGGGTCATGAGCGTGACGAACAGCAAGCCCGAGCATGTCGCTGCCGCTTTTGCGGACGCCTGGAACCGGCATGACATGGATGAGTTCGCATCTCTGTTCGCTTCCGATGCTAATTTCGTCAACGTCGTAGGTGTTTGGTGGAAGAACCGGTCCGAAATCGAAGCAGCGCACCGAGCCGCTCATGACACCATGTTTCGGGATAGCCGCCTGGAAGGCGATGTCTCGTCGGTTGTGGAATTGGCTCAGGGGCTTGCTTCCATTCACTACAGTTGGACCCTAACGGGAGCATCTGCTCCGGACGGAACCCCGATCGGGATCAGGAAGGGCATATTGCTTCTGATCGTCCAAGAAGGACGGTCGGGATGGCGCATCAAGGTGGCTCAGAACACGGATATTGTTCCTGCCATCATCGCCCCTGCAGCTTGAGCCCGCGCACCGACCAGAACGGCGCGCGAAGCTGCCATTCTCCAGCAGGCCACCCCAAAACAAACAAGGCCCCTGCCAGGGCCTTGCGTATTAAGGGTATGACGGTCTGCAATTTCGAGAAGATGGGCGGCATGCACCATTTGCATAAAGGGCTAAGGCATCAATCTGATTTTGAGAAAGTCCCATCTACGCGCCTGCAGCTTTTTCAAGGGTTATATTCTGAGTAAGTGCAGCTAAGAAATGTAGTTAGTATTTGTCGTATTGAGCGCCACTCACCAAGCAGATCATACGAGTAAGATGCTTTAATATTTATATTATTGTAGTCAAACTCATGAATACATTGAGGGAATCGTACGCTGCCACCCCTGATGCATTCGATTTCGTCGGGGCGATCGCCTTCCGCAGCGTTCGTAAAGAGAGTCATATTCTGATACGCTGGAATCTTCTCGTTCGTGACCTCGACTAGGCCGTCAATGTTGCTGGGTTGCGTTTGTAGCGGCGGCATCTCGCGCGACCACCCGAGGCCCATCGCGGTTCGTACCCGTATCGCCAGGACATCTTTGACGCTGTAGCGGTGATAGAGGAGGAATCTCACCCTCGGAGGCAACTTCCACGGTGCGATTGGCGCCCCTTTCGCTGTGTGGCGATCCACCCAAGGTAGAGGCCGTCCGTCCATTAGCATCAAGAAGTTCTCACCGCTCTGGACTGTTTGAGCTCTAGGTCCGGCGGGAAAAGGAAACGCCAGATACGATCCCGGGTAGGTAATTTGTACCAGGGCGACGGACTTGTCAGAGCTCGCGATGACGACTTGCCTCGTGTCAGCACTGCCTTTGACGAATTCGCACCCCCGCAGATAGTTCAGGGATGCGGACGTTGCGACGCCGAGGGGGGCAAGCCAGGTCACCACGCTTAAGACTGAAATCTGGAAAGCTCTGCCTCGAATGCATCGGCGGAAATCGCGCTGACAGTCGTTGTTGGCGATCCAAGAACCAACAACCGCGTCGGCGCGAACGGCGGACCGCAACAAAATCGATCGCCAATGGCAGACCGCTGACTGCTTCAGATCAGCGCGCACAAAATCGACAAGGCCAAGCGTGGCGTTTGACATCATGCAACTCTCCGCCGCTTTAAGATTTGACGCGTTCTTCGCTTCGCTATCCCTAAATAGACTCGGTAGCATAGCTGCGATTAAGGATGCGCTGGAGCGGTTAACGAGGGGTATGGGGTGAGGTGCGAGGCTGGCTGTCATGGCCTTTCTACTCGGCACGCGGTGACATCCGCCAACATCGGCGGCAGGATTCCCATGATGTCGCCTTGGGGGGGCCGCAAGCAGTCGATCTGCTGTTGGAATGATATTGTCGATAAGCGCTCATTGCTTTGACGATCCTACAAGAGCCCAGAAGGGCTGTCATTCTTCCCGAAACGCCCGCGCCATCTGATCAGCCAGTGGCTTCACGAGGTAGGACAGGATCGTCTGGCTGCCGGTCGAAAAGAACGCTTCGACCGGCATACCCGGCGCCAGGTCCAGGCCTTTCAGTTTCTTCAACTCCCGTGCGCGGCAGGCTGACGCGCACCGTGTAAAAGCCAGCGCCGCTGCGCTCGTCTGAGATCGGCGGAAATTTCGTTGACGCTGCCATTCAGTTCCGGCGTCACGCGCTGATTAAACGCCGAGAGCTTGAGGGTAACGTCTTGGCCTAGCGAGAGCTGACCGATGTCCTGCGGAGCAATACGGGCCTCGACCGTCAGATCGTCGGCCACCAGCACGACGAGCATGATCACCTCGCCCGGCGAAATGACGCCGCCGATCGTATGGACGGCGAGTTGGTGAATCACGCCATCCTGAGGGCTGCGAATATCGATGCGCTTGAGCTGGTCTTCGGCTGCCTCACAGCCACGACGACCCGAACTCTCTTTACAACCAGTCGCGAAGAGGGCTTCATCACAGGCGACGACTAGTCAATTTCTTATAGTCGTTCCAGATTCGTCTTGCAATATTTAATATGTAGAGCTCGTGGTAGTATAGAAGATAAAGAACAACATCTAGAATGATCGTGAAGACAATCGACCCAAACAGGGACAATACGAATTGTATCGGATACTTCTCAAATTGAATCCAGCTGAATCTATCTCTTATTTCTCCATTTGCCAGCGCCCATACAGATATGCCAATCGTATATCCGATCAGTCCTGTCAAGGTGACATAGGCTATAAGTTTTTTCCAGACGCTCATGGAGAAACAGGGCCCTAAGCTTGTTTGTGACCTACATTACAAATCGACGCAGACAAATTTAAAAAATTCTCAATAGGCCGGCGCCTCGACATCCACAATCGACGCTACGGACCGGGCCCCTTCTAGATTGATCCATAGGCCACAATCGATCAAGTTTTGAAAATC
The DNA here is from genome assembly GCF_000502935.1 of Mesorhizobium sp. LNHC221B00. Taxonomy (NCBI): domain Bacteria; kingdom Pseudomonadati; phylum Pseudomonadota; class Alphaproteobacteria; order Hyphomicrobiales; family Phyllobacteriaceae; genus Mesorhizobium; species Mesorhizobium sp. LNHC221B00. The sequence goes on along the minus strand of NZ_AYWR01000018.1, from coordinate 38,787 downwards.
GAATCAACTTGGCGAAGTCGACCAGGCACTTCAGGCGCATGTGATTTAATACTCTAATTTACACTTACGTCTATTATCCTTTATGGGCGAGAGCCGGCACGGTTAGGAAATGATTTCCGCCCGAACCAACGGCAGTAAACACGGATATTTGGCTGCCGCGCCATTTCCCGACTGTGGCTTCTGGTGGAGTTCTCGCGGGATCAATTTCTGGCGCAACCGACCTTCAGTCTGGTGGTCGCCAATGACCGCTTTCAGGCGACGGCAAAATGATCATCTACGACCGACATGAGGCGCGAAGCCGACGTTGGAGTTGGGCTCAGCGGAGAGTCCGCGTTCCGCCGATTTTGTCAGACAGTCGCCATCCATCGCTTCATACGCGAACAGCCGCCTCGCCAATCCCACCAAAGTCCGCCCCCTGCCCCACCAGCCCTTGACGAAAATCGGCGCGCCTGTTTGAGACATGAGGGCAAATGGGTCATTTGCTCGGGAGACAAGCAAGCGGTGGGCAGGAAGCGGGTTTTTCGATGGCTTGCCGCTGTGATCATGGCGTCCGGCTTCGCCGGGTGCACCAGCGTTTCCTATTATGCGCAGTCGGTGGAGGGCCATGTACGGATCATGGCGGCGCGGAAAAATGTCGGGAGGCTGATCCGCGACCCTTCGACGCCGGAGGCGTTGCGCGCCAGGCTGACGTCGGCGAGTGCCATACGCCGCTTTGCCACGGATGAACTGGCGCTGCCCGAAAACGGCAGCTACCGCAGCTATGTCGACATCGGCCGGGACGATGTGACGTATGCGGTTTTTGCCGCGCCGCAATTCTCGCTGACGCCAATTACATGGTGTTTTCCGGTCTTCGGCTGCGTTCCGTACCGGGGCTATTTTTCGCGGAAATCCGCGGCTGACAGTGCTGTCGAACTGCAGCGACAGGGGCTCGACGTTTACGTTTCGGGCGTCACCGCATATTCCACGCTGGGCTGGTTCAGCGACCCGCTGCTCAGCACCATGCTTCGCCAGGACGACACCTATCTCGCCAGCCTTGTCTTTCACGAGCTGGCGCATCAGAAAATCTATGTCGACGGCGACTCCGCGTTCAACGAGGCTTTCGCGGTCTCCGTCGAAACCAGCGGGCGTGAGGAAATGGCTGCGCGCCACCGGCAACCGCGCCGGGTTGCGCCGCTACGAAGCCAATCGAAAGCGTAGCGCCGATTTTCTCGGACTGATCGCGAAAACGCGGGACGAGTTGGGCCAGGTCTATCGAAGTCCCCGGGCCCCGGAGAAGATGGCGGCTGCCAAAGCAGCCACGATCGACAGGCTGCGGGTGCGCTACCGGCGGATGCGCGACAAGCAATGGGCCGGATATCGGGGATACGATGCCTGGTTCGCCGCCCCGATCAACAACGCCAAGCTCGCCGCGACCGCTGTCTACGGCGAACAGGTTCCGGCATTTCTTCGCCTGTTCGATTTGTGTTCCGGCGACTATCCAAGGTTTTATGCCGCCGTTCGCCGGATCGGAGATCTGCCCGCACCTTCCCGAGCCCAGGCTCTGAAGACCGCCGCTGCCTGTAACTGATATTGGCGAGCAAGGCCGCGCAAGCCTGGCCCGCAGGGCAATGTGAAGCGCTTCATGGTCTGGACGGTTGTCTTTGTCATAGTTTCATTAGGTGAGCAGGGTTACGTCACGTGAGCGCGGGGGGCAAAGATGGGCGGTCGGTTGCTGGCGGTTTCTTGCGGGTCCTGGCTGGGCAGAGTCCTGGCCGGGTTGGCGATCTTTGCTGTCACGCTTCTTGCCGAGCCGATCGGCGCGAGCGGCCAGGAAGTGGAAACGGTGCGCGTTGCCACCTTCAACGACTATCTGCTGTCGCCGATCTTCAAATGCGCCAATCCGAACTTCGCCGATTGCCTCATCCAGATCCACGGCCAGACTGAAAAACAGGCCAAGCATCTTGCCGAGACCATTCTCAAGGACACCGACCGCTTCGACATCATCGCCATCAACGAGGCCTGGGACGAGGACGCCAAGCAGATCCTCATCGATAGGCTGACGCCGGTCTATCCGAACTTCGTGCGCAAGATCGACGCCGCGCTCTTGAAGGTGCGGCCGCAGGCCATCGTCGATGCCATCACCAGCCTCGATCCGGCGGCGGCCGTCGCCATCTATGGCGAGCCGATCGAGAAGATCGACGGCGAGGACAGCGGCCTGATGTTCTTCGCCAAGAAGGAGTTCAAGTTCCTGCCGCTGCCTGACGGCAGCTTCAAATGGGGCAAGAACGACGGCGAGACGCTGGATGCCGCGACCGACGAGGTCGGCTTCACGCTCTACGATCATTGCGGCGGCGTCGACTGCCTGTCCGGCAAGGGCGCGGCGATCGTGCGGCTGCTCCACCAGCCCTCGCAAAGCAATTACACGGTCGTCTTCACCCATGCCCAGGCCGACTATTTCGACAAGAGCCCGCCCGAGCTTCACGCCGACGCCCGCGATGCGCAGTTCGACCAGGTCCAGAAGCTGATCGAGACGACGCTGTCGCCGCTGACGGCCGCGCAGCGCAAGCGCGAACGGGTGCTGGTGATGGGCGACCTGAACGTGCCGGTGTTCCACCAGCCGATGGGCGAATGGGCGCGCCGCTTCGCCAGCCCCGGCAAATACTGGACATCCAAGCATTACGACAGCTGGGCAGCGACCAACCGCGCCGACCCCGGCATCTCCAACTACATCGACGGCGAGCGCTACGATTATATCCTCGCCGCGCCGCAGCCTTATCTGAGCGGCGGCATCGAAGGACCGATCTGCGTCCAGCATGTCACCATCCCGGTCGATTTCGTCAACCTCGAGAGCGACCACAATCTTTTGACCGCCGACCTCAATCTCGGCAACAATTTCTGCCATCCGGGCATCGCCTACCAGGTCGACCTGAAGCCGAAGAAGGGGCCGGACGGCAAGCCGCAGGCCGAGGAGGTAATCGATTTCAGGAACGGCCAGGACGTCACCCAGATCCGCTTCCCGGGTTCGATGCAGTGGTTCCACGTCGTGCGTCAGGATGCGGGCAGCTATTCGATCGGCGCCGACAATCCGGGCGTCAACATCGACATCTACCAGCCGTCCAACATGACGACGCCGATCTCCAGCTATTACGGCGACACCAGGACGGTCCACGACGGCGAGCAGACCTTCACCGTCCACACCTATGCGCTGCCCAAGGAGTTCTTCATCCGCGTCACCGGCAAGGACCGCGACTGGCGAGGCAATTATGCGCTGCTGGTGCGTCGCCATACCTGTGCGACCAAGGAAGAGGCCTGCCCGCTGCAGCCTGGCGAGCCGCCGCAGTTCGCCTCGCTCACGGAAGCCGGCAGCCTGCTCGGCAGCCAGGACGAAGCCTGGTTCCGTTTCGACGTCGTCGGCGAGGCCGACAGCGGCGCCGACCAGACCGTCACGCTGACCGCCGACGGCTTGCCCGACCCGAACGGCTACAAGGCGACGCTGGAGGAGTTCGACAACCCGCATGGCGGCGAACCGCCGATCGCTATCTCCGGCAGCAGCCGCATCGTCAGCGACGCCATGGGCAACGGCACGCACGGCTATCTGGTCGTCCACCAGGCCGCGGCTGGAAACCAGCCGGTGCGGGTGCGCGCCTCCATGCAGACCACGGTGCGCAATCTCGAGGTCAAGGCGCTGATCTGCGAGGACGAGACCAATCCGGAATTCGGCTCCGACGACATCTTCACGCAGCTGTCGATCGACAGCCGCACCATCCGTTTTCCGGCTTCGGGCGAGGTGGAGTTCGACTGCGACGACTCCGCCGACCAGAAGGATTGGGCGACGCGGTTCGGCAGATCGACCCTTACCTTCGTCGACCATGCCGGACTTAAGGTGTTCGAGCAGGACACCATCCGGGACGACCCCAGCCATGTCAGGGATTTTCCCGACCTGCCGGCCGGCGCCAGCTCGATCGACGGCGTGCGCACCCCGCTGATCTGGAATTTCGAGGGCGGCCGCTACCGGCTCAATTACAAACTGACGATGCGCAGGAACGAGCCCGTGGCGGCCGCGCCGTAGCAAAGCCGAGGTCGAACCGCCTCCTGTCGATTGATCGATTCCCAAAAAACAAGGCCCCTTGCGGGGCCTTGTCGCGACACCTTCGATTGTAGGGCCCTGCCCTACTTCCCGGCCAGCGCCTTGGCATTCTCAGCCGTGATCGCCGTCGTCTCCACCGTTACGGTCGGCTCCACCGAAGTGGCGCAGTCAAGAAGGATCTTCTTCGACATCTCGATCGCTTCCTTGGCGCCCGTCGGATAGGTGAAGGTCGCCGCCCAGTCACCCTTGGCGACGGCCTCGATGCCGCCGGCCGGTCCCGGCAGGCCGTCGGTGCCGATGATCTTGACGTCCTTGCCCGCGCCCTTGGCGGCAAGCAGCGCGCCGGCCGCCATCATGTCGTTGGAAGCATAGAGCACCTTGATGTCGGGGTGCGCCTGCAGCATGGCGGCGAAGGCGGTCTGGGCTTTGTCCGGCACCCAGTCGGCGGCCTGTTCGGCGACGACCTGGATCTTGGCGTTTTCCTTCACGCCGTCCTTGAAGCCGTTCAGCCGTTCGACAGCCGGCGTCGAGCTCGGCAGGCCCTCCAGCACCGCCGCCTCGCCGCCGTCGGGCAGCAGGGTCTTGGCGGTGTATTTGCCGGCTTCCATGGCGATCTTGTAATTGTCGCCGCCGATGAAGGCTGTGTAGTCCTTGCCGGGGTCGCCAACGGTCTTGCGGTCGAGTTCGATGACCGGGATGCCGGCATCCATGGCGCGCTTGACCGCCGGCGTCAGCGGGGCCGCCTCGAAGGGCGAGATCAGCAGGATGTCGACCTTCTGGGTGATGAAGTTGTCGACCTGCGAGGTCTGCGTGTTAACGTTGCCGGCGCCGTCGGCGATCTGCAGGGTGAAGCCCGGCACTTCCTTGGCCGCCGCGGTCAGCTCGTCATTGACGTGCTGGCGGTAGGGTTCGGCATTGTTCGCCTGCGAAAAGCCGATGATGAACTGGCCGTCCTTGGCGCAGGCTTTCACCATCGGGTCGGCCGCTTGCGCCGCTCCAGCAATACACAGGCCAGCGCCTGCCAGAAGCGCGGCCTTGAACACACGCCTTTGTGTTGTGGTTTTCATAACTCTCTCCTCCTCGTCGGGCCGGGGGCCAGACCTTGGTTGACGTCCACTTGCTGCCGCCTTCCTCCTAACGACCCAAACCCTCGCGGCGGCGAACGAGGGATTGAAGCACTGCCGCCAACACGATGATCGCGGCGGTCGCGAGCAGCTGCATGGCAGGCGTGATGTTGTTGAGCTGAAGAATGTTGGCCAACGCGCCGAGCATGATGGTGCCGGCAACGGTGCCGACCATCGAGCCGGCGCCGCCGAACAGGCTGGTGCCGCCGATAACCACGGCGGCGATGGCCGTCAGCTCGTAGCCCATGCCGTCATTGGCGCTGCCGAAATTGAACTGGCCGGCATGCACGATGCCGGCAAGCGCCGCGGCAAAACCGGTGATGGCATAGACCGAGATCTTCACCATGGAGACGGGCACGCCGGAAATGCGCGCCGCGCGCTCATTGCCGCCGACCGCAAAGACGTAGCGGCCGAAGCGCGTGGTGTTGAGCACCACCGTGGCGATCGCGGCAAAGACGATGAAGACCAGCGTCGCCACCGGCACGGTGTTGTTGAACAGACGCTCGCCCAGCACGGCAAATACCGGCGGCGCCAGGCCCGGCCCGTCGCCATAGGAGATGTTGATGTACTGGTTGCCGGAGACGACGAGTGCCAGACCGCGCGCGGCCTGCAGGCCGGCGAGCGTGACGATGAAGGGTTCGAGCCGGAAACGGGTGGAGATGGTGCCCTGGATGGTGCCGAAGACGATGCCCATGACCAGCACGGCAAGGATGGTGGGGATGAGGCCGAAACCGCCGGAAATCATCATCGACGCTGTCACCACGCTGGACAGGCCGAGCACGGCGCCGACCGACAGGTCGATGCCGGCGGTGATGATGACGAAGGTCATGCCGATGGCGATGATGCCGGTCTCCGACACGGCGCGCACGATGTTGGCGATGTTGTCGGGGTTCAGGAACAGGATCTCGCCATGCCGGCGCGGCGAGAAGATGATGCCGCCGATCGCCACCAGCACCAAGCCGATCAGGCTCTGGAAACGCACGATGAGGGCCAGCGGGTCGCGATGCTTTGGCGCTGCCGCCGGCACCGCCGGAGCTACTGCCACCGAGATCTTTTCGTCCGCCATCAGGCCTCCCTGCCATTTGCCGCGGCCAGCACCGTGTGCTCGTCGACGCCGCCGATGAATTCCGCCACATTGCGCCCCTGGCGCAGCACCACGATGCGATCGCAGAGCCCGATCAGTTCGGGCATCTCGCTGGAGGCGACCAGGATGCCGAGGCCCTGTGCCGCCAATTGCCGCAACCGTGCGTAAATCTCGCCCTTGGCGCCGACATCGACGCCGCGTGTCGGCTCGTCGAGCAGCAGCAGCCGGGGATTGCCGAGGATTTCCTTTGCCAGCACCACTTTCTGCTGGTTGCCGCCGGACAACGCACCGACGGCAATGTCGGGGTTCTTCGGCCTGATGTCGAACTGGCCGAAGGATTGCCGCACCGCATCGGCCTGGCGGCGCGGCGACATCAGCCCGGCCGGCGAGATGCGGCGGATCACCGACATGACGAGATTGAGGCCAACCGCCATCCTGAGCATCAGGCCGCTGCCGCGGCGGTCGTCGGTGACAAAGGCAATGCCGGCCGCGCGCGCCGCCTTGATCGAATCCAGTTTCACCGGCCGCCCGTCGATGGCGACCTCGCCTTCCCAGCGGCCGGACAGGCCGGCGCCATAGAGCGCGCTGAGCAGTTCCGTACGCCCCGCCCCCATGATGCCGGCCAGCCCGACGATCTCACCCGCGTTGACGTCGAGCGAGATGCCGGTCGGCGGCTGCCATCCGGCACTTTCATGGGCAAGCCTGAAACTCGCATCGCGCAGGCTGAGCAGCGTCTTGCCGGCGGTCCTCGAGCGTTCGGGATAAAGCTCGTCCAGCGGCCGCCCGACCAGGAGGCGAACCAGCTCCGCCTGCGGCGCGTGCGGCTCGGTGACGCCGGCAATGCTGCCGTCACGCATCACCGTCACCCGGTCGGCGATCTGCGGCACCTCTTCCAGGCGATGCGAGATATAGACGATGCCGACGCCGGTGGCGGCAAGCTTGCGCATGATGTCGAACAGCCTTTCGACCTCACCGACCGTCAGCGCCGCCGTCGGCTCGTCCATGATCAGCACGCGCGAGGCGTAGGAAAGCGCCTTGACGATCGCCACGACCTGGCGCTGGCCGATCGACAGATCGGCGACCATAGCCGCCGGATCTATGGCAAGCTCGATGGCTTCCAGCCGCTTGCGGGCCTCGCCGCGCATCGCCGGCACGTCGAGGAAGCCGCCCGGCCGCATCAGCTCGCGGCCAAGGAACAGGTTGGCGGCGACGTCGAGCGTCGGCACCAGGTCGAGCTCCTGGAAGATGGTGGCGATGCCGGCGGCTTGCGCCTCGCGCGGATTGTTGAAGGTTACCTGCTTGCCGTCGATGAGGATGGTGCCCTCGTCCGGCGTGTAGACGCCCGACAACAGGTTCATCAGCGTCGACTTGCCGGCGCCGTTCTCGCCGAGCAGGGCGTGGATCTCGCCGGCCTTGAGGTCGAAGTCGACGCCGCGCAGCGCCTGGACGCCGCCGAAGCGTTTGACCGCACCGGTAACGGAAAGCAGCGGCGCGCTCATATTGACCTCACCGGGGCTGACCTCACGGGAGCCGACATTATGGGAGCCGGCCCCGCACAGGATTGCCGGACCTGCAGCGTCGCCTGCAGCCGGACCGCCTGCGGCTCCAGGCCGCTCGACGCGATGCGGGCGCACAGCAAGGTCGCCGCCTGCCGGCCGATCTCGGTGCAGGGCTGCGCGACGAGCGTCAGCCGCGGCTCGAAGCAATCGGCCCATTCGAAATCATCGAAACCGGCAAGCGAGAGATCCCCCGGTATCGAGAGGCCCCTTTCGCGGATTGCCCGCACCGCTCCGATGGTCGTCATGTTGTTGCCGGTGACCAATGCCGTGGGCGACGACGGCAGGGACAGGATGGCGTGGGTCGATGCCGTGGCGCTCGCCGTGTCGACGTTCTCGGGCGAGACATAGTGCGGCAGGCACTCAAGTCCATTGGCGGTCAGCGAGGCGCGAAAAGCCTCGATGCGTTCGCGCGTCGTCGCCAGGCCCGGCTGGCCGGCGATATAGCCGATGCGCTTGTGGCCGAAGGAGGCGACGTGGTCGATGAGCGCCCGCATCGCGGTTTCGTTCTCGACGCCGATCTGGTCGAAGCGCTGGTCGGCGAAGCGGTCGATGAGCACGCAAGGCAGTTTCTTCTCGGCCAGGTAGTCGATGGCGCGCTGCGGCGAACCCGACGGTGCCAGGATGACGCCGTCAACCCGGCGCTGGTGGAAGGCGCGGACCACCGACAGCTCGCGGTCGGGATCTTCCTGCGTGTCGGAGAGGAACACCATGAGGCCGAGACGCGCGCATTCGGCCTCAACCGCGCAGATTATGTCGGTGAAATAGGGATTGGAAATCGCCGAGATCGCCAGGCCGACACTGTTGGTCGACGCCACCTTCAACGACCGCGCCAGCTCGTTGGGCTGATAGCCCATCGCGGCAATCGCATCATTGATGAGCCGCGCCTTCTCAGGCGAGACGAAACGGGTGTGGTTGATGACATGCGAGACGGTCGAAACCGACACGCCGGCGCGGCGCGCGACCTCAGCCATTGTCGGCATGATGGCTCAATCGGAGTGCTGGCAAGCGCTCCTCCCTGATGATGCGTTTCCTGGCCCGCTCTAATTGATTTCGGCGGATTTTGGGAAACCATAATGTCATCGAAACGTTTGCGCAATCGCTTCGATGCGTTTTTTCGCCGAGACCATTCGTTGGGGTGCCGTGGCGATCGCGCAATCTTATCTTTGGCGGAAAATAGAGCGTGCGCGCACGGTTGACCTGCCGATACTCGTGAGAACACATTGCGGTATCGTTCGGGATCGCAGAAGCATCTGGGTCCAGCTTCACGAAGAAAGGCTCGCTTGAAATGGCTGGTATTTTCTATTTCCGGAGCCCGGCTGGTCGTTGACGCGTCGGGCGAGAGAGGGGCTGGTTTTCCGCATCGGGCGCCGGATCGACGCAAGGTCGTCGTTGGCCGGCATTCCCGGCCTGAGATTCACGAAACCGGGCAAACCTCGGTTATCTCCCTGCCAAGCACGGCGCGAGGCCGGCGACGTTATCTGGCGCGACGGGACCGCACAGCGGAGGTGCCCGGCATGATGCGTGGTGACCCAGCCGAATGAACGAGCGGACGGTAGCAATCTGCATGCTCGCGATCGGCAAGCCAGGCTATGCGCTGGCGGCGCGCGAAGCCGTTACGTCCTTTCTCCGGAACACGGATTTCGAAATCTATATAGTCACGGATCGGTTCTCCGCCCCAATGCTGCCGCCCTCGCCGCGCATCCATCTCGACTTGCTCGACGCCGCACGGCAGGAATACCGGGCCGACGGGTTTCTGGCCAAATTCGACGCATTGGCCTGGTGTCTCGGGCAGTCCAGCGCCGAGATCATTGTTCAGGTCGATGCCGATACCATCCTGTTGCGCCCCCTGGCGGCGGCCGAGGTGTCGACGGCGCTGGGCGAACAGCGGATGGCAATGGTCGAACAGACCGGCATCGCTGGTTCGGGCATGACGCCGGGGGACTTCCAGGAACATTACAGCAAGCGCTCGCTAGCGTTCATCGACGGATCAGCGGCGGCGCCACCCGCGATATCGTTTCGCTACTTCAACAGTGGGGTGGTGCTGGCCTTCAGGGACGAACTGCAGCTTCTGCTGGAGTGGGTAGCGGCCCGACGGTTGCTTCTGCCTGCCGATCACTCGGTTGGCGCGCACATGATCGCCGACCAGGACTATTTCCAGGTGTGGGCAAACTCGGTGGTGCCGGATCGCTGCGCCTCCCTCTCCTGGCAATGGAACCATTGCGGCCACTGGGATACGGGCTTTCCCCGACGCGACGCGCTGATCGCCCACTTCAGCAACTTCTGCAACGGCCCCGAATTTGAAACCGTTCTCGCGATGCATAACCTTCTTGCCGAAGGTCCCGACTTTCTTGCCGAAGGTCCCGCCGGCCCCTTGCTAGACAACGCAGCGACAGGGCAACCTGCCGACCTGGCGTTCATCATCATTACCTACAACTCGTCAAAGATAATCGGCTACTGCCTCGACGCCCTGCCGGACCAGCATGAGATCATTGTCGTCGACAATGCCTCGACCGACGAGACACTCGATCACGTGACGCATGAGGGCGTGACCACTATCCGGAACAAAAACAATGAGGGTTTCGCCGCCGCTGCCAACCAAGGCGCCGCCGCCGCCAGCGCCAAATATCTATGCTTCCTCAACCCGGACTGCCTTGTGACATCGGCCGCGGTCGAGGCGGCACTCTCGACGCTTCGTCGAAAACCCGATGCTATGATCGTTCCCGACTATGTCGACTGGCATGGCGGAGTCACAGCCGGTCGCCAGCCCGGCTATTCCCGACTCAAGCTGACAGCCGACCTTCTCGACAATAACGGCATGGCGAAATGGGCTCGGCGCCTGAGACGTCTCCCATTCTATCACGACCACAAGTGGAGCTGGCCGCTCGCGGCCGCCCTGTTCGTTCGACGAGAGACTTTTCATGCTATCGGCGGTTTCGACGAGAGCTACTTTTGCTACATGGAAGATGTCGCGGTCGGATTTGAAATGGCACGGCGTGGGCTCGAAATCGTCGAACTGGACCATGTGCTGCCGCATCTCGGTCAGCGAGGCGCGGATATCCCGACCTCCGTCAGGATCTCGTTGATCGACAATGCTCGGCTCAAGTTCGCGGAGTTGCATTTCGGCCGTGCCTTTGCGGCTACGCTGCGCGGTCTGCGATGGGTTCTCCATCGCCGCCTCGGTATCAGGGACGCGCTACGCCGAAAATGGTGGCGTGCGCTGGAAGGCCGATGAACTACTATGTTCTGCCTGGGGTCGGTATATATGGCGGCATCAAGGTTGGCTTCCAGTTCGCGCAGTTGCTGACGGACGCCGACGTGCCGATGGCGGTCGCGACCCCTGGCAACCTTGCGCCTTCATGGTTCCGATGCAGTCAGCCTGTGGTGGACAGGCAGCAGGTCGTCGCGAATGCCGGGAAGAGCGATACGCTCATCTTCTCATTGCCGCATGACTATCCCGAGTTGAAGGCAACTGGGGCGCGGCTGATCTTCCACTGCCAAGGTACCGATCCCCTCATCAACCCCATTCTGCACGACAGGGATGTCACCGTGCTGACGTGTTGGGAACAAGCGACGACTTATGCAATGTTCGTCGCCCGGCGCGTTTCGATCGATGTCGGCATATCGATCTCCGACGCTTTCTTCCATGACGGATCCCCCAAGGACGAGCGGTGCGCAGCCTTCATGCCGCGCAGAGGCGCCGCGATAGCCCAATCGGCGAAGAAGCATGTGCTCTCCCTCCGCTTCCTGCCGATTGACGGCGTTAGTGAAGATATCTGCGCGAACAGTCTTAAGCGCTCCGGGTTCTTCCTGGGCACGGCAGTCTCTGAAGGCTTCGGACTGCCGGCGCTCGAGGCGATGGCGGCGGGCTGCGTTGTAGTATCGGTTCCAGTCGTCGGCGGGATGGAGTACCTCAAACATGGGCACACCGCGTACATCGCTGAGCCGACAGAACTGCCAGCCGCGCTCGCCGAAATGAGCAAGCAAGGCGCAGGCTCCCGGCGTGCCGCCCTGCGCGACGGCGGCGCGGCGATGGCGTCCCGTTACCGCATCGCGGTTCAGAGAAAGAAACTGCGATCTGCCATGGAGGCGGGCTTGAAGGACGCCTTGTCATGGAGCTAAGCGTCATCGTTCCTTCATGGGGCCTGACGGCGCTGCTGCGAAGTTGCTTGCTGCAGCTTGAGCATGCCTTGGCGAGGACACAGCTAGGCAAGACCTGTGTCGTCGTCGTCGTCGACAATGGCACCGCCATACCCTATCTCGCCGATGATCTCGCACCGCCGCACGTGCGGATCGTCAGGCTGGATCTAAGGCATTCCTTCTCGGCAGCCTGCAATCGCGGCGCCCGCGAGCTTGCCGCCGCACGGTACCTCTTCCTCAACAATGACGTGCTTCTGCATCCAGACGCGCTGGTGGAGATGCTTGAGATCTTCCGTGACCACAAGGTTGGCATCTGCGGCACAAGGCTGGTCTTGCCCGACGACACGATCCAGCATTGTGGTGTGCGGTTCGACGCTGGAGAACGTGGCCCCTATCACCAGGATCATGGCAGGCGAAGCGCGATCGTCAGCCGGGCGACGACTTTCCCGCAGGCCGTGACGGCGGCTGCCATGATGATCGACCATGCCGCCTTCAACGCCTTGAACGGTTTCGACGAGACATTCCCTTTCGGCTATGAGGATGTCGATCTCTGTCTACGGGCACGGCAACTGGGAATCCGCATCGCATGTGGCCAGCGCCGGGATTCATTGCATCTGGAATCGACCTCGGACCGGCGGCCTGACCGCCACAAGGCCTCGCGCAAACTGTTCTTCGAGCGGTGGCGTGGGCGCTACACCATAGACGGAGACGAGAGCGGGTGAGGCAGGCAAACGAGATATCGCTGATCGTCCATACGCGGGATTCGGCACTGACCTTGCCCCGGCTGCTGGCAACCACCGCCTGGGCATCGGAGCGCATCGTCATCGATATGCAAAGCGGCGATGCGACCATCGAGATCGCACGTGCGGCCGGCTGCCGGGTGCTGAGTTGTGCAATCGTCGATGCCGTCGACGCAATCCGCAACCAATACCTGCCGCAGGCGCAAAACGACTGGGTGCTTGTGCTGGATTCCGACGAGTACCTCGCCGACGACGCATACGAGGCGCTGCAAGGGCTTGTGCGCGATTACGGTGACAACACTGACGCCTTTGCGCTGCCAAGATTCAACTCCGTCGCCGGCCAGGTCATGCGCGGCTCCGGTTTCTATCCGGACCACCAGATACGGTTTTTCCGCAAGGGGACCGTCGCCTGGCAACCAGGCCATCATCGCGTGCCGCAGGTTCTGACCGGTGCCAAGCGCCTTCGTCGGCTGGAGGCGCCGAACTGCCTCCACATTCACCATGAAAACTATGTCGACATCGCTTCGTTCATTGCCCGGCAGGCGCGCTATGCGCTAAGCGATTCGTACGATCCCAATCCCGACAATTTCGATTTCGGGACCTATGTCGCCGAGGCCTATGCCGAGTTCGAGCGGCGCCATGAGCCCGCCAATGATGGTGAACTTTCCACCGCAGTGGCAACCGTGCTTGCCTGGGACCGGATCATGCGCGGGCTGATTCACTGGGAACGGCTAGGGCGCCAACAGCCACTCAACCCGGCCTTCTCCCTGCCGATCGTGCCAACCGCCCAAAAACATCAAGGCAGATTGCGCCATCAGCCGCGCGAGATCGGGCGCCGGCTTCGCCGGTTCTTCCAGCGTCGCCGGCGCTAGTTGGTATCACTTTGCGCGCTGCGCAATTTCGATCAAACCGGCCGCGTGGAAAGGCGGCAGTATGATCTGGCCAATGCGGGAAGGAGAGCCATGAACCCGACCGAAAAAGCCCTGTGGTTCGTCGAGAGCCATCTGCCAGACGCGATATCACTCGACGATGTCGCCCAAAGCAGCGGCGTGTCGCGCTTTCATGTGACTCGGGCTTTCGGCGCCGCCACCGGCCGCTCGGTGATGGGCTACATGCGCTCGCGCCGGCTGACCGAGGCGGCGCGTAGGCTGGCCGGCGGGGCGCCCGACATCCTGCGCGTCGCGCTCGACGCCGGCTACAACTCGCATGAGGCTTTCACCCGGGCCTTCCGCGACCAGTTCGGCACCACGCCGGAACTGGTGCGCGCGCAAGGTTCGACCAAGTCCCTCGAACTCGTGGAGCCAATCCTGATGGACCAGTCCCCTCTCACCAATCTTGAACCGCCACGCTTCGAGACCAGCCGGCCGTTCCTGATCGCAGGTCTCGGCGAACGCTACAGCTGCGAAACCAGTGCCGCCATTCCGATGCAATGGCAGCGCTTCGGCCCCTATATCGGCAACATTCCGGGCGAGACCGGCGACGTCGCCTACGGCGTCTGCGTCAACGGCGACGATGCCGGCAATTTCGACTACATCGCCGGCGTCGAGGTGACGGACTTTTCCGATCTTCCCAGGGAATTCAGCCGCGTGCGGATACCGGCTCAGAAATATGCGGTGTTCTCGCATCGCGAACACATCTCGACCATCCGCCGTACGGTCAACACGATCTGGAACACATGGCTGCCCGCGTCCGGGCACGAGGTGGCCGACGCGCCAGATTTCGAGCGCTATGGTCCGGAGTTCGATCCGCGCAGCGGCAATGGCGGGCTGGAGATCTGGATACCGGTCAAATCATAGCCGGAAAGCGCCGGCTGGTTCTTCCTTCTCCCCTTGTGGGAGAAGGTGGCCTCGCGAAGCGAGGTCGGATGAGGGGTGTTCCAGCTTGACACCGACAGCGCTCCGGCCAACACCCCTCAACCGTCTCGGCGCTGCGCTGCGCGCCGATCCACCTTCTCCCGCAAGGGGAGAAGGAAGGAGACACTACAGCTCCAGGTTCCAGTTCTGGCCGACCAGATCCTTGCCGAAGGAATGGTGCCGCTCTTCCTCGGTCAGTTGGAGGCCGGCCGCTTGGTAGATGTGCCGGGCGGCCGAGAGAATGTCGTTGGTCCACAGGGTCAGCGTCTTGTACCCCTTGGCGCGGGCAAAGCCGATGCATTCCTCGACCAGCCGCTTGCCGATGCCGAGGCCGCGCGCCGAAGGCTCGACATAGAGCAGGCGCAGCTTCGCCACATGGTCCGACTTGCGCACGATGAACACCGAGCCGACGACCTCGCCCTCCCGCTCGGCGATCCAGGCGCGCTCCCATTTCGGGTCGAAGGATTTGACGAACGCCGCGAGGATCTCGGCGACCAGTGCCTCATAGGTTTCGTCCCAGCCATACTCCTGCGCGTATAGCATTCCTTGCCGGCGGGTGATCCAGCCGATGTCGCCGACCTGCAGCGGCCGCAGGATGTAAGGCACCCCAGGTTCAGGCTTGTCGCCGAGCAGGTCCTGCACAATGCGCATCGCCTTGACCAGTCGGTCCTGATCGGCGGGCACCAGACGATCGAGCAACGCACTCACCTGATCGTGCGAATCCTGGTTGAGCGGCGCAAATGCATCCTTGCCCGCCGGCGTCAACGTAATCGAAGCGCGGCGCGCATCAGCTTCCGTCGCGGCGCGTTCGACCAAGCCCCGCTCCTCGAATTTCTTCAGCAGGCGGCTGACGTAGCCGGGATCGAGACCGAGATCGCGCACAAGGTCGCTGGCAACGAGCCCGTCGCGATGGGCAAGCTCATAAAGCACCCGCGCCTCGGTCAGCGAGAACCGGCTCTTTAACAGCCCCTCGTCAATCAGGCCGATCTGGCGGGTATAGAAGCGGTTGAAGGCCCGCACCGCATCGATCAGTTCCTTGCCGCGGTGATTGTGGATAGTCATAGCGGTTTCTCCTGTCTTGGACAGGATCGATGATTTAGTTGACTGAGTCAAGGAAATGATCGGCGAGGCACCACACAACTTCGTCATTCTAGGGCGGAGCAAGGAGCGAAGCGAAGCGACGCGGCGCAGACCCTAGGATGGCGACGTCTCGGTTGCCAGCGCTACTGGCAACGCCGTGATGCGCTCTCACATCATCGGCAACACCGGCCAGCGATCGACGATTTTGCCGCCGGAAAGCACCGCGATGGGCCCGAATTGCTGCAGCACGGCCTCGCTCTGCGTCGGTCGCAGGAATGCATAGTCGCCCGGCCTGGCAACGACATCGGCAGGCAGACCCATGAATTGCTGGTTGGAGGACAAGCCGAGCAGGCTATTCGTCTTCATCCCCCGGGGAAACACCGGTTCGGCCATCCATTTGCCGCCATAGAGATAGCAGCCCTTGCGCGGAAACCGGCCGAGCGCCCGCAGCAGGCGGGAAACAGCCGGCGGGCCGGGCAGCATCGGCTCGACCACTTTCAGGATCGGCGTCGCGATGAAAGCTGCCGGCTGGAAGCCGTCGAGGCCAGGTGTATCGAAATCGCCGGGCAGCACGAAGGCCGACCCCATCGACACTTCATTGGCCATGCCGCCGCGGTGAAGCAGCGCGGTCTTGGAGCCGCCGATGTTGAGAATGCCGCGCTGGCCGGCGCCGAGGCACGCAACGAAAGCGGTGGCCCGCTCCGACGCTCGTGCCAGCGCCCTCGCCGGCCCGCCGAACAGGCCGGGAATGTGCGGCGCATGCGCCTCATAAGCCATGACGCCCTCGCAGCGCAGCCTTTTGTGCGCCGACAGTCCCTTCAAGGCTTGCGACAAGGCCGCCGGTTCAGCGAAGCCGCCGCGATGCAGCCCGACATCGATTTCGAAGGCGATGCGCAGGTCGACATCGAGCTCGGCTGCCAGGGCGCCATACTCCGCCAGCCGCTCCTGCGTGTCGATCAGCCAGCAGATGCGTGTCCGGTCAACTTCGCCCTTCGAAAGCATGGCTCTGGCCGCTCCGACCGGCATCGGCTTGCCGTACAGGAGGTCCGCATCCGGAAACGCCTTCAGCACCGCCTCGCTGATCGGCGGATGGAAGGTCATGAAGCGATCGGTCCCAAGCGCCTTGCCGATGTGCGAAAGCAGCGGCAGGCAGGCGAGCGACTTGTCGACCAGCCGCACCGCAAGGCCGGGGTCGAGCCTCTCCTTCACCATGGCAATGTTGCTATCCAACCGGTCGCGGTCGAGCAGCAGGCAGGGCTGGAAGATGCCGGCTTTTTTCAGCGCCTCCGAAAGCGTGGCGAAATAGGCGCTCATCGGTCGACACCGAAAGGACTGGGCTCGATGCCGAACAGGCCAGCCATGTAGGGCGAGACGAAACGGTTCTGCGGATCGATGTCGCGGCGCACCGCCATCGCATCGTCCCAACGCGGGTAAAGCTTCTTCAGGTCCGCCGCTTGCAGGCTGTGCATCTTGCCCCAATGCGGCCTGCCGCCATATTTGCGGAAGATCGGCTCGGCCGCGCGCATGAACGGCAGCGGATCGTTGGCGGCATCGTGGTGGATGGCGATCGAACAGGTCGGCCTGTCATGGAAGGGCGAAAGCCAGAACCGATCGGCCGCGACGCTGCGCACCTCCATCGGGAAATAGACCTCGGGAAAGCACTTCTCGGTCAGCTCGATAATTTCGGCCAGCGCCTTCGGGCCCTCCTCGAAGGGAAGGTGATATTCCATTTCGTTGAATTTTGTCTGCCGGTCGCTGGCATAGACGTTGATCCAGTCCTGCACATAGTCCTCGGATGGCACTTTGGCGACGGCGCCCAGGATCAGCCGGCGGCGCAGCGACGGCAGCCAGGCAAGCGCGGTGCGCAGCCGGCGCAGCGTCCTCAACGAGCCCTCGTCATCCTCGGTCGGCCGTGCGGTGGTCGCCTCGGTGCTGAAATCACTGGCGATGAACTGAGCATAGCCGGAGAACGGAATGTAGTAGAATTCGGCCGACCGGTGCGCGGTCATCATGGTCTCGAAATCGCGCAGCATGTCGGCGATCGGAAGCACCCATTTGCGGCGGCGCAGGCGGTAGGTCGGGATGTTGTTCAGCGTCACTTCGCTGAGGATGCCGAAAGCGCCGAGCGCGACGCCGATGGCGTGGATCATGTCCTGATCCCCTGCCCGACTGAAGTCACGGACCTTGCCAAGCCCGTCGACGATCTGCACCGTCTCCAACTGCGTGTGGTAGGCGCCGAGCGTCGGCCCCGAGCCATGGGTGGCGGTTCCCAGTGCGCCGCCGATCGCCTGGCGGTCGATGTCGCCCATATTGGGCAGGCCCTGGCCGATGCCTTGCAGGATGTGCATCAGCGAACCGAGCCGCGTCCCTGCCCGCACGCGTGCCTGATGTTTCTGCGGGTCATGCGACACCAGGCCTTCGAGCTTCTCGAGCGACAGGATCGTGCCCTGCGATTTCACCAGCGGCGTGAAGGAATGACCGGCGCCGACGACACGGACCGGACCAGGTGCCGTGCGAATGAGATCGCCGAGTTCGCCGGCATCGGCGGGGCTGGCGATCAGCCGTGGCTCGGCGGTGACAAAGCCGGACCAGTTGCTCCAGGTTTTCGACATGGCGCTCACGCAACAATCCGGCGGCGCCGCGCCACCAGGATGATCAGGCCAAGCAATGCCACGCTGGCGACAGCGCTGGCGGCGGCGAATTCCGGCACGGGGCGAAAATCCTTGCCGTCGATGAGCAGCGACGCCGCGACCGGACCGATCGCCAGGCCAAAGAGTTGGGCGGCCGGCACCAAAAGCACGGCGGTGCGCGTCTCGTCGGCGGTGATCGCCAGCCGGATCTGGTACGGCACGATGAACAGGAGGATGAAACCCATGACCAGGGCGGTGACCCAGAAGGTGGTGAGGCCAGGCCCGCTGGCGAGCACGAGCGAGGCGACGACCGCGACGGCGCCAATGGCTGCGATGGCGATGCGATAGTCGATGCGCGCCTCGAACACGGTCGCCGTCATCGCGCCCAGGACCTGCACCGCGAGGCTGGCCGAGACGATCAGGCCAACGGTGCGACCGTCGATGCCGAATTGCGCGCCGAGCGGCTCGAGAAAGGCCCACACCGCGCCGAAGAACATGAAGTAGCAGAAGACCGACAGCAAAGCGGTGATCGAGGAAACCGTCAGCACATTGGCCAGATCCTCCTCCTTCGGCAGATCGGCGTAGTCAGCGGGAACAATGAAGGCGATCACGAGCGACAGGACGCAGACGACCGCGAGGCTGAGGAAGCCGCCGGCCGATCCGGCGGCGGGGATGACATAGAGCGCCAGCAGCAACGCCAGGGCGCATTGCGCCAGGGTCTGCATGGTGACGAAATAGCCGCCGATGCGCTCGGCTCGCCGCGAACGGGCGATCAATTCGGTGGCGACCGCGACCAGGCCGCCCTCGGCGAGACCAGCCAGGGCGCGTGCGGCCATCAATGTGCCGGCCCCGGCGGCATAGGCCGTCCATATGTTCGCCAGCGCCAGCAGCAGCAGGAGAACCGCACTTTTCCAGCGCATGTTGTGGGCGGACAGCAGCATCGCCACGATCGCCGAGCCGATGGCGATGGCGATCATCTCGGCGGTGGCGACCAGCGCCAGTTCATCGCCGCTGACATGGCCCTCGGTATAGAGGGCGCCGAGCAGCACGGGCTGCAGTCCAAGGATCAGCAGGCCGACCGACCCGATCCACAGAGCCGAGGCTAGCTGCCCGCCGGTCGGATTGCCGACCAGCCAGTCGCCATTGCCCTTGTGTCCGGTGTCCTTGTGGCCGGTGCCGGTGTGGCCGGTGCCGGTGTGGCCGGTATTTGTCGAAGCCAAAGGCGCCTCCCAACGTCCTTGCCGCGCGGCAAAAAAACTGACAATCTGTCAGGATTCCAGAAACTGATACTTGATCATATTTATTGTCAACCAGAATTTGGAAACGCGCGCGAAAGACCGGTGCATGGTTGAAGCAAGGCAGACGATGATCGAGCCGAGGCGCAGGCCCAAGCAGGAGCGCAGCCGCGAACGCATCGACGCCATCCTGTCGACGACCATGCGGCTGATCGGCGAGAAGGGCATCGATGCCGTCACCATGAAGGAAGTCGGCATGCTGGCGGGCGGGCCGATCGCCACCGTCTATCACTACTTCCCCAACAAGTCGGCGATCCTGGCGATGCTCTATGAGCGTTTCTCCGAAGTCAGCCGGGCGCGGCTGTCAGCGATTGTCGCCGATGTCCGGGAAGCCAAGGACATCATCGTGGCGGCCGACCGGCTGCTCGACGACTATCGCAGCCGCGTTGCCGGCGATCCGGCCATCCAGGATCTGCAGAACGCCATCCAGGCCGACAAGGCGCTCAAGAATCTCGACATCGCCGAGACCCGGCATCAAGCCAGGATGTTCTGCGACCACGTCATCGCCTTGCTCGCGCCGGACAAGCACGAGCAGTTCGAACGCATGGTTCTCTTGATCTTCCAGCTCGCCGGTGGCGTGGTGCGGCTGGCGCTCGCGGAAGGCGAAGCCGAAAGCCGCCGGACCATCGAGGATTACCGGTCGATCATCCACACCCAGTTGCGGCTGTTTTTGTAGCCCTGGCGATCGTCAGTAAGCTGCCGCGAATGAGAGGTCCCGGACGGCGAAAGCATCAGAACGCCCGCTATGCGAGCTGGCGGACTAGGCCTTCGAAGCCGTCGGCAAGATTGGCATTGCCGGCAGCGAGAAACGCGGAAAGATTGCGGGCGCCACCGGGCGTCTTGTTGGCATCAAGCAGCACCGCCCTGCCCTCATGCATGACGAAATCGAACTTTCCGTAGTCAAAGCCAAGCCGGCGCCTCAGCGCGCGAAGCTCCTCGGGAACCGGAACTGGCTCACGGCGGATCGTGTCGTCGCCTTTGACGAGGCTCTGCGGCGAGACGTGGCGGGTGCAGCGCTCGCGCTCGCCGCAGAATATCCAGAAGCGGGCTCCAAAGCCGTCCGGTTCCGGCTCGGGAATGAATTTTTCGACGACGAGATCGCTGCGGTCGAAGACCGCCGGCGCAACCTCCGAAAGGGATGCATAGACGCGATAACCCTCGATAGGCTCGACGCCGGGAAACGGCTTCGGCTTTCCGGCACGCAGCGATCGCCGGTTGAGCGTCTGCTCCCGCATCCCGAGATTGTTGAGATTGCTCTTGACGATGACCGGCCCTGGCCAGTCGTCGTCCTTGCCGATCGCCGCGCCACTGATGCGTCGCTTGGAGATGTCGGCGGCCCCAATGTTCAGGCAGAAGGGAAAAGCGCGTGCGTATTCGACATATTCGGGTGGCGTCACGGTCGCGTCGACGTGCAGCACCGCTATATCGGCCTCCGGCTTTGCCGACGTTCCGGGGATTATGCGGACGGAATGTCCGCGTCGCTTCAGTTCCTCCAGCAGATCGAACAGCATGTAGGGGCTGTCGCGGCGAAACAGCGGCCCGCGCCGGCGTTCGAACCTGTCGAACTCATGCGTAATTACCGCGATGCGCGTCATGCTTCCCCCGCTTGGTCTCTTTAACGTCCTCTATTATAGCTGCCAATACAACGCGGGCTTGGGGCTGTGGATGACCGACCATTGGAATATCATTCGAAGGCATTGGCAGTTGCTCGGGCCACCTTTGCGGCCGCCAGCGGAAGCGGTTGAGGCCTATGAGCGTGAGCTCGACCTTTCGAAGGCGCACGTCATTCTGCTCGGCGTAACACCGGAACTCGCCGGGCTCGGGACGACGATGACGGCCGTCGATGAATCGTCCGACATGATCGCCGGTATCTGGCCAGGCGACACCGCGTTTCGAAAGGCGATCAACGGCGACTGGCTGGACTTGCCGGTACCGAACGCAAGCGTCGATGCGGTGATCGGCGACGGCTGCCTGTCGGCGCTCGGCCTTTCAACCGCGCGCCGGGCGCTGTTTGCGGCGATCGCCGGCGTACTGCGCACCGACGGCCGGGCGGGACTGCGTCTCTTTGCCGGTCCCGAAACACCGGACGATCCGGCGGCGGTGCGGGCGCTTGCACTCTCGGGCGGTGTCTCGACCTTCCACGAACTCAAATGGCGCGTCGCAATGACCGCGACGGGCGATGCGCCCGACCATGCCATTCCGGTCAGGGCGATCGCGGAAAGGTTCGACGCACTGTTTCCTGACCGCAACGAGCTTTCGGCTCGCACAGGCTGGGACCTGCCCACCATCGGCACCATCGATGTCTATCGGAACTCGCTGGCCATCTACACCTTCGCGCCGGCGACTACACTGGTGAGCGAGGCGGGAGCGTTTTTTGGTGATGTTCGCATCGCTTTGACCGGGAGCTATGGGCTTGCCGAGCGATGCCCGCTATTGGTGCTGCGGGCGCCAAGACACTGAAGGCGCCAAGACACTGAAGTTAGCAGGACGGCGCTCAAGCCGGGGCAGGCACAACCCAGGCTTTCTAAAATCGTGCGGCAGCATGAGAAAAATTTCGCTCGCATCGCGGCCTTCGCCCGCCTTGACTCTCGCCAGCCGTCAGCCTATTTCAGCGCCACGTTAGCACTCGCCTTTGGTGAGTGCTAATCACAGGGCCCGGCGTCGCCGGGCTTTGTTGTTGTCCGGCTTCGCCGGATGGAGGAACTGTTTCTCACCGTTCTCATCGAGGAAGAAAAAATGGCAAAGTCGAAGTTCCGCCCGCTTCATGACCGCGTGGTCGTTCGCCGGGTCGAATCCGAATCCAAGACCGCTGGCGGGATCATCATCCCGGATACGGCAAAGGAAAAGCCGCAGGAAGGCGAGATCATCGCCGTCGGCTCCGGCGCTCGCGACGAAGCTGGCAAGCTGGTCCCGCTGGACGTCAAGGCCGGCGACCGCATCCTGTTCGGCAAGTGGTCGGGCACCGAAGTCAAGCTCAATGGCGAAGACCTTCTGATCATGAAGGAATCCGACATCATGGGCATCATCGGCTGATCATCGGCCTCACCGTCAACTGAATTCCGGGCTTACCCCAAGCCCTTGCCAGGAGCTAAAAAATGGCTGCCAAAGACGTAAAATTCTCCCGTGATGCCCGCGAGCGCATGCTGCGCGGCGTCAACATCCTCGCCGACGCGGTGAAGGTCACGCTCGGCCCCAAGGGCCGCAACGTCGTCATCGACAAGTCGTTCGGCGCCCCGCGCATCACCAAGGACGGCGTCACCGTCGCCAAGGAAATCGAGCTTGAGGACAAGTTCGAGAACATGGGCGCCCAGATGGTCCGCGAAGTCGCTTCGAAGACCAACGACATCGCCGGCGACGGCACCACGACCGCGACCGTCCTGGCGCAGTCGATCGTCCAGGAAGGCCACAAGGCCGTTGCCGCCGGCATGAACCCGATGGACCTGAAGCGCGGCATCGATCTGGCCGTGACCGAAGTCGTCGAGGCGCTCGGCAAGGCTGCCAAGAAGATCAAGACCTCCGTGNACAAGGCCGTTGCCGCCGGCATGAACCCGATGGACCTGAAGCGCGGCATCGATCTGGCCGTGACCGAAGTCGTCGCGGCGCTTGGCAAGGCTGCCAAGAAGATCAAGACCTCCGAGGAAGTTGCCCAGGTCGGCACGATCTCGGCCAATGGCGACGAGTCGGTCGGCAAGATGATCGCGGAAGCGATGCAGAAGGTCGGCAACGAAGGCGTCATCACGGTTGAAGAAGCCAAGACCGCCGAGACCGAGCTGGAAGTCGTCGAAGGCATGCAGTTCGACCGCGGCTACCTCTCGCCCTACTTCGTCACCAATGCCGACAAGATGGTTGCCGAGCTCGAGGACGTCTACATCCTGCTCCACGAGAAGAAGCTCTCCAACCTGCAGGCAATGCTGCCGGTTCTCGAAGCCGTCGTGCAGACCTCCAAGCCGCTGCTCATCATCTCGGAAGACGTCGAAGGCGAGGCCCTGGCCACGCTGGTCGTCAACAAGCTGCGTGGCGGCCTGAAGATCGCCGCCGTCAAGGCTCCGGGCTTCGGCGATCGCCGCAAGGCCATGCTGGAAGACATCGCCATCCTCACCGGTGGCCAGGTCATCTCGGAAGACCTCGGCATCAAGCTCGAGAACGTGGGCCTCAACATGCTCGGCCGCGCCAAGAAGGTGTCGATCTCCAAGGAGAACACCACCATCGTCGACGGCGNCCGCGTTGCCCAGATCAAGCAGCAGATCGAAGAGACCACTTCGGACTACGACAAGGAGAAGCTGCAGGAACGTCTGGCGAAGCTCGCCGGCGGCGTTGCCGTGATCCGCGTCGGCGGTGCGACGGAAGTCGAAGTCAAGGAAAAGAAGGACCGCGTCGATGACGCCCTCAACGCGACCCGCGCGGCCGTGGAAGAAGGCATCGTTGCAGGCGGCGGCGTTGCCCTGCTGCGCGCTTCGGCCAACATCAAGGCCACCGGCGTCAATGCAGACCAGGCCGCCGGCATCAACATCGTGCGTCGTGCGCTGCAGGCTCCGGCCCGCCAGATCGCGGCCAACGCCGGTGCGGAAGCTTCGATCGTTGCCGGCAAGATCCTTGAGAACAAGGGCGCGACCTTCGGCTACAACGCCCAGTCGGGCGAATATGGCGACATGATCGCCATGGGCATCGTCGACCCGGTCAAGGTCGTGCGCACCGCTCTCCAGGACGCGGCCTCGGTCGCCGGCCTGCTCGTCACCACCGAAGCCATGATCGCGGAGGCTCCGAAGAAGGAGTCGGCTGGCGGCGGCATGCCTGGCGGCATGGGCGGCGGCGGTATGGGCGGCATGGGCGGCATGGGCGGCATGGATTTCTAATCCAGCCCCTATCAACCTACAGCGGAAAGGGCGGCAGCAATGCCGCCCTTTCCTTGTGTGCCGAACATGATCGACACCTTGGAGTGCGTCCCGAGGATCTCGTTCGAGCCTCACCGCATGGTCGAGAATTAGGATCTTGTCCGATCGAGCAATTCGCGGGCTCAACCTGGTCAAACCGGCGCCCCCTACGAACTGCCCGATCCTTGAGGATTCCGCTGCGCGACAATCACGATGATTCATTCAGTTGGTAGCTATAGGCGGTGAATCATGAGGGGCATTGAGGAGCGTGGCAAGGCGCCCATCTCGGCATTTAACCCCATCGCGCGTGATATCAGGGACAATTCTCTCATCGGAACCGGCGGCTGGCGTTGAAGGACCCGGTGAATCATCCTGTTCTATAGTGGAGCAGACGCGCTCTGAGCCTCAAGATCAGGCGTTTCCTCCTCTGAGTGTCCTTGATCTGCCGCTGGACATTCTCGTTGATATTGCTGAGCGGCTCAGCCCGATGGATCTGCTGAGGATGTCGCACACAAATCAAGAGCTGCGTGTCGCCGCGATGATAGTCGCCACGCCTCAAGAAAGGCGGATCCAGGTTCAGGCCATCTGTGGCAGCCCTTGCAACCGGGCTCCAGCAGCGTCTCGTCGTCGTGGCCGAGAGGCCTCGTGACCCCGACGACTGCGCTTCGGCCTTGTGGGGCCTCGGAGCGGGCGTGGCAGCGCTTGCACCTGAGCTCCAGCGGCGTCTCATCCTCCTCGCCGAAGGGCTTGAGCCCAGGTCTCAGACCATTGCCCTGGAGGGCCTCGGAGCAGGCGTGGGTGGCGGACATAGCAAGGCCTGTCCCATACCTATGAATACGTTTGGCTGAAGCAGACCGATGGCTGCGCGTCGAAGCCGAAGCCGTCGAGTTCGCGGACAAACGGGAACTGCGCGATCTTGCTCGACATGAGCGTGTCGAGCTGGTCGCGGATCGCCGTCAACTTCAGCCGATCCAGGATTGCGATCAGCAGGTCATGATCTAGGGTAAGGCTCTGTCGCAAACCTGGAAATGGGGTTGTGAACGGCCATTTCGGCCTGTCCGTCAGGCAGCGAGGATATCGAAACAGCGATCGACAGACTTGTAGGCATACCTCGCCTGTCGCTTGCCCATCATGTGGATCATCTCGATGCCGGAGAGGATAACCACGTCGTTCGCATGCGACTTGAAGCCGAGCATGGATCGAATGCGGCGCTTGATACGCCGGTGATCCTGTTCGATCCGATTGTTGAGATGCCGGCTATTGCGGATGCGGATCGGCTTCAGCGGTCGCCGCGATCGCTGCCGCAGCCGGCTTTCAGCGTCGCAGGAAGGATCGCTTCGTAATTGGTCTGGCTGCCGTCGATGACGATGCGCTCCGGCCGGCCATGGCGCGTCAGCGCCTTGCGGAGGAAGCGTTGGGCCGCCACCAGGTCACGGTTTTCGCTAAAGAAGAACTCGACCGTGTCGCCGAGGATGTCGATAGCGCGGTAGAGATACATCCATGGCCGCGGACCTTGATGTACGTCTCGTCCATATGCCACTTGCTGCCGACCACACGCTTGCGCCGGTTGAAGCGCTCCAGCAGCTGCGGCGAGAAGTGGGCGACCCAGCGATGCACAGTGGGGTGGTCGACCTTCAACGCGTTCGGCCATCATCTCTTCCAGATCGCGCAGGCTCAGAGTGTAGGCCAGGTACCAGCGCACGCACAGCAGGATCACCGACTGGTCGAAATGGCGGCCCTTGAACATCACGTGCTCCTCCACAGCTGAGGCGTTTTTCTTGCCATGCTCGCTTACAAAAAAGTTTGCGACAGAGCCGTTCGAACCGCATGCCGACACCATCGTCAAGGGCGGCCGCGATGTCCATTACGGCCACAAGCTCAACCTGACGACGGGCAGGCAGTCTGTTCTTTCAATTTAGACCAACTATGCGGATGCCGCCTCAGTCAATTCAAGAATGTAACCAATGCCGCGCACGGTCGTGATACGTGGCGTTGCACCTGACCTACTCAGGTGTCCACGTAAGCGATAGATTCCGACTTCAAGCGCGTTGGCAGATACCTCGTCGTTGAACGAATAGAGGTGATCTTCCAACTGCGCACGAGGCGCGATGCGGCCTGCACGGATAAGCAGATGCTCTAAAATACATAGTTCGCGGCGTGCGATCTTCAGAGGATGACCCGAGACGGAAACCTGTCGGCCGATCGGATCGAAATTGAGATTGCCAAATACAACGATGGGGTCGGTCACCTGTGTCGACCGGCGCAGAATGGCTCTCATTCTGGCGATGAGCTCATCGAAAGAGACGGGCTTGAGCAGAAAGTCGTCCGCGCCACCGTTGAAAATTGCAATTCGCTTCTCGAGATCGTTGATGCTACTCATAATGAGGGTTGGAACTGAATGCCCGTCGCTCCTTAGCTGTCTCAGCCAGCCCAAGCCATCGCCATCTGGCAGAGCCAACTCCAGCAGGAGAATTTCATAGGTTGCGCAACAAAATGCCCTCGACGCCTGTTCCAGGTTGCCAACTACATCAACGGCAAAACCGCTATCCCCGAGCGCAACTCGCACGGCGCGCGTAAGATCCACATGATGATCAATGAGCAGCGTTCGCATTTCACGTCCTATCAAAGTAGGACAGGTCACCGTCCGCTGTAAGACCGGGGCGACAGCAGAAGTCGCGCAACTCTTCGTAGTGTTCGTAACGCTCTTGCCGATGGGTGATCGCGGGAGCATGCAAGCCGCACGCCTGCAATAGTCGGGGATGGAACACGTGAAGACCTGTTGACGGGCTGAAACCGTCGGTCGGCCAGCCCACAATGCCACCGACTCTGCCTGCGATTTCTCTGCGCATCGATCCTCCTATATGGATTGCGTCGCAAACTCCAGCTGAGGTCGCAAGGGCAGGTTGCGGCTTTGTTCATCGAGAGGACCCCCTGGAGGCAATACCAGGAGGATTCCCTGTACGGCACTTCCCGATTTGCCAACCGGTCATTCCGAACACGTTCGGCGGCTTTGAACACGCTCATTGAGCGCGGCTAGGTAAATCAAGGGTACGACCTGCCGGGTGTCGATGCCGCTTTTGAAGCAGGCATCGGCACCAGCTCGGTGAGCGTCGCCCGCGCAATTCAGCGGACGCGCTCGATACACCCAGTCGAATCGTGCCGCAACTTGCCGCGCCGACAGGGCGCCCGAAGACTTCAGACTTGTGACCGAAGGTCTACGCCCAGTCCTCCTCCCATTATCCACCTCCGTCAAATCAAAGTGGACGTTCAATCCGAACAAATTACGCCATCGTATCACAAACGACTTACCGATCCCCGACGTGCTCTAGCCTTAGTGCTTGTTAAGAAGGTCGGCTACTGTCTCTCCGCGTCGCCGGGCATCGGCGGCGAGCCACACCTCCCCCACCTCATACACGTCGCCGTGGGTACTGAACGGCACAATGACGTCAATGGCAGCCGACAGCAGGTCAAGAAGCGTGTGGTCTTCCACAGCAGCTCCTTGCGGGCTGCTCTTGACGAGTGAAAAGAGCTTTTTAAAGCCTTGGACCGGATCCGCCCCATGAATCGTTGATATTGATCCCGCATGGCCGGAGACGACTTCGCTAAGGTAGGCCCAAGCAGCATCATCGCGCATCTCGCCAAGCAATATTCGATCAGGGCGCATGCGCAAGCTGGCTTGCAACAGTTGCTCGGCTGTCACCGCACCTACGCCTGCTCGGTCCTTCGGATAGAGTAACCGGACATGGTTCTCGTGCGGGATTGCAAGTTCGAGCGTGTCCTCGATACTTATCAGCCTCTCTTGCGGGGGTATAGCGTTGATCAAAGTCTTGCTCATTGTCGTTTTGCCGCTTCCAGTAGGTCCGCAAAGCAGCATCGTGAGCCGCCCGCAAACGCACGCTCGCAAAAATTGCTCCAAGTCACCATGGTCGTAGTGCTGAAGAATCGTTTCGTCCTGCCGCTCTTGGCGCTCCTTTCGTGACCGCCATTGATTCCAACGCGAGTATTCGTAGCGAGAAGAAACTTCCTTGAGTTCGGTCACACGACTTGAGGGACGCCGTATCGTCAGGCTTATTGTTCCTGAGGGAACAGCGGGCGGCAAACAGATCTGCAGCCGCTCTCCGTTCGGCAGCTCAGTCGCACAGAGGGGGCTTTGCGGTCCGACATCTTGCTTGCGCAGCGCTCCAGCGAGGATCGCGATGTCCTCCAGATCGTCATAAGATAGCGGTAGCGGATGTTTCGTGAAAACGCCGGCCTGTCGGACAAAGGCTTCCCCAGGCCGGTTGATAGCGACCTCTTCGGTCCTTGGCTCCTCAAGCCATTTCAGAACAGGGTTGAGAAGCAAACGCAATTGAGGGTCAGCCTCCGGTCGCATTGTTGTCTCTCCGGCGTTGGCGATGTTGGGGGGCTGGCGCCACGGCGATCGCTCTAAGATCGTATACATCTGAGAAATCGAGGTCCCGAGCCACAAAGATGGATACAGCATCTCCCTGGTTTTTCTTCAGAGTTGGCGGAACGTTGATCGTTGCTCTAAGGGTCGTGTCAACGGCTTGTCCGGCGTTGCTCTGGAAGCTGTTGATGCCGCTTCCTCCACCTGAGCTGCCAGCGTATTGACCGGCGGCCTGAAACGCGCCTTGAATGACGCTCATGAGCATTGCTCCGCCAAAGCGCTGCCAGAAGTGATTATCCACCGTGCCAGGCATTCCGGAGCGGCCGAGCTCGTCAGCGCCCGGCGACGCTAGCGAAACGAGGGCATGGTCAGGCGTTTCGATGCGCGTCCACAGCACGAAGACACGCGCATCCCCCTGTTGGAGACCACGCTGGATCTCGCCAATCACGGTCGTCCCGCGATCCAAAAGCACCACGTTGTTGGTGGCGCCGCGGACGTCTTTAGGTAAGACGCACTTCACATAACCCGGTAAATTTGTGTCGACTGCCGTTTGCAAAATGCAGGGAATTATCGTTCCTTGAGTAATCACGAGATCAGGGTGCGGCAAAAGTGTGGCCCGGCTTGGCTCCTGTATATCTGGCTTCAATCGCCCCGTCAGATCGCCAGCGTCTGAAATCTCATGCGAGGTCGCGGGAGCATCCCTATGGTTGTCTTCGTTCCGCTGACCGTCGTTGGGCATTTGACCGCTGCCACTGTAGGCGAAAATTGGTGATTCCTCCGGCGGCGGATCAGCTGGCGCCGGAGGCGGCGTGGATGGCGCAGGATCTCCTGCCTGCGCCGCCTGTACGGGTGCTGAAGGTTCGGGAGCAATCTTAATCGGCACGGGGCGGAATGGCTCGGCGTCGGCGACAATTGGAGGTTTTGGCTGAGTTGGCTCGTCTTGTGTGCTGGGACGACCGCCGAGCCAGATGAGCGATAGAGATGAGATGAGAACAAGAGCAGCGACGGCCAACTTCTGCAATCCCGAAACATGCCGGCGGGCCGGCTCCGAGACCATCGATCCGGAGGCATGGACATCATGTCCCGACTGTGGGCCGGTTTCATTCATCGGCCGAGCCTTTCAAAACGCGCCACACGTCGGGTGTCACTGTACCGGTCCCTGGCGCTCGTCCCACAGGGTCATAAGCCCTGTTGAAAATGGACAAGACCGTATTGCCATCTCTCAGACGCCATTCCCGGGCGACTGCGGATACTTCAACATAGTCCCCTTTGACCGTGTAATTGGCAGCGGCTTCCTTGCCGTCGGGATTGATAATGTAGAGGGAGGGTATGCGGGAATTGCTTGCGAAGCCAAATACGGTGGTAAAGCCATTATCGAAAACTTGCAGCGGCGCCAGCGATCGATCGCCCTTTGCGACGTAGTGAAAATTGCTTTCGTCCGGACTGGTAGTTGCGGCGGGCCGATTCAACAAATCCTGAACTCTCTCGTCGTGCAGCACTTTCGCCCGGGCCTGACCAAGAATCGAGCGCCTTTCTGCGTCCTTTCTCTGAGCAGCAGCCTCATCAGCAGGATAGGTGAACTGCACGCTGTAGTATAGGTCAGGTTGCTGCTCATCGAGTTTTGGCATCGCTCTCGTTGAAATACTGAAGACGTATCTCCGTGTACCGGACTCACTCTCGGCCAGCACGATGACCGGCTGCGGCGGGAGCATCCGGCTAGCCTTAAAAAAGAGATAGTTGGCGCGCGGGAGCGCAGCCAGGTCTTTGCTATTGGAAACGGCCACGGCTGCGACTGTCTCGTTGGCCGCGAATGTGACAACCAGCGTTGCCCCCACTGCGGTAGACAGGCGCACCACTTCGTCGGGACGATAAGCCAGGTAGCGCATGCGCGCATCATGCTTGCCGGCAAGTGGTGTGTCTTCCGCGGACGCTTCCATCGTTAAGAAGAGTGAACAGACCAGCGCGAGAAACGCTCTTTTTGTCATGGCTGCACATAGCCCAGGTTCGATACGCTATCTTCCGAGCCTTGATAGGAAGTGACGAGTAGACCTCCCGGATTGGTGAGCCTCGATTGCCCAGGCAGACCCGTCAAGCGCTCGTAGCGGATGGTAGCTGTCCAGGTGGTCACTATCGGCATCTGCCCATCGACAACAAGCGTACGTTTGTAACGGATCTGTTGAACGTCCGGACTGATGTCGTTTGAGGAAATATGCCCGACCTCGAGCTTGCCGCGCTTGCCGACGGTGACTTGCGGCGAGGTGGGATTCGGATAGTTGAAGAAATCTTGATATTGCTGTCGCACAGCCGGCGCGCTGAAACTGGATACGAGGTCATAGGCGTATTGGGCTGTATCTGCTGTGTACCCCTCGCGCAGGCGTACATATTCCCACAGCGAAGCATTTATGACGGCTCGGTCCTGGGTTGCCGGCAGTCGAGAGACTGACACTTCGCTGTCGACGGTCCCATCCGGCCGGACCCAGAGGAACACAGGTACGAGCTTGGCCAACGGGACCATGGCAGCGATGGTAAATGCCTGGGCAACATTTCCTAGGACCGCCGCTGCGGCAAAGGCGATCAGGGCCTTTGACAGGCGCCGCGCAGACTTCGCTCGTGACGTTTGAAACGCTTCCACCTTCTTATAGTGGGCGGCTAGCGTTTCTCTCTCCACCAGAAGGGCATGTTCAGGAAATTTCACTTTGGCTCTTCCGCGCATTCGACCTGAAGATCCTCAGGGGTGGTTTCCCATTGTCCCACGTTCAGTTGGAATGGGGCACCCGCGCACGTCGCAAGCCCATGGCTCGTCTTGCAGGCGGCCAAAGCGAGGATTGACAGAAGTAGGCAATATTTCATGTTTTTGGCACCGAGCTTGTCGATTGATTAACCACCCGCCGTTTTGGCAAAGTGGCGATTGAGGCTGTTAAGAGGTCGGTTCGCACCTCCCCAAGAGCCGCCGGCGATGCTGCTGGCGATCGTCGGAAGCGCGACGATCAGAGCGTCACCAGCTAGGAAAAGCATGTCGAGCTCGTAAAGCCCGATGATCTTGGCTGCTGTCGTGCCCGAGAATTTGATCATCAAAAGCATGGCTGCCAGCGAGACTGCTTCGGCAGCGATTACTATCGTTGCAACGATGTTGAGGAGGAGAAGCAGCAGCCCGTACGAGAGCAGTTGGCCGATCCATCTGGTGGCTATGTCTCGAGTGTGATCAAAAAGGTAGCCTACAAGGACCAGGGGGCCGATCGTCAAGAGCACCTTCGTCAGAATTCCAACAGCATCGTAGATCTCGAACGCTGTCCACAGCGCGCCGTAGAAAATCCATTGCGCTCCCTCGAAAGCAAGTATGTCCTGGCCGTTCATAGGCCCAATTTCGGAAGCAATCAGCTGAAAGACATACTGGCTTGAAGCAAACATGAGATCGAGCTTCTGGGGGATTCCGATGAAGGGCAAGTCGCTGCCACTGATGTCGTGAGCCAACCTCGGAATCGTGTCGTCGAAGAGCGCTTCAATGTACTGCTGATAGTTGGCCTGCCCTAAGATAAGGGCGACGACAATCGACACCATGATTACGCGCGAGATACCCCCGCGCGCATCGACTTGACCACGCATGACCAGACAGCCTTGGATTATTATCCAGAGCGTGACACACGCAACCAGAGGCGCACTGACCGCCGCTTGGACGTTTTCAAGCACTTTGTGCAGCCCGGACGTGAAGGCCCCATGAAAGATCGTGTGTATAGTCGTGAATGGCGCGGGAATTTTGAAATTCATGGCGTGAGCCTGATGTGTCCCTGATCAGCGCAGCTGAGCCTGATGAACTCTGTGTGGTTTACGGGAGGATGCTAAACATATTAGCGGTGTCCTGATGTTCGCGACGCTGCGTGGCGGCCTCCTCCACGGCGTGAAGGCTCCCTTGTGCAGTGGCCATTGTCAGCAGACTCGTGGCCTGGACATTTTGGATCATCGCATCGTGAATCTGCTTGAGGACCAGACCGTTGGTCACGGTGGCCTGCATAATATTTCCCGAGCGGGAAAGCTGACCAAGCGTGCCGGCGTTATCCTTAAGGCGCTTGTCCATCATGCCCAAAGTGTCGGCTGCAATAGCTGCGGCATTGGCGGCCCCGGCGATTTGTCCCTGTAACAGTTTCGCTTCTGAATCGGTGCCGTTGACTATCCGATTTGGGTCCTTCGCAATGTTACGGGCCATAATCGAAGCTGGCGCCCGAGCATCAAACATCTGCTCCTCCAGCTTATTGCCCGACGGGTAATGATTTCCTTGGTTCAGTGAGCTTAGCAGTCCCGTGACAGCGAATGACGACGTTAGCATTGTCACCATTTCGATCGTGGTAGCGAGCGTCTCGATTGACCTCTCAAGGATCGCCGCATTGGAAATCGCTGTTAAGGTCGATTGTGTTTCTGTTACAGGGTCGGTGACGATCCATTGCGACCGGGCCTGTCCGTGAAGCAGAAGGGAAGCAGCAAGGGTCGTTACTGCAAGTTTGGCAAGTTTCATGAATATTCCTCCGTCAGTCTTGAACTTCATGGTACCGGGCCATGAACTTGTCGAGCCACCCACTTGGGGCGTCTCCGTGCTGGTTACGAAGCTGGTCGGCAAAGCGCACTGTGTTGGCCCGCCCCGAGAGTACGGCTACGTACTCGCGCATCTGCCCAAGATCGAATTCGCAAACAATACTCCCGCTATCGCGCTTGAGCAAAAACTTGCGGCTGCCGATTGCCATTCCCTGGCGGATTGCCTCGAACTCCTGCGCAGTGCACTTCAAGCCATCGACATACGCAGAGCGGTCCGCCGTCGGTGATGGGTAGAAAATTTTCGTCATACATTGCGCAACGAGACTAGCTCCGAGAGGCGATTCCAGAACGTGTTCAGGCTGCTGCGTTGCGAGTATCAACATGCCGTTGTTTTTGCGGACCGTGAGCAAGAACTTGTCGATAACGGCCGAGAATTGGGGGTTGAGTAGATAGAATCGAAATTCGTCGCAGCTCATGACGAACCGACGACCATCGACGATAGCGCCCACTCGATGCAGAAGGTATGCGGCGGCCGGTGCACAGACCTCCTCATATTCCAGGAGCTGCGTCATGTCGAAGCCCGTAATGGAGGCATCCAGCCTTACTTCGTCCACGTCGCCGTCAAAGGCCCATCCAAGCGCCCCCCCTCTACACCACCGCTGCAGCCGTGCTCCTGCGCCCTCGGAGGGGCTGTGCAATAGGAACTCGCGCAGGCCCGCAAGTGAGCGCATAGGGGGTTCGAACGAAAGCTGACGAACAATGCCGCGTTCCAGCCGACGACTTTCCTCCGGCGAGATCGGACCACGGCCGTCACTCTCGATCAGGGCCATCAACCACTCGCGCAGAAAGTCCCGAGAGGCGGAGGTGTTGTCCAGTCCACGCAGAGGGGCCAAGCCGCTCGGAGCGCCTCTGCGCAACGCAAGATATGTCCCTCCCGTGGCTCGCACCAGCAGTTCACCACCCCGATCCTTGTCGAAGAAGACGATCGCACCATTGCGATCGACCAAGCTTTGCTCAAGCATCGCGAGGACAAAGGTCATCAGCGTCGTCTTGCCTTTGCCAACGGGCCCGAATATTGCCGTCATGCCGACGTCATTCTCATGGGGGATGTAGTCGAAAGAAGTTCCACCGTTTGTGCGAAAGCGCGCAACAGCATTGCCCCAGTGGCCGGAACTGGAACCGCTTGGGAAGTTCTCAAATGAGACGAGCCCGGCAAAATTGTGTGAGGTGATCGCCCCCGGGCGCGTGCGCCACCTGTTGTTCCCCGGAAGTTGGGACCAATATGCGGCCTCCATGCCGATGCCCTCTTGGACGATAACGGCGCCCGCGTCGGCCAGCCGTGCGCGGGCACTTGCTGCGCGATCTGCAAGGCTATTGAGGCTGTCGGCATAGACGCACAGGCTCAGATGATGCGAACCCATCACGAATTCGTTGCTTGCCAGTGCGTCCTCTGCCTCGGCAAGTTCATTGATCTGGGTGAGAGCCTTGTCGCCGGCACTCGTCATCTGGCTGGACTTAAGGCTTAGTTTGGCATGAGCTTGTGGGCGAGTGAGGAAGGAAAAGCTCTGGCTCAGGACAAGCGGGAAGTTGGCGGACAGCAAGGAATTTAGCATGCCCGGCCGCGTCGTCGCCGGATATTCACGGAACGAAAACAATGATCCGACGGAGCTATCCACGGGCCTTCGAATCTCAAGCGCCCGCTTCCCGCAGATGACCTGGTCAGTGTAGATCGAGGCGCCAAGTGAGCCGGTAACCATCGGAACCGGAAGAAACCGGCAAGTCATCATGAGCCGAAGCGCCTCGCCGATTTCCGTGAAGAGCACGTTGCCTTTCTCACGAATGCCCAACCGGCGCAGACCGTAACCGCCGAGCGCGCCAGCAGTGATGTGCCAGAGGTCTTCCAGGCTCCGCATTTGGGTGGCTAGATCGTGCTCATTCCGTCTGCGGGACTTGGCAATCCGCAAGCCGATCTTGCCGATTGCGGTGCGGGGGGACACGATCAAAGTGAGGAAGTGATCGTTGCGAAAGAGCTTTCCCGACAGCACACGACGCTCGTAGGCCTCGCTCAGACTGCCAGCGAAGGCACTTTGAAACTGGCGCGGCGCCGGCGCCGGCACATCGTTGTGTCTCACAAGATGAGCGTATATCGAGATATTGTCATCGGCGATGTTGCGCAAGAGAGTGTTGAACGCGCGGCAGCGCGAGTTGCGCATCTCAGCGTCTTCCAAATCAAAGGGCACACCGTTCACATGTGCCATGGCCATGATCGATCCGTCTTCCAGAAGGACAACCTGATCGCTTACGTGACCAACATACGGAAGGTAGATCTCGCCAGACCTCTCGGTCCGGCCGCTGGCGCCGAACATTACACCATTCCTCTTCCGCGTTTCGGCACTCTGATCGGATTGGCGCTGACGCTTGCGCCTCCCCAGACCGGCCCGTCCACGCTTCTGCCGGCCGTCTGCAAATAGAGCAGCACGACGCTTGCCGCGTTATAGTCACGCTCAACAACCAGCCGTGCTCCGAACCAGAGTGGCGCGAGAACGATTTCGTAGAGCGGGTTCTGAAGGATAATGATAACAAGCCCAGCCAACATCATGAGCAATCCGGCCAGCGTCAGCGGCACCCCCAGAAACAGTGCGGGGCGCGTCGCCGCCACATAGAGGGTGCTCACTTCCAACCGGTCGCTCATCAGCCACCGCCTATGAGCGCCTTGCCCAGGAAGCTGGCCCCGAACATGATGACGATCCCTCCAACGACACCCGCAACCAGGCCAAGTGAAGCACGACCGAACATCCAAGAGATACCGATGGCTACGAGCCCGAGCACGGCCAGTGATTGTCCAAAGGGGCCAAGTATGAACGTGCAGATATTCTGGACCATCTTGGCAGGATCCGTCCCTCCGGTCACCTGAGCCGCGGCTGGCCCGCTGTAGAAGACCGTCCACGCCGCGCCTGCAGCAGCGGCCGGTACATATTCAGCCGCCATGCGCAGCATGGAAAAAGGCGAAGGAACACGCGTTTTAAGCGCACGAAGTATCTTGAGTGGCGTCATCATTGCATCTCCATGTTTCAATCGAATACGAGTTTGTTCGGGTTCGCGGGTTCCCGTGCTTTCGCAGCCTGGCTGCCTGTCGGACCGGAGGGATCGGCCCCGGAGCGGTCTGGCTGATACGAGCCCCAAATGTCCCAAGAATCTTGGTTGGGCTGCTTCTTTCTATTGGCCTGTTGGCTCTGCTGGAGCAGAGGCGGCACGGCTTTCCGACCGGGTGCCTCAAGGTGCGGCACATCTCGAGCAGTCGGCTCCAGCGTTCGCTCAAGGAGACTTGAGATGTCCTTTGCGGCCGACTCGACCTTGCGTACATAACCGTTGGCGAAGCCACGCGTGACGTCGCCCGTGTTATAGGCCGAGATGGCACGGCGAAGCGCCAGTTGCTGTGCCACAGCAGTGGTGCCGCCGGCATACCGGCTTTCAAGCAAGTGGGCGGCAGCCGAAAGCGAGGCGCAGGGCTCGAAAGCCCTTTCCGGCGTAAGATTGAGCATGGCAAAGTTCTTGCTGTTTATCTGCATCAATCCAACATCGACAGAATGTTGTGCTTCGAGGCGTTCCTTGATGCCCCGCGTGGCTTCCAGGTGGTCTATCCAGCGAAGCTGCTCACCTGTGGTGTTGTCATGAGCCACCAGCGTGTCAAAGCCACTTTCAATCTTGGCAATCGCGGCCAGGGTGGACGGCGCAACCCAGGGAGCGCATTTGCGCGACAGGCTGCGGAACTCACGCGGAGAGAGTGGCGCGGGCTCGGCTGGGAGTGACATGGATGTCAACAGGACGATGGCCAGCGGCCAAGCTGCAATAAACATTCCCTATCACCTACCTTTCCAAGCCGCCGGACGGGTTCTGGCCCTGTCCGGCACGCGCTTATCGGGGAGGTTTGTTACTGTGTGATGTTCAAGTTCAGCTTTTCGGTTTCAACTGAAGCAAAGACCGTGTTCGTCTCAGCTGGGTGAGCATCTTGCGCATGCGTGGGTGGCGCGGGCCCGATCAGCCAGCGACATCCGGAGCATCTTGGTACAATGACTCCTGTGCAGGATTGCTCGTCCCGGCCGTCCGTTGCTCCTAGACTGTGGGCCGCGACTTCGGCGCCATGGATGGTACTTCTGTCAGCGCCAAGCCAAGGACAAAATGGGGAGCTTGGCGGGTTTGTTCAGGCTCGGGATCACCGTGGGGAATCGACGAAGGCGATAAAGCAGCCCAACTTTGCCGGTATGCTGCCGGTGCTTAAAGAGCAGCCATGCGCGGCCCTGCACACTCAGATCATTGCTTGAGTCGCGAGCTCGTCCGCGAAGCTGGCTCGAAGGCGCAAATCCGCGGGGGCGAGGGTCAACTGGGAAGACGTGGCGGCGCAGCCCATCCTGGTGCGAGCCTGGTTCAGCTGTTCGGCCGCCGCCGCCGCCAAAGGGAGGATCATGCACAGTCCCATCGGCAGAAAACCGCACGTCATTGACGGAGTCCGACGGCGCAATGGACAAGCATAGTGACACGCTCAAGATGGAGGAGTTGCAGTAACTGAGAAATGTTAGCCCGGACGTTCACCGCAACCGGCGACCTGCCGGTCGCCCGAACAGCATTTGAGGCCGCCGGCCACCTTGGACGAAGCCGGCTTGGCAGGAGACATACTATTTGGCACAAGGCCGCTGCAGCGAATCACGGTCTTCTTCCGCCGACCGCCTCTCCGATCAAGCCAAACGCCGCGCTGCTCAACCATGTCCGAGCTGGATCCACGAGCCGGAGGATATCGAGATGATCCAGGTCCGCAAACTCCAGGATGACCAGGATGCAAGGGCATAGCAGGAAACTTGGCATCCATGAGGTCGAACTCGAGTGATATCGGCAGGCCTGCACCAACGGGGGAGCTCGAAGCGAAAAAGCGAAGGACCACACGGCAGGGTCATGTCGGCGCTTGAACCTGTCTGGTGGCCACGGGCTGCCTTGGTGCGGTCAATTCGCTGGGGATGAAAAGACCAGGACGAGCACGGCCTCACATTGGCCGCACGCAACGGCGAGTGGTATCAAGGTGCAGCTGTTCTGGGTCGGCGCCCCAGGGTTGCTCGGCAACAGGTTTAGACAAGGGGATTCAAGATTGAAGGTGTGCCGTTGAAACATGTTCTTGTCATTGACGATGATGCCGCAATGCGGCGCCTCATCGCCGAGTATCTCACGATGCATGCCCTGAAGGTAACCGCAGTCCACGATAGCAAGCAGTTTGACTATGTTCTTTCACGTGAGCCAGTCGATCTCGTGGTTGTTGACCTTAACCTTGGCCGGGAGGATGGACTTGCGATCGTCCGCAATCTGGCGACAAAATCGGATGTTCCTATCATAGTGATCAGCGGCGACCGGCTTGATGAGGCGGAAAAGTGGTTGCACTGGAGCTCGGCGC
>NZ_AYWR01000017.1:0-116428 GCF_000502935.1 Mesorhizobium sp. LNHC221B00 | reverse complement strand
GATTTAGAACGGCGGGTTGCGCGTTCAAGAGGGCGCTTAGGAAAATTTTCAGGCAAGATCCGACGTAGGGGGGATGGGCAGGAGGAACGCACTCGGTTCTTCCGCTGGCGAATTCCTCGTCAGCGGAAGACCCCTGGTATTCCTGAAAGGCGGCATTCGCTCAAAGTCGATCTACCAATGCTGTGAATCCGGCGGCAGCGATGTCGAGGTCATGACTGCGACTGGCGGGAAGCGTCTCGCATTGATCCAATTGGCGCAACGCATCCATGATGGCATCGAAGCTAACGGGTTCGGTGACCCCGGGCGGCATGCGCAGCGCCGGCATCGATTCCACTGCACAGGCATCCGATGCCCATGATGACAGGATTGCACGCTTCTCCTGGACGTCCAGCGTCTCGTCGATCAGCACGTCCTGAGGTCGCTCGAAATGCCGTGCCGGATGCAGCAACCGGTCAAGAAAAACATCAGGGGCTTCGGGCCCGACTGGGGCAAAACTCGTCGAAATGGCTCTTTCCATCGGTGGTCCCTCCGCTTTCAATAGGCTCCTCTGTTGACATCATCTTGGTGGCTCTCGTGATTTCCACCGGCTGAAATTTTGGAGAGTTTCGACCAAATTTCAATATTCCCGCAAGGGCACCACCTTCGTGGTTCAACACCATAAAGGTTCGAGACGGGGCGAAGCAGAAAGAAACAGGTTTTTGTTAATTTAACATTTTCGGGCGCGGCTCAGAATGGTGGCAGGCCAAAGGCGGAAGGCTACCAAACACCGATGTCGGGTGACTAGGCCCGCGACCCGCCCCACGTCTCGCGGCATCCGAGGGCAATCCCATGAAAAGTGTGACACGGTTTTCCCGGGAAAGCGCGTAGCGCTTTCCCTTGGGAATTGCGTGAAAGCAACGGGATAGAGCGGTCTGTCGTTTCCGTGAAACGGTGAAACGGCTTTAGAATCGATCGTTCACCGCTGTGAACCGGGCATGTGCGAATAGGAGCGATGGGTTGCGCTCCAGCCGCACGACAGTGGGAGGCTTTGCGTGAATCCTCTGGCCTTCGGCGAAGGCCAGAGCGAAAGATTTCAACGTGAAAGAGTAGGTGCGCTCCTCGTCATGTTCAACAATTCGCACCAACCACTCACCGTCGGCCTCAATCACTTCAATACGCGTTGCCAGAGGGCCTCCATAACTGGCCAGATAACCATCAACGTTGCGCTGGGGAACAGGCACTGGTTTCCTCCCGATGTAGCGAGACATGCATCTATGCCAATCAAGATATCGGGTGGGCTGAAATAAACTATGACATAGCTCACACGGGTTCGGCGGACACGGGCAATGGCATGCCAACGAGCCCCGAAGGTGAAGCGCCGGTCGGCGCGGCATTGCCTGAAAGCCCGCGCCGACCTTGGCGGTGAGTTGGGATACCGCCGCAATCCAGAATTAGGCGATTCTAATTGATCGCAATATTACGCGAACGCAGAAGGTGGCCAAGGGATGCTATCAGGGTCGTAATTTCGAGGTGAGAGGACGCACTCAGGGGCCGACGATGCTTTATAGAGGAAGCCGCCCGTTTCAGAGGCTCGGAACTGTAGCGGGTCCACACATAAAACAACTTCAACGATGGTTGGCGGAGAGAGCGGGATTCGAACCCGCGTTACGGTCTCCCGTAAACACACTTTCCAGGCGTGCGCCTTCAACCACTCGGCCACCTCTCCGTCCTTGCATGTCGCGCCGGCCGGTTTCGCCGCGCGGGTTGGGGAGATGCATCTCCCTTGGGGCTGCGATGCGGAACGTCCGCAATGGACGCCGCCCAACCAGCGGACGTCCTTCCCCTGCACCTGAGCCGTCGAAGCAACAGGCGCGGGGCTCATCTAGTCGATCCCGCGCCGAATGCCAAGCCATAACGGCAGTCTATTCGCTTTGCCGGCGACATGGGATTTCGCGGGCCGCCGGCAGATCCGCTTTTGAAGCGCCGCCCCCCGAATGATGTGCACAGCCAGGACCGCGGGGCGGCCGTGCTTGACTTTGCCTCGAACCAGCTGTCGAGTGACCGGGAGGCTTTGCGGGGGCACCGGCCGG
Organism: Mesorhizobium sp. LNHC221B00; assembly: GCF_000502935.1. NCBI lineage: Bacteria > Pseudomonadati > Pseudomonadota > Alphaproteobacteria > Hyphomicrobiales > Phyllobacteriaceae > Mesorhizobium > Mesorhizobium sp. LNHC221B00. Next base: position 114,359 of record NZ_AYWR01000017.1, on the reverse strand, counting down.
ACATGACGTCAAACAGCGGAATTCCGGGCAACGCGCCGGACAATGACAAGGCGCCGTCCGGGCGCCCAGGCAATAGTCCGCGCAACGGCCCAGATAGCGGATTGTCCTTCGTCCCGGTAGCATGGCTCATCTTCGTCATGGCGTGGTCGGTCTATGGCCTGGCGTCATCCTGGTGGCTGTTCGGGAATTCCGGCCTGCCGGACGACATCTTCTATTTCCTCATGGGCGGGCTCATCGTCGACGTCGTCACGATCCTGTGGGGGCTTTACCTGCTCGGCCTCGCCTTTGGCCGCTCAGCGCGCTTCCCGCGCCACTTCATCATCTGGCAGGCCGTCATCATCATCTGGTCGCTGGCGAGGCAAGCCTATGTGCTTGCCTCGCCGAGGTTTGTTTTCTCCGCCGAGAACCTGGCCATCACCGGCGCCGAGATCGCCATCGGCCTGCTTTGCATCTACCTGCTGCGCCGTGGCTCCGGCGCCGAAACCGTCTATGCCAAGCCGGAGACCGAAGCGCCGTCGGTCTTCGTTTCGATTGTCGCGGCCGTGCTCGGCATCATCCTCGGCGCCGTCATCGGCGCCCTCGGCGGTTTTTTCGCCGGCTCGGTGATTGCCGATGTCGCCGAAGTAAGCTGCTTCGAGGGCGGCTGCGGATATTTCGCCGTGTTCATCGGTCTGGCCGGACTGGTGGTCGGCGCCATCGCCGGCGGCATTCTCGCTGTCTGGCTCGTTCACCGGCGCAGGCGCAAGCCAGCCGTACAGGGGCCGGTCGCATAGGGTCAGCCGCATCGCATGGGGCCAGCCGCATCGCATAGGGAGAGAATGCGCGAGCCTTCAAATTCGCGTATCGTGATTGCGGACCAGCCATACCCACTCTATTTCTCGTTTTCGGGACACGTGCCGGCGATCGGTTGGAAAGCGTCCAGGGTCGACCGGGGGAGAGCTTGATGTTTCGTTTCGTCTTTCGGCTTGCGGCCATGGTCGCGCTGTCGGTTTCCGTCATCATGGCGGTGCTCGACGCGACACGCACGGTGGCCGCCTCGGCGCTTGTGCTGACCCCGCTCAACGCAAGCTGGCTGGCCGTCTCGCCGGACACGCGGGCGGCCTTCGAAACCTTCGTCCGCGCCAAGGCGGGTCCGTTGCTGTGGGACGGCGCCATCGCCTGGGTGCTCAACCAGCCGGGATTTGCGGTGTTCGCGGTGCTGGCCTTCCTGCTTTACGCCATCAGCTACAGGCGGCAGCGGCGCACGGGGCAGTTCGCCGCCAACTGATCGATTTCCTGCTCCCTGCCCAGCGACGGGCCACCTTCCAACGGCTTGCGCGCAAGGATCGGACTGCGGCGCGGCTCGCCCGTGGCACGCTTTTCCAAAAGGTCAAAATTCCACGTGAATTTTGTTTCAGGCCGTGCCAGATTGCCCGGGAGCGGGAGGGGAATACACTCCTGGCTGACGTCGCATGCCTGCCGGTGAACCGGGCAGGCAAGCGGTGCGTAACGGAAAAAATAACCGACAGGGTGTGGATCACATGAAACGTATCGTTCTCGGCCTCCTGGCCGCAACCGCAATGGTTCTTCCGGCTTTCGCCGCGGATGTGCAGCCGGCCATCCTTTATGATCTCGGCGGCAAGTTCGACAAATCCTTCAATGAGGCAGCCTATCACGGCGCCGAGAAATTCAAGACCGAGACCGGAACCGCCTATGTCGAGTTCGAGGTCTCCAACGCTTCGCAGCGCGAGCAGGCGCTGCGCCGCTTCGCCGAGGACGGCCGCAACCCGATCGTCATGGCCGGCTTTGCCTGGGAGGATGCGCTGAAGGTGGTCGCCAAGGAATATCCTGACCTCAACTTCGCCATCATCGACGATGCCGTCGATCTGCCCAATGTCCGCTCGCTTGTCTTCAAGGAGAATGAAGGCTCCTATCTCGTCGGCATCCTGGCGGCGATGGCCTCGAAGACCAAGAAGGTCAGCTTTATCGGCGGCATGGACATCCCGCTGATCCGCAAGTTCGAATGCGGCTATGTCGGCGGCGCCAAGTCGGCGGGAGCGACCGACGTCATCCAGAACATGACCGGTGACACGCCGGCGGCCTGGAACGACCCGGCCAAGGGCGGCGAGATCGCCAAGACGCAGATCGACCAAGGCTCCGACGTGGTCTACGCCGCGGCCGGCGGTACCGGCGTCGGCGTGCTGCAGGCGGCGGCGGATGCCGGCAAGCTGGGCATCGGCGTCGATTCCAACCAGAACGGCCTGCAGCCAGGCAAAGTGCTGACCTCGATGATGAAGCGCGTCGACGTTGCCGTCTACACCGCCTTCATGGACGGCAAGAACGGCACCTTCAAGGGTGGCTTGCAAAATCTCGGCCTCAAGGAAGGCGGCGTCGACTACGCCCTGGACGACGACAACAAGGCGCTGGTGACCGACGAGATGAAGGCGGCGGTCGAAAAGGCCAAGGCCGACATCATCGCCGGCAAGCTCGAAGTGCACGACTACACCGCCGACAACGCCTGCCCCTATTGATCGGTAGGCACCAGGTTTCGAACCGCCGGGTGAAAGCCCGGCGGTTTTGTTTTTTGGAGGGATCTCGAAGGACGCTGAAGATTGGCGAAGGTCTCGGCGATATCCGATCTCCCCCCTTGCGGGGGAGATGCCTGGCAAGGCAGAGGGGGGTGCTGTCCCTCGGCCTAACAGCCAATTCACCGTTATTCAGAAGTCATTCAGGTTGGCGATCCTTCACACCCCCCTCTGGCCTGCCGGCCATTTCCCCCGCATGGGGGGAGATGGCAGTTCCGGCGTTGCGGGTCCTTATTCGCAAGAATCTTATTTGATTGGCTCGCAGGTCAGGGCAGAAGTGCGCTACCCGTCGACCAAAGCCCAGCGAGATAGCCAAGCGCGAAAACCGCGATCAGCACGATGGCGATGATAGCCCCGCGCCGGCCGCCAAGCGAATGCACGCCGACGCCATGGGGACGATGCTCCAGCTTGCTGATCACCGGCGTCGGCTTCGCCCCGTCCTGGCCGACCACACGCATCTGCGGCAGTTCGGCGATGCGTTGCGTCACCAGCGCCCAGTGATTGGCGCCACCCGGCTTTTCGGCACGGTCGAACATATGCATGCGTTCGGCAAGCTGCACCACCGCGTCGCGGAAGGCGGGGTCGATTTCCAGATCGCGCTCGGCCCGTTCGCGCTCCGCGTCGTTCATAAGGCCAAGCACATAGTCACCGGCCCTTGCGATGCGGTCGCTCATGATTGCACCCTCCCCTTTTTCCTCACCAATGCGGCGGCTTGGTCACCGGCACGTCGGGTGCGGACTGCTCCTCCAGCGCCAGGAAACGGTCGGTCAGCGCGTCGAGCTTGCGCTGCATGCGCTCGATCACCTTCCACTGCTCGGCAATCTGGCCTGACAGTTCCTCGATGGTCTTCTCTTGCTCGGCGGCGCGAATTTCCAGCGTCGTCAGCCGGTCGGCGGGCATGGTCATTGGCAATCCCTGGCTTTCATCAAGATGCTGATTTCGGCTCGTCATATTAGCGAATATGAAGGCCAGGGACACGTTGGAAATTGACAAGCGCACCGGGATTTGCCGAGAGTGGACGCCGCTCCGGCCGATTGGCATGGGCCGAGCGTCATGCTAGGCATTTTGACCAAGCGATAAAAAAATAAGAGTGGGACTGGCTGCATGGCGCAAGCCGCGATCGAACTGATTGGCATCAACAAGAGCTTTGGCGCCGTACGCGCCAACCGCGACATCAACCTGGAGATCGCGCGCGGCACCATCCACGGCATCGTCGGCGAAAACGGCGCCGGCAAATCGACGCTGATGTCGATCCTCTATGGCTTCTACCAGGCCGACAGCGGCGAGATCCACGTTGGCGGCAAGCTGGCATCGATCAAGACGCCCAACGATGCGATCGCGCTCGGCATCGGCATGGTGCACCAGCATTTCATGCTGGTCGACAATTTCTCGGTGCTGGAAAACATCATCCTCGGCGCCGAAACCAACGCCTTGCTGAAGAGCAGCATCGCCAAGGCGCGTTCCGAGCTGGAGCGGCTCGAGCGCGAATACGGGCTCGAAGTCGATCCCGACGCCATCATCGAGGAACTGCCGGTCGGCCTGCAGCAGCGTGTCGAAATCCTCAAGGCGCTCTATCGCGGCGCCGATATCCTGATCCTCGACGAACCGACGGGCGTGCTCACGCCGGCCGAGGCCGACCATCTCTTCCGTATCCTCAAGCAGTTGAAGGAACAGGGCAAGACGGTGGTGCTGATCACCCACAAGCTGCGCGAGATCATGGCCATCACCGACACGGTGTCGGTGATGCGCCAGGGCACGATGGTCGCGACCCGCGAGACCAAGAAAACCACCGTCGGGGAACTGGCCGAACTGATGGTCGGCCGGCGCGTGCTGCTCCGGGTCGAGAAGGGCGAGGCGGAAGCCGGCGGCGTCAAGCTCGCGGTCAAGAACCTGACGGTCAAGGATTCCCGCGGCGTCACCATGGTCGACGACATCTCCTTCGATGTGCGCGCCGGCGAAATCGTCGGCATCGCCGGTGTCGCCGGCAACGGACAATCCGAACTGCTCGAGGCGATTTCCGGCATCAGGCGCGCCGTTTCAGGTTCTGTCATGCTCGACGGCACGCCGATCGACCTGACGGGTGCCGCCGATCCGGGCGAACTGCGCGACCGGGGCTTGGCCCATGTGCCGGAGGATCGCCACCATGTCGGGCTGGTGCTGGCCTTCGAGGAGAACGAGAATTCGATCCTCGGCTATCACGACGATCCGCGCTATCTCAAAGGGCCGCTGCTCAACATCGAGGCCATCATCGCCGATGCCAAGGACAAGATCGAGAAATACGACATCCGCCCCGGCAATCCGCGCCTGAAGACCGCCAATTTCTCCGGCGGCAACCAGCAGAAGATCGTGCTCGCGCGGGAGATGGAACAGGACCCCGGTGTGCTGATCGTCGGCCAGCCGACGCGCGGCGTCGACGTCGGCGCCATCGAATTCATCCACAAGCGCCTGATCGCCATGCGCGACCAGGGCAAGGCCGTGCTGGTGGTGTCGGTCGAGCTCGACGAGATCCGTTCGCTCTCCGACCGCATCCTGGTGATGTTTGCCGGCCGCATCGTCGGCGAGCGCGGCCCCGAGGCGACCGAAGGCGAGCTTGGCCTGCTGATGGCGGGCGTCGAGCGCCAGGAGGCTGCCGAATGAGCACGCCTTATGCCAAGCTGCCGGCCTGGGCCGACTACGGGCTGATCCCGCTGATCAACCTTGCGGTGGCTTTCATCGTCGCCGGCTTCGTCGTGCTTCTGGTCGGCGAAAATCCGTTCCGCGCCGCAATCATCCTGGTCGAGGGCGCCTTCGGCAAGGGAACAGGCATCGCCTTCACCCTCTTCTATGCCACCACATTCATCTTCACCGGGCTTTCGGTTGCGGTGGCGGCGCATTGCGGCCTGTTCAACATCGGCACCGAGGGGCAGGCCTATATCGCCGGCCTCGGCATCGCCATCGTCTGTCTGCCCTTGGACAGCGTATTCCCGTGGTGGCTGACATTTCCGCTGGCGATCGTCGCTTCGGCGCTTGTGGGCGCGTTGTGGGCGCTGATTCCCGCCTATCTGCAGGCCAGGCGCGGGTCCCACATCGTCATCACCACCATCATGTTCAACTTCATCGCCGCCTCCATCATGGTCTACCTGCTGGTCGGCCCCTTGAAGCCGGCGGCCTCGCAAGCACCGCAGACGCGCAACTTCCTCGCCGGCGCCGAATTGCCGAAGCTCAACTGGATCATCGAACTGTTCGGCGCCAAGATCCGCTCGGCGCCGCTCAACGTCACCTTCCTGCTGGCGCTGGTCATGGCCTTCCTGGTCTGGCTGCTGATCTGGCGTACCAAGCTCGGCTACGAAATGCGCACCTATGGCCACAGCCCGAAGGCGGCGCGCTATGCCGGCATTTCGGAGACCCGCATCATCATCACCGCCATGATGATCTCGGGCGCGCTCGCCGGCATGATGGCGCTCAATCCGGTGATGGGCGACCAGCACAATGTCGCGATCGACTTCGTTTCCGGCGCCGGCTTCGTCGGCATCGCCGTGGCGCTGATGGGGCGCCTGCATCCGGTCGGCATCGTGCTGGCGGCGATCCTGTTCGGCATGCTTTACCAGGGCGGCGCCGAACTCGCCTTCGAGATGCCTGCGATCAGCCGCGACATGATCGTCATCATCCAGGGGTTGGTGATCCTGTTCGCTGGCGCGCTGGAGCACATGTTCAGGCCATACATCCAGGCGCTGTTCGCCTCGTTCAGTCCGGGATCGGTCGGGATGGAAGCGGTCAAGGGAAAGGGTGCCTGAGATGGATGTCTTTATCGCCATCGTGCAGATACTTGACTCGACCATCCGCCTGTCGGTGCCGCTGCTGCTGGCCTGCCTCGCCGGCCTTTATTCCGAGCGTGCCGGCATCTTCGACATCGGCCTCGAGGGCAAGATGCTGGTCGGCGCTTTCGCCGGCGCCGCCGCCGCTTCCGTGTTCCATTCGGCCCTTCTCGGCCTCGGCATGGCCATCCTGATCTCGGTCGCCTTCGCGCTGGTGCACGGCTTCGCCTCGATTACACACCGCGGCAACCAGATCGTCTCCGGCGTGGCTATCAATTTCATCGCCGCCGGATCGACCATCATCCTCGGCCAGGCCTGGTTCCAGCAAGGCGGGCGCACGCCGGCACTTGGACCTGGCGAGCGGTTCGACGCGATCATCTGGCCCGGCGCCGAGGCGGTTCGCGGTGTGCCGATCATCGGCCCAATCTACGCGGAACTGATCTCCGGCCATTCGATTCTTGTCTATCTTGCTTTCCTGATGGTGCCGTTCACCTGGTGGGTGCTGTTTCGCACCCGGTTTGGCCTCAGGCTGCGCGCGGTCGGCGAAAACCCGGCCGCCGTCGACACCGCCGGCATCTCGGTCGCCTGGCTGCGTTACCGCGCGCTGATCTGCACCGGCATCCTCACCGGCGTTGCCGGCGCCTACCTGTCGATGGTGCAGAATGGCGGCTTCGTGAAGGACATGACCGCCGGCAAGGGCTACATCGCGCTGGCCGCGCTGATCTTCGCCAAATGGAAGCCGGTCAACGCCATGTTCGCTTGCCTTCTGTTTGGCTTCCTCGACGCGGCGGCAATCCGCCTGCAGGGATCACCGCTGCCCTTGATCGGCAAGGTGCCGGTGCAGTTCATGCAGGCGCTGCCCTATATCCTCACCGTCATCCTGCTTGCCGGCTTCATCGGCAAGGCGATCCCGCCGCGCGCCGGCGGCGTGCCCTATGTCAAGGAACGCTGAGACCGCACCAGCGGGAAATCGCAGCGGTCGAAATCGGCACCGGCTTTTTGAACAAGATCATGGGAGAGAAGTACTGAAATGTCGCATGATCTGTTCGAGGCGGCCAGGGCCGCCATGGCCAAGGCCTATGCTCCCTACTCGAAGTTTCCGGTGGGTGCGGCCTTGCGCACCGAGGACGGGCGTGTCTTCACCGGCGCCAACATCGAGGTCGCCTCCTATCCCGAAGGCTGGTGCGCCGAGACCACCGCGCTGGGCCATTACATCATGGGCGGCGGCGGCAAGATCGTCGAAATCGCCGTCCTTGCCGAGCGCATGGCCAAATGCTCGCCTTGCGGCGGCTGCCGCCAGCGGCTAGCCGAATTCTGCCGACCGGAAACCAAACTCTATCTCTGCGACAATACCGGCGTCGCCGAGACCGTGACCATGGGCGACATGCTGCCCTACGGTTTTCGCGGCGATATTCTCAAGTGAAAGATCGGCTCCAATGAAGGGCAGGCAGGAATGATCGAAAAGGCCGTGGATCGTCTTATCGAAAGGCTGGACGGCTTGGCACCGACCACGGCGCTGGTGCTGGGGTCGGGCCTCGGCGGCTTGGTCGACCGGATCGAGAACCCGATCCGTGTCTCCTATGCCGACCTGCCCGGCTTCCCCAGAAGCGGCGTCAGCGGCCATGCCGGCGAAGTGGTGGCCGGGCTGTTTGCCGGCACGCCGGTGCTGATGCTGTCCGGCCGTGCTCACTATTACGAGCATGGCAATGCTGCGGCGATGCGACCGGTGCTGGAAGTGCTTGCCGGCATCGGCATCACCAAACTGATCCTCACCAACGCCGCCGGCTCGGTCGATCCCGAGATGCTGCCGGGCTCGGTCATGCTGATATCGGACCACATCAACTTCTCCGGCACCAATCCGCTGATCGGCGAGCCGAGCGACCGCCGCTTCGTCGGTCTCACCGAAGCCTACGATGCCGGCATCCGCAAAGCGATTGAACAGGCCGCGAAGGCAACCGGCACGGCGCTGCACAAGGGCGTCTATATGTGGTTTTCCGGCCCATGCTTCGAAACACCGGCCGAGATCCGCATGGCGCGCATCATGGGCGCCAACGCTGTCGGCATGTCGACCGTGCCTGAGGTCATTCTCGCCCGTTTCCTTGGCCTGCGCGTCGCCGCTTGCTCGGTCATCACCAATCTGGCGGCCGGCATGACCGGAGCCGAGCTTTCGCACCAGGAGACCAAGGACATGGCACCGGTCGGCGGGTCGCGGCTGGCGACGGTCCTGCAGCGTGTGTTCCGCGACGGACTGCTGGAGAACTGATGCTTCCACAGGAAATCATCCGCCACAAGCGCGACGGCCAGAGGCTGCCGGCCCGTGAAATTGCCGCCTTCATCGACGGCGTGACGTCGGGCGCCGTCACCGATGGCCAGGTCGCGGCTTTCGCCATGGCGGTGTTCTTCAACGGCATGAACCGCGACGAGGCCGTGGCGTTGACGCTGGCCATGCGCGATTCCGGCGACGTGCTCGATTGGTCGGATCTGCCGGGGCCCGTCACCGACAAGCATTCGACGGGCGGCGTCGGCGACAATGTCTCGCTGATGCTGGCGCCGATCGTTGCCGCCTGCGGCGCCTATGTACCGATGATATCGGGTCGTGGCCTCGGCCATACCGGCGGCACACTGGACAAGATGGATGCCATCCCCGGCTATGCCAGCCAGCCCGACATCGCGCTGTTTCGCAAGGCGGTGCTGGAAACGGGTTGCGCCATCATCGGCCAGACCGCCGATCTCGCGCCGGCGGACCGCCGGCTTTACGCCATTCGCGACGTCACCGGAACCGTGGAATCGGTGCCGCTGATCACCGCCTCGATCCTGTCGAAAAAGCTGGCCGCGGGCCTCGGCTCGCTGGTGCTCGACGTCAAGGTCGGCAACGGCGCCTTCATGGAGAAGTCGCGCGACGCGACGGCACTCGCCAACAGCCTGGTCGAGGTCGCCAGCGGCGCAGGACTGAAGGTCTCGGCCTTGATCACCGGCATGAACGAACCGCTGGCGTCCGCCGCCGGCAATGCCGTCGAGGTGCGCAACGCCGTCGATTTCCTGACCGGCCGTTTTCGCGACCGGCGGCTGGAGGATGTGACGCTGGCGCTGGCGGCCGAAATGCTGCAGTCGGCGGGACTGGCATCGTCCAACCAGGACGGCATGCGGCGCGCCACGGAGACGCTTGTCAGCGGCCGCGCCGCCGCCACCTTCGCGCGCATGGTGTCGGTGCTCGGCGGCCCCGCCGATTTCATCGAGAGGCCGGAAAAATACCTGGCCGAGGCAGCAACCGAATTTGCAGTCAAGGCAACGACCGGCGGCTTCGTCACCGGCATCGCCACCCGCGACATCGGCCTGGCGGTGGTTGGCCTTGGCGGCGGGCGCACGCGCCCGGACGACAAGATCGACCCGGCGGTCGGCATCACCAGGCTGCTGCCCATCGGCGCCGAGGTCGGTGCAGGCGAGCCGCTGGCGCTGGTGCATGCCCGCTCGCAGTCCGATGCCGAGGCCGCGGCCGCGGCCGTGCTTTCAGCCTACACGATCGGGGCTTCGAAACCACCGGCGGATAAAACCGTCATGCGGCGGATTCTGGCGCACGGTTGACCGGACGGAACTCTTCCTATTGAGCGAGCAGCAAGGTGCCGTTTTCGGCCTGGTATTTGCCAAGCCTGTTGAGGAAGCTCATGCCGATCAGGTTGGTGCGCAGCGCCTTGTCGTCGAGCACGATAGCCTGCACGTCATTGACGGTGATGCTGCCGATCTGCAGCCGATCGATCATCACCACGGCCGCCTTGATGGTACCGTTGGCGGTGCTGACCTCACGGCTGAAATCGGATGGATTGAGCGACAGCCCGATCCTGCGCGCCGTCGACGTATTGACCGCAACCAGTGTCGCGCCCGTGTCGACCATGCCATCGACCTGACGGCCGTTGAGCTTGAAGGTCGATGAAAAGTGCCCGCGCTCGTCCGCCGCGACGACGACCTTGCGGCCGGCCGGTTTCGGCGCCACCGGCTTGTCGGGCACCGATGCCAGGTTGATGTCGGGCTGGGCCTGGGTCTCGGCGTCGGGCTTGGCCGTCACCGCCGATCTCAGAAGGTCTTCGAAGACCTGCGGATTTGACTGGTAGACAACCGGGATCGACGCCGATGTGCCGGCAAAGACGCTGAAGATGAGAAGTTTGCGCAGCATGGATCGGCCTTTGTGAGTACCGATCCTTTAGCGCCGGATGGTGTTTGCCGCTTTAACGGTCGCTAAAACCGCGCCGTTGCGTAAACATTTGGTAAATTATTTGGTCCCGTACATGCGGTCGCCGGCATCGCCGAGGCCGGGCATGATGTAGCCCTTCTCGTTGAGCTGGCGGTCGATGGACGCGGTGAAGACCGGAACGTCGGGATGCGCGGTGGTGAAGCGCTCGATGCCTTCGGGCGCCGCCAGCAGGCACAGGAAGCGGATGTTGGTGGCGCCGCGCTCTTTCAATTTGTCGATCGCCGCGATCGCCGAATTGGCTGTCGCCAGCATCGGATCGACGACGATCACAAGCCGGTCGGCCAGATCGCTCGGCGCCTTGAAGAAATACTCGACTGCCTCCAGCGTCTCGTGATCGCGGTAGAGGCCGACATGGGCGACACGGGCCGCCGGCACCAGGTCGAGCAGGCCTTCCAGCAAGCCGTTGCCGGCACGCAGCACCGAGGCGAAGACCAGCTTCTTGCCCTCGAGCGTCGGCGCTTCCATGGTCTCCATCGGCGTTTCGATCGTCGTCGTCGTCAGTTCGAGATTGCGGGTGACCTCGTAGCCGAGCAGCAGCGATATTTCGCGCAGCAACCGCCGGAAGCCGGCTGTCGAGGTCTCCTTCTTGCGCATGATGGTCAGCTTGTGCTGGACAAGCGGATGGTCGACTACGGTGACGCCCTTCATGATGTTCTCCTGATGCGTGTCGCCCTATCCGCGCAGGCGCGGCAGGCAGCTCGGACGACCCTAGCGACTATGCGCCGGCCAAGGAACCGCCTGGGCTCGGTGGACCACAGATTTCGCAGAAATCAGCGCGCCACCGCGTTCAACCGGGCAAGAAGCGCGGACTTGGTCTTGCGATCGACGAAAGCGGCCTCGATCGCCGTTCGGGTGACGGCGGCCAGCGCTTTCTCGCTCATCGCGAAATGTTCGGCGGCGATGTCGTATTCGCGCTTCAGCGAGGTCCAGAAATAGGGCGGGTCGTCGGAGTTGAGCGTCACCTTGCAGCCGGCGGCCTTGAGCGCCGGAAACGGATGATCGGCAAAGCTGTCGAACACTTTGAGCGCGATGTTGGAACCCGGGCAGCACTCCAAAACGACGCCTTCGTCCGCGATACGCCGAACAAGATCCGGGTTTTCGATGGCGCGCACGCCATGGCCGATGCGCGAGGGACGGATATGGTCGAGCGCGGCCTGGACAGTCTCCCAGCCGGTCAGTTCGCCGGCATGGACGGTGATGCCGAGCCCGGCTTCGCGCGCGATCTCGAAAGCCCTGACATAGTCCTCCATGTCGCCGATGCGCTCATCGCCGGCGACACCGAAGCCGGTGACCAGCGGATGCCCGGAGCGCGCCGCGAAGCGCGCCGCCCGCTCGATCGATTCCACGCCGACATGACGCACGCCGGTGACGATCATGCGGCCCTCGATGCCTGTCTTGGCCTTGGCGCGCAGCATGCCTTCGCCGAGTGCGTCGGTATAGGCCTTGGGGGACAGCCCGGCTTTCTCCGCATGGTCCGGCGAGGTGAAGACCTCGGAATAGATGGCGCCGTCACGGGCCAGGCTGGTCAGATAATGGTCGGCCAGCCGCGCATAGTCCTCCTCGGTCCGAAACAGGTCGGAGGAGAAGTCATACGCCGCGAGAAAGGACGTGAAATCATGCCAGACGAAGGACCCATTCTGGATATAGGGCGAGGTATCCTTGCCATATTTCTGCGCCTGGCGGATGACGAGTTCGGGCGCCGCTGCCCCTTCGATGTGGCAGTGCAGTTCCGCTTTCAAAGGCATTCAAACATCCCGTCGGTCAGTCCAGGTCTTGAAAACCAGCACCTGGAAGCGCGGCTGAACACCGCGCCTTAAACAATAGCGCCCGCACCATCGATCGGCTATGGTCCCGCCGGTTTTATGACGGATCAAAAAAATGTCAGTTGAGAGAACCACGGCCGCGGGCGGCATGGAAACCTCCTATGGTTTCAAGCGTGTAGGGGAAGGCGAAAAGCAGTCCCTGGTCAACGATGTTTTCCACAAGGTCGCCAACCGCTACGACCTGATGAACGATCTGATGTCGGGCGGCCTGCACCGGCTGTGGAAGGATGCCATGGTGACATGGCTGAACCCTCCGAAAAGAGTGGGCTGGAAGGTGCTCGACGTGGCCGGCGGCACCGGCGACATCGCGTTTCGCATCGTCGACGCAAGCCATGGCCACGCGCATGCCACCGTGCTCGACATCAACGGCTCGATGCTCGCTGTCGGCTGCGACAGGGCGCAGAAGAAAGGCTTGTCCGGCAACACCGACTTTGTCGAGGCCAATGCCGAGGAACTGCCTTTCGCCGATGCCACTTTCGACGCGTACACCATCGCTTTCGGCATTCGCAACGTGCCGCATATCGACGTGGCTCTGGGTGAAGCGTTCCGCGTGCTGAAGCCGGGCGGCCGTTTCCTGTGCCTGGAATTTTCCGAGGTCGAGATGCCGCTGCTCGACAAGGTCTACGAAGCCTGGTCCTTCAACGCCATTCCCAAGATCGGCAAGATGGTCACCGGCGACGGCGAGCCCTATTCCTATCTGGTCGAATCGATCGCGAAATTCCCCAACCAGGCAAACTTTGCTTCCATGATCACCCACGCGGGCTTCGACCGTGTTTCCTTCCGCATTTATTCCGGCGGCATCGCGGCATTGCATTCGGGCTGGAAGCTTTGAGGCTGCACCGCGTTTCCCATTCTCGATATGGCCCCTGCCGGTTCTTTGAACCGACAGGATGTATGCAGCCATGAGCAGCGTCGGCGCCGGTTTCAGGCTCATGCGGGCCGGCTGGGTGCTGGTGCGCGAGGGCGTCGTCGCCGCCTTGCCGGGCGAGGAACTCTCAGGCCTGCCGAAACTCGGCTGGCGACTGGCGCGGCTGTTCACCCGCCGCCGCGCGCTGGCCTATGAGCGCAGCGATCGACTGGCCAAGGCAGTGGTCCGGCTCGGACCATCCTATGTCAAGCTCGGCCAGTTCCTCGCGACACGGCCCGACGTCGTCGGCAACGACATGGCGCTCGATCTCGCCATGCTGCAGGACAAGATGCACACCTTCCCGAAGGTCGAGGCGGTCGCGGCCATCGAGGCTTCGCTCGGGCGCAAGATAGGCGATCTCTACACGCAATTCGGCGATCCGGTCGCCGCTGCCTCGATCGCCCAGGTCCATGCCGCTGAAACCGTCCAGGCTGGCGCCGCGACCAAGGTGGCGGTCAAGGTGATCCGGCCGGGCGTGCGCCGCCGCTTCTTCCAGGACCTCGAAAGCTATTTTCTAGCCGCGCGCCTGCAGGAGAAATACATCCCGTCGTCACGCCGGCTGCGGCCGGTGGAGGTGACCGAGACGCTGGCGCAGACCACCAGAATCGAGATGGATCTGCGCCTCGAGGCGGCGGCACTCTCGGAACTCGGCGAAAGCACCAGGAATGATCCTGGTTTTCGCGTGCCATCCGTCGACTGGGAGCGCACCGGCCGCGACGTGCTGACCATGGAGTGGGTCGACGGCGTCAAGATGAACGATATCGCAGGCCTTCAAGCGGCGGGCCACGATCTCAAGGCGATCGCCACCAATCTCATCCAGTCCTTCCTGCGCCATACGTTGCGCGACGGCTTCTTCCATGCCGATATGCATCCGGGCAATTTGTTCGTCGAGGCAAACGGCACCATCGTCGCCGTCGATCTCGGCATCGCCGGCCGGCTCGGCAAGAAGGAGCGCCGCTTTCTCGCGGAAATCCTCTACGGCTTCATCACGCGCGACTATCTGCGCGTTGCCGAAGTCCATTTCGAGGCTGGCTACGTTCCGCGCCAGCACAATGTCTCGGCCTTCGCGCAGGCGATCCGCGCTATCGGAGAGCCGATCCATGGCCAGCCGGCCGAAACGATTTCGATGGCCAAGCTTCTGACGCTGCTGTTCGAGGTGACCGAGCTCTTCGACATGGCGACACGGCCTGAACTGATCCTGCTGCAGAAGACCATGGTGGTGGTCGAGGGCGTGGCGCGCACGCTCGATCCGGGCTTCAACATGTGGAAGACGGCCGAACCGGTCGTCGGCGGCTGGATATCAGGCAATCTCGGCCCGCGTGGCCTGATGGCCGATGCGCGCGACGGCGGCAAGGCGATGCTGGCGCTGCTTCGCCAGGTGCCTGAGCTTGCGGTGCGCACCGAGCGGCTGTCGCGCGAGATCGACCTGATGGCCGAGCACGGCCTGCGCTTCGACGAGAACACCGCCCGCGCCATCGGCAAGGCTGAAGCGCGCTACAGCCGCTCCGGCCGTATCGCGCTGTGGGTGATCGCGCTGACGCTGGTCTATATCGCCTGGAAGATCTTTTAGGCTCTGGCGCCATAGGTTGCGAGCATTTGATTGCATTGATATCATTGCAATCGATCAATCTCGGCAAAGTGCAATCATATGGCTAGCATCACGATCCGCAATCTCGACGATGAGGTCAAGGAACTGCTGCGCCGACTCGCGGCGGAAAATAGCCGTTCCATGGAAGAACAGGCGCGGGTGATGATCCGGGCCGCTGTCGACCGCC
The DNA here is from genome assembly GCF_000502935.1 of Mesorhizobium sp. LNHC221B00. Taxonomy (NCBI): domain Bacteria; kingdom Pseudomonadati; phylum Pseudomonadota; class Alphaproteobacteria; order Hyphomicrobiales; family Phyllobacteriaceae; genus Mesorhizobium; species Mesorhizobium sp. LNHC221B00. Next base: position 99,250 of record NZ_AYWR01000017.1, on the reverse strand, counting down.
AGATCGTGCCTGAAGAGACCCTGCGCGAGCTGACGAGCGTGCACGGCACGGCGATCCCGGCTGCTGCCCCGGCAGACAAGATGTCGCCGCGCGGCGCCCTTTCCGGCAAACGCATCCTGCTCATCATCGGCGGTGGCATCGCCGCCTATAAATCGCTCGATCTCATCCGCCGGCTGCGCGAACGCGGTGCCGCGGTGCGCGTGGTCATGACACCGGCGGCGCAGGAATTCGTCACCACATTGTCGGTCGGCGCGCTCTCGGCCGATCATGTCTTCACCGAACTGTTCGACCGCAACGACGAGCACGATGTCGGCCACATCAGGCTGTCGCGCGAAGCCGACCTTTTGGTGGTCGCTCCCGCCACCGCCGACCTGATGGCAAAGCTCGCCAATGGCCATGCCAACGATCTTGCCTCGACAGTGCTCATCGCCACGGACAAGCCGGTGCTGATGGCGCCGGCCATGAACCCCAGGATGTGGTCACACCCCGCTACCCGCCGCAATCGCGCGACGCTGGGCAAGGATGGCGTCGGCTTCGTCGACCCGGCCAAAGGCGAGATGGCCGAAAGCAACGAGGCCGGCGAAGGCCGCATGGCCGAACCGCTGGAGATCGTGGCCGCCGTCGAGGCGCTGCTCGATGTCGGCCCCAAGCCGCTGGCGGGGCGCAAGATCATCGTCACCTCCGGCCCGACGCACGAGCCGATCGACCCGGTGCGCTATATCGCCAACCGTTCGTCCGGCAAGCAGGGCCATGCGATCGCTGCCGCATTGGCAAGGCTTGGCGCCGACGTGCGCCTCGTCTCCGGTCCTGTTGGCATCGCCGATCCCGCCGGCGTGAAGACCATCCATGTCGAACGTGCACAGGAAATGCGTGACGCGGTGGAACAGCTCCTGCCCGCCGACGCGGCGGTGTTCGTCGCCGCCGTCGCCGACTGGCGCACCGAAAATTCAGCCGATGAAAAGATCAAGAAAGTGGCTGGCGAAGGGCCACCGGTACTGCGCATGGTCGAAAACCCCGACATCCTTGCAGGGGTCGGCCACCACAAGCAGCGGCCCCGCCTCGTCGTCGGCTTCGCGGCCGAGACCCAGTATCTCCTGCGCAACGCCGAGGCCAAGCTTTCGAAGAAGGGCGCCGATTTCATCGTCGCCAACGATGTGTCGCAGGAAAGCGGCATCGGCGCTTCGGGCGTGATGGGCGGTGATCGCAACCGGGTGCGGATCGTGTCCGAGGCCGGTGTCGAGGAATGGCCCGAGATGACCAAGGACGAGGTGGCGGCACGGCTCGCCGCCCTCATCGCCGAGCGGTTGAAAACGATCGTCGTGTAGGCGTTTCCAGGAAAAGCGTGAAACGGTTTTCCCGGGAAAAGCGCGTAGCGCTTTCCCTTGGGAATTGCGTCAAAACAAGGGGTTACAGCAGTTCACCGGTACCGTGAACTGCTCCGTCAATTGGACAGGAGTTCCGCGGTTCGAGCCAGCTGCTGGGTTGCCGGGCAGATTCTCCGCCGCCGCGAAGGCAATCCAGGGCGATCCATGTGCCGGCCATGGCATCGCCGGACAAACGCCCTATATGCAAGGGATGAACAGGATTTTTTGCAGGAACGAGCGAATGTCAGCGCGTCGAACACCGGCGGCCGTTGCCGCGGCGCTACTGGCCGCTGTGGTCCTGGCGGGCTTTGGTCAATCTGCTTCCGCGCAGATCGTCATTCCCTCGGCCAACGGCAATGCCCAGATCCAGCAGAACGACCTGCAGGCCTTGCAGAACCGGGTTCAGCGCCAGCAATTCCAGCAGCAGCAGCAACAGTATCGTGCGCAGGACCGCGTGGTCGTCCAGCCGCCGCAGCTGGTCGTGCCGCGGGTCAAGCCGAGCTGTCAGACGCAGATAATTGGCAACACCGCCGTGAGCACCTGCCGCTGACAGGCGGCTACCTTCTTTTATTTAGCCGACTTACATGGTAGGGGCCTTCAAGTGCCCCTGCGGCAGTTTGGGTTTTGCAAAGATGCCGCATCACGCTATGGGGCACTGCACCGACTGGATTTTTACGAATGGCAGCCACCAAGAAAAAGGCCGTGCGCAAAGCCAAGAAAGGCGAGAGGATCCGCCAGGTGGCGGCTATCCCCTTTCGGCTGAACGCGCACGGCGACATCGAGGTGATGCTGGTCACGTCGAGAACGACGAGACGCTTCATCGTGCCCAAGGGCTGGCCTATGAAAGGCAAGAGCGGGCGCAAGGCGGCCACCATCGAGGCGCAAGAGGAAGCCGGCGTGCTCGGCAGGACGCTGAAGCAACCGGCGGGCCTCTATTCCTACTGGAAGCGGCTGGCCAGCCGTTTTGTTCGCGTCGACGTCATCGTCTATCTGCTTGAAGTGACGGAAGAGCTTGCCGACTGGCAGGAAGCCAAGCGGCGGCAGCGGGCCTGGCTGGCGCCGGCCGACGCCGCGATGCTCATCGATGAACCTGATCTCTCGACGCTGGTGAAGACCTTGAAACTTCCCGAGCCCGCGCCGGTCGACGCAGCCTGAGGCAGGGCCATGGGCAAGCGCACCATCGCCGAGGTCGTCGAAAGCGACGGCATCGCAGCCGCTCTGCCGGCGATCGGCGTCGACTATGCCCAGGGCTATGGGATCGCCATGCCGCAGCCCTTCGATGCCTCGGCGGTGCTGCTCGGCCCGAGAAGCACTCCAGCCACAGCCGACACCGCCGATCCTTGGGCCGATCAGGCGCGCAAGCTGCGCCGCAAGGCGGGCCAAGGTCTCCAATCCCGGTTTTAAGGCTGCCGCTCCAGCAGGACGGTCGGGGCGTCGTGATAGGTGGTCCGAACCACTTCCCGGTAGCCACACTTCGTCGCGACGTTCAGTGAGGCGGTATTCTCCGGATCGATGATGCAGACGGTCTTCGTGCGCCCGAATGTCTCTTCACCCCATGAAAGCACGCGGCCGACGACCTCGGTGGCAAGGCCAGCGCCATGCACCGTCGGCGCCAGCGCCCAGCCGGCCTCCGGGATACCCTCTATCGATGGCTGGATATCGCGCTTCAGGTCGTGAAAACCGGCCTCGCCGACGAAGCGGCCCGTCGCCTTCTCCTCGATGGCCCAGAAGCCGTAGCCCAGCAGCGACCACAGGCCAGCGTGGCGCAGGAAGCGCATCCAGCTTTCCTCGCGCGTGCGTGGCTTGCCGCCGATGAAGCGGGTGACGACCGGATCGGCCCACATGGCGACATAGGCATCGAAATCGCCGAGCCGATGCGCCCGCAGGATGGTTCGCTGCGTCTCGATGACCGGAACGCCGTGCGAATTGTTCATGATGATCTGCCTCGCTGGTCGTCAGCGCTTACCAAATCGCCGCTGCGGCGCAAGGGCCAGGGCGACACGCGCCATCATCCAGGGCGCCGTGCCGCTACACAAGCTCGCTCTGGGAATTCTGTCCGGGAGTGTTATTTTCCCGGCAGGCAGATTCGAGCACCCTTTAGGGCAATCTTTTCAGACGTGGACTGGGCCGTCATCAAACCCAGGGGAATGAGAATGGACACCACCGACCTTGTGCTTGCCATCGTCCATCATCTGCTGGTGTTTTCCCTTGCAGGCATCATCGGCGCCGAGTTCGTGCTGATCCGCGGCGACCTCGCCGCCGCCACGCTCAAGCGGCTCGCTGGCATCGACCGCCACTATGGCATCATCGCCGCGCTGATCATCATCGTCGGCATCGGCCGTGTCTTCTGGGGCCTCAAGGGTTGGGAATTCTACGTCTACAACTGGGTGTTCTGGGCCAAGATGGCGGCGTTTGGTGTTGTCGGCCTGCTGTCGATCATCCCGACCATCCGTTTCATCTCCTGGAACAGGCAGGCCAGCGCCAATCCAGCCTTCGCCGTGCCAGCAAGCGAACTGGCTTCGGTCAAGACCTATATCCGCGCCGAAGCCTTCGTCTTCCTGCTGATCCCGGTCTTCGCGGCGGCAATGGCGCGCGGCTACGGCTATTAACCAGCGGCAACCGTTTCGAGCGGAGCGATCGGCACCAGGGGCGCCGGAATGCTGGTCGTCTTCACCTCCGCCTTGCAGATGTCGGCAATGACGCAGGCCGGGCAATCCGGCTTGCGCGCCTTGCAGACATAGCGGCCATGCAGGATCAGCCAGTGATGCGCATGGCGCATGTATTCGTCCGGGATTATCCTTAGCAGCCCCTGCTCGACCTGCTCCGGCGTCTTGCCGGGCGCCAGCCCGAGCCGGTTACCGATCCGGAAAATATGCGTGTCGACCGCCATCGTATGCTGGCCGAAGGCCATGTTGAGCACTACATTGGCGGTCTTGCGCCCGACCCCGGGCAGCTTGACCAGCTCGTCGCGGTCGTCAGGCACCGCGCCGCCATGGTCGCGGATCAGCGCTTCGGACAGCGCGATGACGTTCTTGGCCTTGTTGCGCCACAGGCCGATGGTTCTGATGTGGTCGCCGACCTTGGCCTCACCCAGCGCCAACATCTTCTGCGGCGTATCGGCGGCCTTGAACAGGGCCCGTGTCGCCTTGTTGACGCCGGCATCCGTCGCCTGCGCCGACAGCACCACCGCGACCAGCAGCGTGAAGGCGTTGAGATGTTCGAGTTCGCCCTTCGGTTCCGGCCGCTGGACGGAAAAGCGCCGGAAGATCTCGTGCACTTCCGCCGGGCTGTAGCGCGACGAACCCCGTGCCGGACGTGGGCGTGGCTTGGCGTTCGAGCCGTCACGCCGGCCGGGCGCGAGTTCTTTTTTGGGCATGGAAGACTCTTTGGACTTGGGGCTCGCCATTCCCTTCCTATAATATCCAGTCATGAGCGACACAAACGTCTCATTCCAGGCCGACGAACCATTCTTCCAGGCGCTGCTGACCCCACACCGGTCGCTGGGCCGGACGGGCTTCTTCGTGCTGATGGGAGCGCTGCTGTTCGGCTGGCTGGTGACGGGCGCGTTTTTCCTGTCGCACGGCGCCTGGCCGGTGTTCGGCTTCTTCGGCCTCGACGTGGTCGCAGTCTACGTCGCCTTCCGCGTCAACTATCGGGCTGCCCGCGCCCGCGAGGAGGTGTCGATCTCACGCACCAGCCTCGACATCCGCAAGACCGCACCCTCCGGAAAATCGGAAGCGCATCGCTTCAATCCGTTCTGGGCAAGGTTTTCGGTCGCCCGACATGCCGAGATCGGGATCACCAGGATGACGGTCGAAGGACAAGGCCAGAACGTACCAATCGGCGGCTTTCTCGATCCCGATTCGCGCGAGACTTTTGCGACGGCCTTTTCGCGGGCGCTGGCGACCGCCAAGGCGCGCTAGAAGCAATTCCCCGAAAAGTTATGCAGCGCTTTCCTTGGGAAATTGCGGCAAACAAAGTGCTTCAGAACCTGTAGCGCAAAAGCCTGCCGATCTTGCGCAATGCGGGAATGTGCTTCCAAAGGCGAACGAACAGCTTGGCGGGCCAGCCCATGCGAGCGGCGTGTTCGGGCTTGTAGGCCGGGATATCCTCGACGAACCGCAGCTTCGGAACCGCCAGTTCCAGCTCGTGCGGATCCTCGATAGCCCAATGGACCTCGGCGCCTGTCGCCCTGACCGCCGGATTGAGGCGAAGCAGCTTCAGGCCGAAACGGCTATAGGCGTCGAATATCAGTTCGCCGCCGGCAAGATGGGAGACAAGCCTCGAAAGCAAGCGTGGCCCTTCTTCGGCCGGGAGATAGGGCGTCAGCCCTTCCGCCACGACGATGGCCGCGCGGTTTCGGGGCATTTCAGCCAGCCAATCGGGATGGGTCAGTGACGAACCGATCAGATGGTAGCGATCGCGCGGCGGGTAGAGCTTGCGCCTGAGTTCGATGGCCTCGGGATAGTCGACGTCGAACCAGTCCACGCCTGATGGTGGATCGACCCGAAAGACACGCGTATCGAGCCCGCAACCCAGATGCAGCACGATGGCGCCGGGATTTCTGGCCAGAAAATCCTGCACGTGGACGTCCAGCGTCTTGGCCCGGATCGCCAGGCCAATGCCGAGATTGACGTCGACCTTGAGCCTGGCAAAATCATAGTCGATCTTGCCAACCGCCTCGTCGGCGAAATGGTCCTCCAGCAGCGAATTGGGCAGCCGGCTCTCCAGCGCCTTGCCGTAGAGCGTCATCAGCAAGGTTTCCCTTTCCCCGGTCAGATGCACTTTCTCGCCAGCCATCTGTGCCTCGTGGTTCGAAATTGCGTGTCTATCTGGGTATGCGCCGCAAGAAGGCAAGTTTCGGGTGGCGATCGGCGCCCCAAGGGGCGATATTCCGGCTCAAGGAGATGCTTCCATGAGCACACACACAGCAGTCCTCGAGAAGGACATCACGCCGCAAGGCAGCGACTACGAGATTGTGCGCCGCGCCATCGAGAAGATCAGCCTCGACTACCGTGATCAGCCATCGCTGGAAGAACTGGCCGAAGAGGTCGGCGAGACACCGACCGGCTTGCAAAAACTCTTCACCCGCTGGGCCGGCCTGTCGCCCAAGGCGTTCCTCCAGGCAGTGACGCTGGACCATGCGCGCAGATTGCTCGATTCCGGCATGCCGCTGCTCGAAACCTCGTTCGAACTGGGCATGTCCGGCCCCGGCCGGCTGCATGACCTGTTCGTCACCCATGAGGCGATGTCGCCGGGCGACTACAAGACGCGCGGCGCGGGCCTCACCATTCGCTATGGCCACCACCCCTCGCCTTTCGGCACCGCCCTGATCATGGCCACCGACCGCGGGCTTGCCGGCCTTGCCTTCAGCGATCCGGGCGAGGAGCGCGCCGCCTTCGCCGACATGTCCAGCCGCTGGCCGAACGCCAACTATGTCGAGGACATGGCCGCGACCGGCCCCTATGCCGCGCGCATCTTCGACCCGACGCTGTGGCGTCCCGATCAGCCGCTGCATGTCGTCATGATCGGTACCGACTTCCAGGTTCGTGTCTGGGAGGCGCTGCTCAAGATCCCGATGGGCAAGGCCCGCACCTATTCCTCGATCGCCGCCAGCATAGGCACGCCAAGCGCCAGCCGGGCGGTCGGCGCCGCCAACGGCGCCAATCCGCTCTCCTTCGTGGTTCCCTGCCACCGCGCCATCGGCAAGTCCGGCGACCTCACCGGCTATCACTGGGGCCTGACCCGCAAACGCGCCATCCTTGGATGGGAGGCCGGGCAAGTGTCGTCGTGAATATCGATTTTCCAGTTTCCGCCGTATAAATCTACATATCCTTATAAACTGGAAGTATCGACAATAATTCTGCGGCGTTTTTCTTCCTTACAACCTACGACAACCCAGGGTTTGCGCAACAGGTACTTCAACTAACTATTTTAGTTTACCCTAAATTAACCACGATAAAGCGATGATGACCTATATTAATTCGGGCAATCCGGCTTAGTAGGAGGTCTCGATGAAGTTGTTTCGCGCTGCCTTCGGTGCAGCCATGTTGGTCGTCTGTATGGACCAGGCGGCGTTGGCCACGACGCAGAATGTCATTTTCAACGGCACGATCACCGCGACCTGTACGCTGGTGGTCGCCACCAATGGCACGATGACGGTGAGCCCCGATCTCCAGTCGCTGAGCTCGCATAACAGCGGTGGCTCGGCGGGGACGGTCACGCTCACCACCACCGGAGGTGTGTCGCTGAGCGTCGACCCGGTCACCATCACCACAGTGCCGGCCGCCGACACCACGGCCATCACCTGGACGCCAACCTATTCGGCGAGCGGTGCCCATACGATAGCGGAGACAGGCTCGGCCACCAGCCTGACCGCCCCCGGTGCCGATCTCGTCACGGTCCACCTCGCCGGCACCAAGGGCGGCAGCAACCGCTTCGCCTCTGGAAGCTATCAGGCAACGGTGACGGTGCGCTGCGAATAGCCCTCGGGAAGGAGGCATCCTTGACCTTTTCTGGAACCTTGGCGACGGCGCTGGCCGTCGGCCTGATCCCTGTTGCCGCGGCCGCTCAGTCGATGTCGCCGATGCGCGGGGAGGTCAACAGTTTCACTGACGTCTTCGCGGTCCGCGTCTTCCCAGCCAATCCCTACGACCAGAAGATCAAGATCGAAGTCCACGTCTACGATCAGGATTTTCAGCCGGTGGAGGCCAAAATCTCTCCCAGTGTCTTCCAACTGGCTTCGCAGGCTTCCCGTCCCGTCCTTGTGGTCGTCCCCTTCGACGGCGCCCCCGACCGTAAAGTGCGTATCTGTACCGAAAGCATTCCCTTTCCCAATCAGCAGACCCAGATAAAGGCACAGATATGCGGAAAGTTCTTTGGACATCGCAAATCCTGACGCTGGCACTCGCGGTTGCCTCGGCAAGCGCCGCGCCTGCTCTGGCCGAGGATGTCTACAACCTCAACCAGAACGAGAGCGGCTTCAACCTGCCCGGCGTCACCTTGCCCCAGGGCCAGGACGAGGTTCATGCCGCTGACGGCACCACTTGCCGCTCGGCGGTTTCGGGAAGCGGCGCCTATCTCGATCTCGGTGTCATCAGAGGCAACAGCCAGTCGAACAATGACGTCGCCACCTATGGCCGGGTCGTGATCCCGATCGGCCGGACGCCGAAGCGTCTCGACTGCAGCCGGCTCTATGAACTCGAGGTGCAGCGCCTGCAAATGGAACTGAAGCTGTTGAAGATGGGCGTCAATGTCGACGGCGGCACGACGGCAAGCGTTGCCACCACTGCTCCCATGGCCGCATCACCTGGATGGGCCAACGAAGGCTGGAGCATCAGGACCGGAAATAGCGATGGCAAGAAAAAGAAGAAGAAATAACCGCGCGCTGCTTGCGATGGCAGCACTTGCCGGCTTCTGTCTTCCCGTGCAAGCGGCAATCATCGGGACCTGCACCATCATGGTCGGGGCATCGGGAACAATGACCGCAAATCCCGCCATCGGCATACTGGGCTCCAAACAGGCTGGCGGATCGAGCGCCAGCGCCACCGTGGTGGCAAACTCCCTGCTGTGCTCAATACTCAACCTGCTGGACTGCTATTCCGTTTCGGCGCCGGCGCCTGCCGCATTCTCGTCGGCGCCGAGCGGCGGCAGCACCAACGTGACCTTCGCCTCGGTCTTCCGCCTCGATGGTGCCGGGGTCGACAACAACGGCAGCGTGCCGCAGAGGGTCGTCAACGGCACTCACGCCATGCAGCTCGATCTAACCGCCACCAAGTCAAGCGGTATCTTTCCGGCCGGAACCTATCAGGGCATCGTCACCGTGCGCTGCGAGTGAGGCGACAAATCACCTTTTGATATCCAGATGTGTCTGGCAAGTCACCGCATGACGCGGTAGCTTCCCGCGCAACCGAGGTGACGGTGCATCCATATGGATGCACCGGCGCACCTCGCCATCTCGATCCACATCGTGCTTTCCGAAAGTCGATCCTGATTTCCGGCCAGCGCTGGCAGGGAGGCACCTTTCTTGATAGTCGTCATCGGCTCGATCAACCTCGATCTTATCGCCAATGTGGACCGATTGCCGAACCCTGGCGAGACGGTGAGCGGCTCGAGTTTCGCCACCGCGCCAGGCGGTAAGGGCGCTAATCAGGCGCTGGCCGCCGCGCGCGCCGGTGGCCAAGTGCGCATGGTGGGCGCCGTTGGCAAGGACAGCTTCGCCGCGGAGGCGCTGGCACTATTGCGCGACGGCAAGGTCGACCTGTCCGGCGTCGCCGAAACCTTTGCCTCGACGGGTACGGCGCTGATCATGGTCGGCGATGACGGCGAGAACATCATCGCCGTGGTGCCGGGGGCCAACGCTTCGGTCCTGCCCGGCGACCTCTCCAAGGCCTTTCTGAAAAAGGGCGACGTCGTGCTTTTGCAGCACGAGATCCCGCTGGCGACCGTGGATGCGGCACTCGACCAGGCTAGGGCGGCCGGCGCCATCACCGTGCTCAACACGGCGCCCTTCCAGGGCGAAGCAGCGGCTTTCCTCGGCAAGGCCGACTACGCGATCGCCAACGAGACCGAGTTCGACCTCTATGGCGAAGCGTTGAAGGTGAGCGGCCGCGACCGGGCGGCACGCATGCGTGACTTCTCGGTGAAAACCGGCCGCACCATCGTCGTCACGCTCGGCGGCGACGGCGTCATGGCGGCGACGCCGAGCGGCTTCCTGACCGTTTCGGCCATGAAGATCACGCCTGTCGACACCGTCGGCGCAGGCGACACGTTCTGCGGTTACTTCGCCGCTGGCCTGTCGTCCGGTCTCGCGCTCGAGGAGGCATTGGCACGCGCCGGTGCGGCCGGCTCGCTGGCCTGCTTGAAGCCCGGCGCCCAGCCGTCAATCCCTCGGGCTGGGGATGTCGATCAGGCTTTGCAGGAAAAGCGCTGAGATGCTGCGTCCCCAGACGAAACATGCCGTGCCGCCGGCCGGCGATATCTGTCGCTTGTCGGCGATCGACTTGGCAGCCGCGATCCGGCACAAGAAACTGTCCGTGCGCGAGGTGGCGGCGGCCTTCCTCGACCGCATCGAAGCGGTCAATCCGCTGGTCAACGCCATCGTCTCCTTGCGCGACCGTGGCGACATCCTGCGCGAGGCCGATGCGGCCGATAGTCGCCGGGAGGACGATACAGGCCCGCTCTTCGGCCTGCCGATCGCCATCAAGGACCTCGCCTCGACCACCGGCCTCAGAACCTCCTTCGGCTCGCCGATCTTCGCCGATTTCGTGCCGCAGGAAGACGATTTCTTCGTCGAGCGCATCCGCGACGCCGGCGCCATCATCATCGGCAAGACCAATGTCCCCGAATTCGGGCTCGGCTCGAACACCTACAACCCCGTATTCGGGCCGACGCTGAACGCTTTCGATCCGGCGCTCACCGCCGGCGGATCGAGCGGCGGCGCGGCGGTGGCGCTGGCGCTCGACATGGTGCCCGTCGCCGACGGCAGCGATTTCGGCGGCTCGCTGCGCAATCCGGCGGCCTGGAACAACGTCTACGGCTTCCGCCCGTCGCAGGGGCTTGTCCCCGGCGGGCCGGACCTCGAGGTCTTCCACGCACAGATGGGCGTTGACGGGCCGATGGGCCGCAATGTCGCCGACATGGCGCTGCTGCTCGACGTGCAGGCGGGTTACCATCCGCATGCGCCCTTGTCCTATGAGAAGCAAGGCTCGTTCCTCGAAGGGCTTGGAACGCCGGCGAAAGGCGGCCGCGTCGCCTGGTTCGGCGATCTCGGCGGCCATCTGCCGGTCGAACCGGGCATCCTCGACCTGTGCGAGGCGGCACTCGGCCGGTTCGCGGAAGCATCCTTCCTGGCCGACCCCTTCAAGCCGGATTTCGATTTGGAGGGGCTGTGGCAGGCCTTCGTGACGCTGCGCCAGGCCAGCAGCGGCTGTGCGCTCAAAACCCACTATGACGACCCTTCCAGGCGCGGCCTGCTGAAGCCGGAAGCCGTCTGGGAGGTGGAAAACGCAATGCGGCTGACGGCACCGCAGATCCGCGCGGCATCGGTCATCCGCACGTCCTGGCATCGGATGCTGCTGTCGATCTTCGACCGCTTCGACCTCATCGCGCTGCCGACCGCGCAGGTCTTTCCCTTCGACGTCGGCACGCACTGGCCGCGCGAGGTCGCCGGCCGGGCGATGGACAGCTATCATCGCTGGATGCAGGTTTCAGCCTTCGCCACGCTGGGCGGCTGCCCGGCGGTCAACGTGCCCATTGGCTTCGACGACAAGGGCCGACCAATGGGCATGCAGCTGATCGGCCGGCCGCGCGGCGACCTCGCCGTGCTCCAGGCGGCGGCGGCCTATGAGGCGATACTGCCCTGGCAGGCCGGCGCCTGACCCGGGCGCATCGGCGTATCGCAACGCAGCGCGCCGGCTTGCATCGCTATCGCCGCCATGCATTGATTGCCACCAGCCGCACCGCATCGGCGGCATTCCAAGGGAAAAAATCCATGTCGCTGGAACTCTACGCCGCCTATGTCCTCGCCTGCATCGTCATCATCCTTGTGCCCGGTCCGACCGTCACGTTGATCATCGCAAACAGCATCCGCCACGGCTCCCGCGCGGGCCTTGCCAATGTCGCCGGCACGCAGGCCGGGCTTGCCATTATGATCGCCATCGTCGGCATCGGCCTCAACACGCTGATCGCGGGCATGGGCCACTGGTTCGAATGGATCAGGCTGATCGGCGCCGCCTACCTGATCTGGATGGGCGTGCAGATGCTCCGCTCCAAGGGCACGCTGAACGCCGACGGAACGGCGCGAAAGCCGCGCGGCGGCTTCTTCCTGCAGGGCCTGCTGGTGGCGCTGAACAATCCCAAGACGCTGGTGTTCTTCGGCGCTTTCTTCCCGCAGTTCATCGCCCCGCAAGGCAATTATTCGCTGCAGATCGTCGTCATGGGCCTCACCGCCATGATCTTCGCCGCCTTCTCGGATTCGTCCTATGCGCTCGCCGCCGGCCGCGCCGGGCGCCTGCTGTCGGCCAGCCGTATCAAGCTCATGTCCAGGATCAGCGGCAGCTTCCTGGTCGGCGGCGGCCTGTGGCTGGCATTTTCACGGTCGAAGTAACGGCAGAAGCCGGCGACAGTCGAACTACCATCGCCGGGAACAGGGTGACGGCTGATTGAAAGTCTGTTCTCCTGCCACCACATGAATCGGCATTGAGGGATTCATGTCTATGTCGTGGACGTATGAAGGTTTGAAGAGGAATGCGCCTGGCGTGATCCTATTCGGCGGTTTATTTGCGATAATGGCTGTGTCGGCGCTTAACAAGTCGGCGAATGACGCAAGTTTGATCCGGTCGGTTGTTGCGATCAATGGAACGATCAAGAGCGTCTATTGGGCCAAGAATAACGGCCCCACTTACGCGCTGTCCCTCAACGACAACTCGCTCGTGTTCGTCGACGATGAGCAGCCGCACCTGATTGGCTCGAACGCCAGGATTGAGCGCGTTACCCGAAACAATGGCTCGGTATCTTACCGGTTTTCGAACTGAAGCTTCGGGATTAATTTTAAAAGTCCCCTTGAAGTAAAATCGAGAGCCCACTTATCTGTTGGACATGGGAACGTCCCAGTTTTCTTTTAGAAATCGCCTGCTTTTGCTTTGGGATGAATTTGGTGAAGCAGCCGTTGGCGTAGCTATGTTTTGCGCTCTCGCTCTTGGGCTTTTGATCCCTGCCATGATGAGGCAAGCCGACCCCGTTGTCGGCACACAGCTGGTGAGGTTCGTCGAATACAGCACGACGATGCCCCTCAATCCAAAAATTGCTGTCGGCCAAGGGTTTCACTATAGATATGAAGTCCGCCTCGCGGACACCGCCGAACTCGTGTTTGTCGACGGCGAATTGGATGCGCCACGCATGATCGGGTCGGAAGTATCGATCGAGCGGCAGCACCACAAGCATGGCGCCGACACCTATCGATTGCCAAACGGGTGAAGAGACGGCCCCTAAAGCCGCCCCAACCTTTCCACCAGCAGCGCGAAAAACTCGTCATGGTCGATGTCGCGCATCACCATGGCGTTCTTTTCCCGATTGGTGACGCCCCACCAGTCGATGACGGTCATGCCCATGGTCAGCTCCGAAACGGTTTCCACGCTGACGTTGCAGTTGCGGCCCTTGAACAGGTCCGGCTTCAGCAGATAGGCGATGACGCAGGGATCGTGCAGCGGGCCGCCGTCGGTGCCGTATTTCTCCTCGTCGAAGCGTTCGAAGAATTCCAGCATCTCGGCGGCGGCAATGCCGACCTTGGTGCCGAGTTTGCGGAAGGCCTGCGTGCGCTTGGCTGTGGTCAGCGCCTTGTGGGTGACGTCGAGCGGCATCATCACGATCGGAATGCCGGACTTGAACACCAGGTCGGCCGCCTGCGGATCGACGTAGATGTTGAATTCGGCCGTCGGGGTGACGTTGCCGCCTTCGAAAAAGCCGCCGCCCATCAGCACGATTTCCTTGATGCGCGGCGCGATCCGCGGTTCGCGGATCAGCGCCAGCGCGATGTTGGTGAGCGGTCCGAGCGCGCAGAGCGTGATGGTGCCACTGTCTTCCTTCATCAGCGTCTCGACGATGAAGTCGACGGCATACTGCTCCTGCAGCTTCATCGCCGGTTCGGGCAATTGCGGCCCATTGAGGCCGGTCTTGCCGTGCACTGCCTCGGCGGTGACCAGTTCGCGCGCCAGCGGACGGATGGCGCCGGCATAGACCTTGATGTCGGGCCGGCCGGCCAATTCGCAGACCTTGCGGGCATTCTTTTCGGTAAGCTTCAGCGGCACGTTGCCGGCGACGGCGGATATGCCGACGATCTCCAGTTCGGGGCTGCCAAGCGCCAGCAGAATGGCGACGGCATCGTCCTGGCCGGGGTCGGTGTCGATGATGATCTTGCGTGGTTGCGGCATTTCAATTCCTTGTTTGGCTGGCCGTGAGCTCACCGGGTCGATCACGCGCCCGAAGGACGCCGAAACGTCTGCAAACTGCCGAACCGCTCGACCGGGAACGATCCCGACCCCAGCGCTTCTCCTTGCATCCGCGCGTCGTTTCAAGCGCCATGTCGATTATTCCTGTGAGTCCAAGGCCTGGTCTTTTTGGGCGGGTCTTTTGACGGCTTGAACTTGGTCGTGGGGCGGACCATATCAAGGGCAACGGGAAAAATGCCATCTGGGTTTTTCCACTTTATGTCGCTCTTCAGAGGACAGTGTAACATGAGCCGAATGACGCCTTTCTCCAGCCCGCTTCTCCTGGGTTTCGACGCCATGGAAAAGACGCTGGAACGTCTGGCGAAATCCGGCGACAGCTACCCTCCCTACAACATCGAACGGCTCAGCGGTGCCGACGGCATGGCCGAAAGGCTGCGCATCACGCTCGCCGTCGCCGGTTTCGCCGAAAGCGATCTCGATGTGACAACGGAGGAAAACCAGTTGGTCGTGCGCGGCCGTCAGACCGACGACACCGAGCACGAATTCCTCCATCGCGGCATTGCCGCGCGCCAGTTCCAGCGCTGCTTCGTGCTGGCCGACGGCATGCGAGTTATCGCGGCGGAGCTGAAGAACGGCCTTTTGTCGATCGACCTCGATCGGCCGGAGTCCGAACGGCTGGTACGGAAAATAAACATATCGGTGAAAGACTGATCTTTACCGATGGCTCTCATGCGGGATGGCCTATGCCCCTGAAAAGGGCGGCGTCCTCGCGCCAAGGAGGCTTGAAATGACCAGAACTGAAAATATCACCATGACGAATGGCGAATTCGCCCATCTCGGCGAGGGCTCCGTCGCTTATCTGCGCAAGGTCTCGAGCGATGACCTGCTCGGCCGCTTCCCTAACATCGGTGAAATCGCGCCCGGCATGGAATTGTGGGCCCTGTTTGCCGCCAACGGCCAGCCGATCCTGCTTTCCGACGCGCGTGACCGCGCGCTGGCGGGCGCCATGGAAAACGACCTGACCACCGTCGCCATTCATTAAGGCAATTGCAGGAAAAGTGTTGGCGTTTTTCCCGGGAAAAACGCATGGCGTTTTCCTTTGGGAATTGCGTCAAGACAAAATCGGCGGATTGGCCGGCTGAAACGAAAAGGGCCGCTCACCCGCGGCCCTTGGATATCCGTTCAAAAAAACATCAGGCGGCGTGCGAGGCCTGCGTATCCGACAAAAGCGCGTGGATCGCCGCGGCATCGCGCGTACCCCTGACCTTGGCCACGGTGTCGGCGTCGCGCAGCACCCGGGCAATGCGCGACAGCGCCTTCAGGTGATCGGCGCCCGCCCCTTCCGGCGCCAGCAGCAGAAACACCAGATCGACAGGCTGGTCGTCCAGCGATTCGAAATCGACGGGCGTCTCCAGCCGGGCGAAAACACCGGCAATACGCTTCACGCCGGCCAGCTTGCCGTGCGGAATGGCGATGCCATTGCCGACGCCGGTCGAGCCCAGCCGCTCGCGCTGCAGGATGGTGTCGAACACCTCCCGTTCCGGAATGCCCGAAATCGCCGCGGCACGCTCGGACAGCAACTGCAGAAGCTGCTTCTTGGAGTTGGCCTTCAACGCCGGCAAAATCGCCGGAACGCTGATAAGATCGCTCAGACCCATGCTTGAAAATCCTTGTTCGCCTGCCGTCACCAGTCCCCACCCCTCGTGCGGCCGGCTTTTATCCCTGTGCGACCCATGTCGTCACGCCCAGTGCGACCCTTGTCGTCACCTCAGTGCGACCCTTGTCGTCACGCCTGTGAGACCTTGGTCGTGGACGGGTCGATCCAGCCGATATTTCCATCGGGCCGGCGATAGACGATGTTGAGATGGTCGGTTCCAGCGTTACGGAAGACGAAGACCGGGCTGTCCTTGGTGTCGAGTTCGATGACCGCAGACGCCACCGACATGGTCTTCAGCGTCATGGTCGATTCGGCGATGATGGCGGGCGCAAAATCCTCCGACATCTCCTCTTCGTCATCGGCAAGCGGCGCCATTACCGTATAGGCGATGTCGGTCAACTCACCGTTGCCGCCGCCTGAATTGTGCGATTTCAGCCGACGCTTGTAGCGCCGAAGCCGGGTCTCCAGCCGGTCCGCCGCCGTCTCGAAGGCAAGCGTCGGATCCTGAGCATCGCCTGTGGCCTGCAGCGAAGCGCCCGAATCCAGCCGGATCATGCAATCCGCCGAATAGCGCGAGCCCGATTTGATGACCGTGACATGTCCCGCGAAGCCGCGATCGAAATATTTGCCGATTGCTTCGCCGACACGATCGTTAATGCGTGTACGGAACGCATCGCCGATATCCATGTGTTTTCCCGATATGCGCAGATTCATCTGAAAACTGACCTTCCTTGCTCAGGCTTCAAACTGGCCGGAGTTTATACTCGTGGTCCGTGCGCACAAGCTTTGCGGCGTCACTCGCGCCGATTTAAATCCAAACTTTCCGGTTGATCACAAGCCGCCTTCTTGACCATCCCGAGGTCATTGTCGTGACGGACCATCCGCTAGCGGGCATCGAGCCCGTCTCATGCGGGCGGGCTTCTAGCCACTTCACCGCGGCTTGTCAATGAAGCTCGAAGGCTGTGGAAAATCGGGAGCGTCTGGAGCAGTTCGTCGTTTCGCGGAAACGCCGAACCGCTTCATCTCTTTGCCTTCACGCAATTCCCTCGGGAATTGCCTCTAGCGCCCGGCGCTGGCCAATGCCCGTTTCTCGCGCCGGCGCTGCACGGAGGATGGAATATTCATGCCTTCCCGGTATTTGGCGACCGTTCGCCGGGCAATATCGACGCCGCTTTCCCTGAGCATGTCGACGATCGCATCGTCCGACAGCACATCGACGGGTTTCTCCTCGTCGATCAGCTGCTTGATGCGGTCACGCACGGCTTCCGAGGAATGCGCGTCGCCGCCGCCCGATGCCGCGATCGAAGCGGTGAAGAAATAGCGCAGCTCGAACACACCGCGCGGGGTCAGCATGTATTTGTTCGCGGTGACCCGGCTCACGGTCGATTCGTGCATGCCGATGGCATCGGCCACCGTGCGCAGGTTGAGCGGCTTCAGGTGGCGCACGCCATGGACCAGGAAGGCATCCTGCTGGCGGACGATCTCCGAGGCCACTTTGAGGATCGTCTTTGCCCGCTGGTCGAGGCTGCGCGTCAGCCAGTTGGCGTTTTGCAGGCATTCGGCCAGGAAATCCTTTTCCGCCTGGTTCTTGGCGTGCGGAGAGACCTGGGCGAAATAGATATGGTCGACCAGCACGCGCGGCAGCGTTTCGGCATTGAGTTCGACGGTCCAGCTGCCGTCATTGGCCGCGCGCACCTCGACATCGGCGACGATGGCGTCGCTGGCGCCGCCCGAAAACGCCATGCCCGGCCGCGGATCGAGAGCCCGGATCTCGGCCAGCATGTCGAGCAGGTCTTCTTCGTCGACGCCGCAGATCCGTTTCAGCGCGTGGAAATCGCGCCGCGCCAGCAGTTCGAGATTGGCGACCAGGGCCTTCATCGCCGGATCGAGCCGGTCACGCACGGCAAGCTGCAGCGACAGGCATTCGGCAAGATCGCGCGCGAACAGCCCCACCGGCTCGAAGGTCTGGCACACGGCCAGCACCTTGCCCACGGCCGCGGCGTCAGTGCCCAGCCGCGTGGCGATCTCGGCGAGATCGGCCCTGACATAGCCGGTTTCGTCGAGGCCATCGGCGAGTTCCCTGGCGATCAGCCGCGCCGCGGGATCGACGAAGGCGAGCGCGATCTGCTCGCCGACATGGTCGCGCAGCGTGATGGCGCTCGCCGCCATGTCGCCGGCATCGAGCCCCTCGGACGAGGAGCCGCCGCCATTGCCCGAAGCTGATTTCCATTGCGCCGTCAGGTCAGGCCCGAGCCGCTCGCTGGTGCCCGGATCGTCGGGAAACAGGTTTTCCAAGGACGTATCGAGCTTGTCCGAGATCGCCTCGGCGCTCCAGCCCGCCTCGTTCTCGAACCAGTCGCCTTCGGCGGCCGCTTGCGGCTCCGCCTCGGCTTTCTGCGCCAGGTCGCCCACGGCATCGTCCTGCGGCTCGGCGCGCTCCAGGAGAGGGTTGCGCTCGATCTCCTCGTCGATGAAATGTTCGAGTTCGACATGGGTGAACTGCAGCAGCCGAATCGACTGCATCAGCTGCGGCGTCATCACCAGCGACTGCGATTGTCGGAGCTGTAGTTTGGCCGCCAACGCCATGGTTCGGTTTCAAACGCCTCGTCTACGCATCCGGACATCCGGAAAAGAATTTTCGCGGCCGGCCATAGAAACTGGCCCGGCTTTTGCTTGTCAAGGCAAAGGCTAGCAAAACCCGCTTACCGGAGCGTTATCCCGGAGCAAAATCGCGGAAAAACGGGCCGCAACGCGCAAAAAATCGTGTCAGGAAACAAATTTCACGCTCAGAGCGATTCCAGGAAAAGTTTGAGACGGCCTTCCCGGGGAAGGCGCCCGGCGCTTTCCCCAGGGAATTGCGTCACGACAAAAGGCTGAGCGGCTTGGCGTTTCCGTGAACCGGTGAACCGCTTACAGCGTAAAACCCTCACCGAGATAAAGCCGCCGCACGTCGGGGTTTGCCACCACTTCGTCGGCCCGGCCATGGGTCAGCACCTGGCCGGCGTGGATGATGTAGGCGCGGTCGATCAGGCCGAGCGTCTCACGCACATTGTGGTCGGTGATCAACACGCCGATGCCGCGCGCCGTCAGATGGCGCACCAGCTGCTGGATGTCGGCAACGGCGATCGGATCGATACCGGCAAAGGGCTCGTCGAGCAGCATGTAGGCCGGGCGCGTCGCCAGAGCGCGCGCGATTTCCAGGCGCCGCCGCTCGCCGCCCGACAGCGACATGGATGGCGCCTTGCGCAGATGGCTGATGTGGAACTCCTCGAGCAGTTCGTCCAGGTTGCGCTCGCGCACCTTGCGGTCCTTCTCGACCACTTCCAGCACGGCGCGGATATTCTGCTCGACGTTGAGGCCACGGAAAATCGACGCTTCCTGCGGCAGGTAGCCGATGCCAAGGCGGGCGCGGCGGTACATCGGCATCGAGGTGACGTCGAAGCCGTCGATCTCGATCGTGCCTTCATCGACCGGCACCAGGCCGGTGACCATGTAGAAGCAGGTGGTCTTGCCGGCGCCGTTGGGGCCGAGCAGCCCCACCGCCTCGCCGGCACGCACGCCAAGCGTGACGCCACTGACAACCTTGCGGCCCTTGTAGCTCTTGGTCAGACCCTTGGCGATCAAGGTCCCCTTGAACTTCGCCTTGTCGACATTGATCGTGGCCGGAGCCGAAAGCTTAGCTGCGGCTCGTCCCGGAAGACGTGCCGTCAGCGACGACAGGCTGGCCATCAGGGGTTCGTCGCTCCCGATTTCGGCGGCGGCGTGATCGACATCACGACGCGCTTCCCGGCGCATGGATCGACCTGGGCAAGCCCGGTTTTCATCTGCACGACCAGTTTGCAGCCGACCAGGACGTTGTCGTTTTGCGAGAGCACCACCTTCTGACCCGAAAGCACCAGAACCTGGCTCTTCATGTCGAAGCTGCCTTGATCGGCGGTCGCGACCTGCGCATCCGACTTGATGTAAACCTTGTCGGAAATCTCCAGGTGATCGATGTTGGCAGAGCCGGTCATCGCGGCGCCCGCGGCTTCCGTTCCCTTGGCGGCGGCGTTGGCATCCTTGACGTAATAGACCGTCATCTTGCCGGCCTTCATCAGCGTCGGCCCCTGGACGACGCTGACATTGCCCGTGAAGATGGCGACACTGTCGGCCTGGCGGACTTCCAGCTTGTCGCTTTCGATCTGGATCGGCTTGTCGCCGGACAGTTTCAGGCCTGATTGGGTGGTCGACTGCGCCAACGACGGTGCCAAGCCCAGCAGGAGCAGCGCTGACGTTGCGGCCACCAGCCGTGTCGAACTATTGAGCCACATTCGCTTCTTCGCCCTTTGCCTCAGCCGCCTTCAGAGCGGCGGGATCGATATTGACTCGCACTTTGTTCTCGAACACCAGGATCTTGCCATTGTCCTGGACCGACATCGAATCCGCCGTGATCTGCGACCCGCCACGGCTGACATCGACGGGATCGTCCGTCTTCATAGTGCCTTTGCCCATGTCGAGGAAGACCGATTTGAACTTGGCTTGCAAGCCGTCTGTCGTGGTGATCGTGACATCGCTGTTCAGTTTCATCGTATTGCCATCGCGATCGTAGGTACCGTGCGAGGCTTTGACCGCCGCGACATTGTCGGACGCGATCGGCACCTTGGCGTCTATGCCCTCAAGCTCGATGATGCCTTGCGTGCTGACATCCTGTATCGCCCGCAGGGCCGTCATCGAATAAGGTTGCTTCAGCTTGGTGAACCCGTTGAGCTTGGGATTGGCCATCACCAGCTTGCCATTCGAAAAGGCGGTACCTTCCGCCTGTACGGCGACGGAAACGGGTGCGGCGAGATAGGAATAGACCGGGAAGGCGACGGCGATCAGCGCCGCGGCCAAGGGCAGGGCGAATTTGAGCACCCGCACGCGGCGCGAATGACGCTGGGCACGGTCGAACGCATCGCCCCGCGTCTGGTCATCCGCCGGGGGCGCCAACTCCGCCTCGGGACTGGTCGGCTCAATCGGTCGCGCTAACATGACTGCTTTCTTCTAAAACCCTGCCCCCACGGAGCACCGCCTATAGGTGGTACGCCAGCGCTCTCAAGCAAGCACAAGCCCACGAAAACCGCAAAAATGTGACAGCTGTCGTTGTACAAACGAAAACGAGGTCAGCACAACAGCCGCTGCTTCATAGCAGAAATGGACGTCCTTGCGTCGTTTTTTCATGACTGGCGCCCCTCGGCTCATCTTGCGTGCGTTGCGCGGGCCGTCCACAAAACCGACAGCATGGGAATCGACGTGCGCGGATTGCCGCGCCGTAAAAGGACGGAACTGCTTCCCGATGGGGACATCATGGTCTAAAAGCGTCTCTTCCCGCCGACTGTGAGGCTGACCATGGCACTAAGAGCCGACGACCTGATCGACCGCCGCCGTTTGCGGCGCAAGCTGACATTCTGGCGTGTCGCGGCCATCGGCATCGTGGCCCTCGGGGTGATTGCGCTATCGATCTGGTTTTATGGCGACGATTTCGGCGGCGCGACGGTCGACCATATCGCCAAGGTCAGGATCGAAGGCACCATCACCGAGGACGACGAACTGATCAAGCGGCTGGAAACCATCCGCCAGTCGTCGAAGGTGAAGGGCGTGATCCTGGCGATCGATTCGCCCGGCGGCACCACCGTCGGCGGTGAATCGATCTACGAGGAGGTGCGCAAGCTGGCCGCCGACAAGCCTGTCGTGGCCGAGGTCGGCACGCTGGCCGCTTCGGCGGGCTACATGATTGCCACTGCCGCCGACCACATCGTCGCCCGTAAGACCTCGATTGTCGGCTCGATCGGCGTGCTGATCCAGTATCCTGACGTCAGCGGCATGATGGACAAGCTCGGCGTCAAGCTGGAAGAGGTGAAATCCTCGCCGCTGAAGGCCTCGCCCTCGCCTTTCAAGCCGACCAATGACGATGAGCGCGCCATGGTCCGCAAGCTTATCCTCGATAGCTACGACTGGTTCGTCGGCATCGTCGCCGAGCGCCGCAAGATGACCCATGAGCAAGCGCTGGCGCTGGCCGACGGTTCGATCTTCACCGGCCGCCAGGGCGTCGCCAACGGACTGATCGACGCAGTCGGCGGCGAGACCGTGGCGATCGACTGGCTGGCGACCAAGGGGGTCGATGCCAAACTCAAGGTGATCGAGTGGAAGGAGACAGAACGGCGCGGCGGCTTCCTGTGGTCAAAAGCCGTGGTGAAAACGGTCGGCAGCGCGCTCGGCCTGCCCGATTCCGGCGGCGACATCATCCATGAACTTGGCGCCGACCGCTTGTTTCTTGACGGTCTCGTTTCCGTCTGGCACCCTTGAGCGCCGTTTGGAACAGCCGAAAAAGCAAATAAAATCATCCTCATAATTTTGACCGCAGTACTTTCACGGGGACCCGTCTGATGATCAAGTCTGAACTTGTGCAGATTATTGCCACGCGCAATCCGCATCTTTTCCTGCGCGACGTCGAAAACATCGTCGGCGCGATCTTCGATGAGATCACCGACGCGCTTGCCGAAGGCAACCGGGTCGAACTGCGGGGCTTCGGTGCGTTTTCGGTGAAAAACCGCCCTGCCCGCACCGGCCGCAATCCGCGCACCGGCGAATCCGTCGAGGTCGAGGAGAAGTGGGTGCCGTTCTTCAAGACCGGCAAGGAACTGCGCGAAAGGCTGAACGGCGGCAAGTAGGCGCTGCGTCAGCGCCAGCTTCCGACGGAAAACACAATGCTCAATCGTTTCATGCTCATCGTGGTCTTCGTGCCTCTCGCGATCATCCTGATCGCGCTCGCCGTCGCCAACCGCGAACTCGTCGCCTTCACGCTGGACCCGTTCAACCCAGGCAATCCAAAGCTGACGCTGAGCTTGCCGCTGTTCATCTTCCTGTTCGCCGCTCTCGCCATCGGCATGATCGTCGGCAGCCTGGCAACCTGGGTCAAGCAGGGCCGTTACCGCAAGCTGGCGCGCCAGCGCGGCGTCGAGGCCGAAAGCCTGCGCCAGGCGGTCAGCCGCGCGCCGGCGGCACCACAGGGGCCTGTCCAAGGGGCAGCATTGCCCAAGCCGACCGCTTGAACCGCCGCTCGCCGTCTTTCGTTCAACGGAGCCTTTCATGCTGACCATTTCGGCCGCCGAGGTCGACCGTGCGCTGACCTTTCCTGGATTGGTCGAGACATTGCGCACCGCGTTTCGCGAGGGCGCGGTGCAGCCGGTCAGGCATCATCACGCGGTCGAGCGGCCGGACGGCGCGGCTTCGACCTTGCTGCTGATGCCGGCATGGACCGATTTCAACGCCGCCGGCACCTCGGCCGGCGGTCACATCGGCGTCAAGATCGTCACCGTCTCGCCCGACAACAACGCCGTCGCCAAGCCGGCGGTGATGGGGCTCTATCTCCTGCTCGAAGGCGCCACCGGCGAACCGGAAGCCTTGATCGACGGCCAGCGGCTGACCCAGTGGCGCACGGCCTGTGCCTCGGCGTTGGCGGCTTCCTATCTCGCTCGCGACGATGCCGCGCGGCTGCTCGTGGTCGGCGCCGGAGCGCTATCCCCCTTCCTCGCCAAGGCCCATTCGGCGGTACGGCCGATAAAGACCATCCGCATCTGGAACCGCACGCCGGCCAACGCCGAGAAAGTCGCGGCCGGTCTGCGCGCCGAGGGCTTCGCGGCCGGCGCCGCGACTGATCTCGATGCCGAACTCGGGCAGGCCGACATTATCTCCTCGGCGACAATCACCACCACGCCGCTAATCAAGGGCGCATTGCTCAAGCCCGGAACCCATGTCGACCTGGTCGGCGGCTTCACTCCGGCGATGCGCGAGAGCGATGACGACGCCATCGTGCGCGCTCGCGTCTATGTCGACACCCGCGCCGGCGCCACCAAGGAGGCCGGCGACATCGTCCAGCCACTGGCCTCGGGCGTGTTGAAGCCGGAAGCCATCGTCGCCGATTTGCACGAACTGGCGCGCGGTCAGAAGAAGGGCCGCGAAAGCGACGGCGAAATCACGCTGTTCAAATCGGTCGGCGCCGCGCTCGAGGATCTTGCCGCCGGCATTGCCGTCTACGAGGCGCTGAAGGGCTAGCTTGACGCAGGTACCGCCAGTTTGGCGCCCATCGCCCCGGCGATCAGCGCGAAGTCGGCCGCGCTGATCGGGAACAGGCCAAAGCGCAGCTGATACCCCCAATTCGATTTGCCGACGGTGAAGTCCAGCCTGTCGAGCAACGGCTTGATCGGCGCTTCCTCGGCCCTCGCCCAATCGACATCGCGACGGAACGGCGTGAAGCCGCCGCCCATCTCGCCTTGATAGGGCTCGCCTTCCCGCACCGTGCCGATCGCCGTGAACGACTGCAGGCCATCTTTCTCGCCCAGGACAGTGGTCGGCGAATAATAGACGATGCCGTCGCCGGGCTTGACGCGGCGCAGGGGTGCCGCCTTGCCGTGGTTGACCTGCATGAAGCCGCCCTGGCGACCGCGCCGGACATGTTGCGCCGAAGCCACCGCGATCCAGTGCGCGCTCATTTTTGTTCTCCATTGGCCTGTTCCCCGTCGGACAGCCAATAGACACGCAGGCGATGATTGTCGGGATCGAGCGCGACGAATGTGCGGCCGAAATCCATGTCGGTCGGCGCCTGCAGGATTTTCAGGCCGCGTCCGGACCAATCGGCATGGGCGGCATCGACCGCCTCAGGCGTATCGAGCGCAAAGACGATCTCGGCGCCGCCACCGGCCGCTTCCGCCGCCGGCCCCACCGTATGCCGCGACCAGAGGCCGAGCTTGAAGCCGTTGTCGAGCACGAACAGCACGAATGTCGGCGCGCTCTCCACCGGCTCGCGCCCTAGCAGCGTACTGTAGAAGGCGCCGCTCCGCAGCGGCTGGTCGACATAGAGGATAACGAAATTGGGGGTCGCCATATCTGTTCTCCAGGGCTGAGCGTTTTATGTGCCCTGTATAGGATTGCATACTGTCAGATTCTGGCAGCAGCGTTCATGGACCACGCGGTTGGTCGAGCGTGGCCCGCCATTCCTTGAGCAGCGCCTGCCGGCGGCGCGGGTAGCGCATGTCGGTTGCCTTCAGCTCGGCGATACGGTCGGCGCGAAAATGGCGGAAATCCTGCCGCATTTCGCACCACGCCACCACCACCCGCACCTTGTCGAAGAAGCCGAGCGCAAACGGCCAGACCACGCGCTCGGAAGCGGCGCCACCGGCGTCGCGATAGAGGAAGCCGAGCTTGCGTTCGTTGCGGATGGCCTGCCGCACGATGCCGAGATCGATGCCCTCGATGATTGCTGCGGGTGGCCCGACAAGCAGCGTCGAGGCATCAAGGCCCTGGCGCAGATCGTCCGGCAGCACGGCGGCGATCTTGGCCAGCGCATTGGCGGCCGCGGCCGAGAGACGCCGGTCCGGCTGCTTTGCGACCCAGCGCGAGCCGAGCACGATGGCCTCGATCTCCTCGTCGCTGAACATCAGCGGCGGCAGCATAAAACCGGGCTTGAGCACGTAGCCGACCCCCGCCTCGCCCTCGATCGGCGCCCCCTGCCCCTGCAGCGTGGCGATGTCGCGGTAGAGCGTGCGGATCGAAATCCCGAGTTCGGCGGCCAGCACATGTCCGCTCACCGGCCGGCGATGCCGGCGCAGGCACTGGATGAGGTCGAGGAGACGTTCGGAGCGGGACATGATGCTGCAATCCGGTGCTGCCGGACGATAGGGCTACCGCGCTTTCGACGGCAAGCGATTTGACCTGGAACACCTTCGGCATCCCCCCGTTATCCGGCAATGACGGAGATGCGCGGCTTCCTGTTGTTCTGGTGTACCCTGACCGCCACCATCGCGGCGCTCAGCCTTGGACCGTCCTTCGCTCATGTCCTGGAATCGGTCCCTCGACTGACCAAATGGTCGCCATCCCTCTGGCGCGAAACCACCGTTTTCAACGGCCAATTCCTGCTGTTCGCGGCTATTGGCGCTCCCCTGGACGTGGCTGCGATTGCCTGTCCGGGACTTCTGGCATGGCAGCTGCGTGCCGATCGTCCGGCCTTCTGGTTCGTGCTGGCCGCCGCCGTGCTTTATGCCGTCTCCCTGGCGATGTGGTCCATTCTGGTCAAACCGGCGAATGATGTTCTGGCGACATGGGTGCCCGGACCAATACCGGAGAACTTCGACGCCATCCGGCTGCGTTGGGAAACCGGCCATATGGTCGTCACCGGCATCAAGGCCGCCGGCTTCGTATCGCTGGTTGTCGGCCTGCTTTCGATCAGGCACGGCTGACCGGTTGGAGCCGTCGGCGATCGCCGTTTGTTGCGCACAGGGGTGAAGCTGTGGCAGAAGCGGGCCGAACCGCCGGAGATGCTGCTTCTTGAAGTCTTTTCGCGACAAACGCCGCGACGGCCGCCCGCACCAGCCGACGAAAAGTGGGGGCGCACAGCCGCGCCCGCCGGAGAACCGGCCGGCGGTCAAGGCAGACGCCAGGCCGCGCGACCAACACATCGTGAAACCGGACAACCAGCCCGAGCCGAAATCCGCGCCGCGCGTCCTTGCCCGCCGCGATGGCGCCCTGCCCGCCGAGCAGCTTCCCGTGATCCTCGAAGTGGCGCCGAATGCCGATTATGCGCTGCTCGACAGCGGTACAGGCCAAAAACTCGAGCAGTACGGCCCCTACCGGATCGTGCGGCCGGAGGGGCAGGCGATCTGGCAAAAGGCCTTGCCGGCGAAGGACTGGGAGCGTGCCGACGCCATCTTCACCGGCGACACCGACGAAGAGGGCATTGGCCGCTGGCGTTTTCCGAAGACGCCGCTCGGCGAAACCTGGCCGATGAAGCATGACGGCATCGACTATCTCGGCCGTTTCACCTCGTTTCGCCATGTCGGCGTCTTTCCCGAGCAGGCCTCGCATTGGGACCACATGGCCGGGCTGATCGCTGCGGCCAAGCGTCCGGTCAAGGTGCTGAACCTGTTCGGCTACACGGGTCTTGCCTCACTGGTGGCGGCCCGCGCCGGCGCCGAGGTCACCCATGTCGACGCCTCGAAGAAGGCCATCGGCTGGGCGCGCGAAAACCAGGAGATGGCCGGGCTTGGCAGCAAGCCGATCCGCTGGATCGTCGACGACGCGGTGAAGTTCGCCGAGCGCGAGGAACGCCGCGGCAGCCGCTACGACATCGTGCTCTTCGATCCGCCGGCCTATGGTCGCGGCCCCAAAGGCGAGGTCTGGCAATTGTTCGAGGATTTGCCGGCGCTCACCGATCTCTGCCGCTCGATCCTGACCCCAAAGCCGCTTGCCGTGGTGCTGACCGCCTATTCGATCCGCGCCTCGTTCTTCGCCATTCATGCCTTGATGCGCGATACGTTTGCCGGCATGGGCGGCAAGGTCGAGTCGGGCGAGTTGATCATCCGCGAAAAGTCCGCCGGCCGGGCACTTTCGACCTCACTGTTTTCGCGCTGGGTAGCCTGAATGCCCCGGAGTCCTGAATGAACGAACGGCATGCCGGCGCACCCGGGCAGGTTAAGGAAGTCACCAGCCTCGCCAATCCGTTGGTCAAGGACATCAAGGCGCTCGCCTTGAAGAAGTTCCGCGACCAGCAGAACGCCTTCATGGCCGAAGGACTGAAGCTGGTCATCGATGCACTCGACTTGGGCTGGCAGATCCGGACGCTTGTGTTCGCCAAGGCCGGACGCGGCAACCCCGCGGTGGAAAAGGTCGCGGCGCGCACGGTTGCCGCCGGCGGCACGGTGCTCGAAGTGTCGGAAAAGGTGCTTGTCGCCGTCACCCGGCGCGACAATCCGCAAATGGTGGTCGGCGTCTTCTCGCAGAAATTCCTGGCCCTGAAAGATGTCCACGCCGACAATGGCGACGTCTGGGTGGCGCTCGACCGGGTGCGCGATCCCGGCAATCTCGGTACCGTCATCCGCACCGTCGACGCCGTCGGCGCCAAGGGTGTCATCCTGGTCGGCGACACCACCGATCCGTTTTCCGTGGAGACGGTGCGCGCCACCATGGGTTCGATCTTCGCCGTACCCGTCGCCAAGGCGACGACCGAGGCTTTCCTCTCCTGGCGCGGCGGCTTTTCAGGCCTCGTCGCCGGCACCCATCTCAAAGGCGCCGTCGACTACCGCTCGGTCGACTTTTCCCGCGGGCCGGTACTTCTGATGATGGGCAACGAGCAGCAGGGCCTGCCCGAAAGCCTGGCGGCGAGTTGCGACAGGCTGCTCAGGATTCCCCAGGCTGGCCGCGCCGATTCGCTCAATCTCGCCGTCGCCACCGGCATCATGCTGTTCGAGATCCGGCGCGGCGCGCTGAAGCTCGAACCCGTCACCGACCAGCAGTGAAGGTTGCCTGCCCATGAGATCATGGTCCCCCTATGCACTGCTCGCCGTCATCGCCATAGCGCTCGACCAGTGGGTAAAACACCTGGTCGAGACCGGCCTGCCGTTTCAGGAAAAGCTCGATCTCTTGCCGTTCCTGGCGCTGTTTCGCACCTACAACACCGGTATCGCCTTCTCGATGTTCTCCTCCCTCGGCGATACCGGCCTCGTGGTCATCGCCGTGGTGGTCGTCGCTTTCGTGCTCTATCTCGCCACGCACACGCCATCGGGCCATGTCATCGCCCGCACCGGCTTTGCCCTGATCATCGGCGGAGCGCTGGGCAATCTGATCGATCGCGCCATCTACGGCCACGTCATCGATTACATCCTGTTTCATACCCCGGTCTGGTCCTTCGCCGTCTTCAACCTCGCCGACGCCCTCATTTCCGTGGGCGCGGCATTGGTCGTCTTCGACGAGCTCATCGGCTGGCGGCGCGAGCCCAAATCTTCGAACGCCAAGCCTTCCAAGGATTGACCGCGCGCGGCCATCGCCGCACAGTCCACACCGCCAAGCAAGCTCGCGGAGAAGAAGATGCCCGAAACCTTCAAAGCCATCCTCGTTTCGCGCGACGCCGACAAGAAGCAGTCGGTAGCCGTGACAAATCTCACCGACGCCGACCTGATGGACGGCGACGTCACCATCGCGGTGGAAGCAACGACGGTGAATTACAAGGACGGACTGGCCATTACCGGCAAGGCGCCGGTGGTCCGCCGCTGGCCGCTGGTGCCGGGCATCGATCTCTCCGGCACCGTCGTCTCGTCTTCCCATTCCGGCTGGCGCAAGGGAGACAAGGTGATCTTGAACGGCTGGGGCGTCGGCGAAACGCATTTCGGCGCTTATGCGGGGCGCGCCCGTGTCAACGGCGACTGGCTGGTTCCGCTGCCGGAAGGCATGAGCCCGCATGATGCGATGGCGGTCGGCACCGCCGGCTACACCGCCATGCTCTGCGTCATCGCGCTGGAGCGGCACGGCATCCTGCCCGATCGTGGCCCGGTGGTGGTCACGGGTGCCGCCGGTGGCGTCGGTTCCGTCGCGGTCTCCATCCTGTCCAGCCTCGGCTACCATGTCGTTGCCTCGACCGGCCGCAATGCCGAAAGCCCCTATCTGATCAACCTTGGCGCGGCCGAGGTGATCTCGCGCGACGAGCTCAACCAGCCCGCCAAGCCGCTGGCCAAGGAACGCTGGGCCGGCGGCATCGATGCGGTCGGCAGCCACACGCTGGCCAATGTGCTGTCGATGACCTCCTATGGTGGCGCGGTCGCCGCCTGCGGCCTGGCCGGCGGCATGGATCTGCCGTCGAGCGTGGCCCCCTTCATCCTGCGCGGCGTTTCCCTGCTCGGCATCGATTCGGTGATGGCGCCGAAGGCGGTGCGTCTCGAGGCCTGGCGACGCATCGGCGCCGATCTCGATCTGCAGAAACTCGCCAGCCTGTCCACGACCATCGGCTTCGACGGCATCATCGATGCCGCGCGCGACATCGTCGACGGCAAGATCCGCGGGCGCGTCGTCGTCGACATGTGACCTGCCTGACAGGCCTGCGGGCGGCCCGAATCGGCCAAATCCGGTGGCAAATCCGCCGCTGTCGCGACAAAAACGCCCTAACCGCTAAAATTCGAACGATCCCCCGCAATTTTCCATAATCTCTGTCTGGCAAGGGTTTCGCATGATCGCGGAATCCGGCAGCCAACAGGCGGATATTGGCGACGACGTCGATGCGCTTGCCGCGCCGTCGCCGGCGCGGCGGTTCATCGCCGCGCCACCGCTGGTGCCCGAGCAGCAATTGGCCGGCGGGGAAGGTCTGCCGCTCGTGACCTTCTTTGCCATCGTCGTGCTGGCGGGCCTCGCGCATCTGACTGGGGCCCCGATCTTCATCAGCCTCGCTCTGCTGGCAACCGGCCTCGCCGGCCTTGCCATGCACCTGCAAGCCAGGCGCAGCGTCCACCGCACCGCGGTGATGCTCGACGAGACCAGCGCCCGCAGCCGCGCCGAGATCGAGACGCTGGCCGACCGCATGTGGGAAATGCAGGAAAGCGAAGAGCGCTTTCGCGGTCTCATCGACGCACTTGGCGACCTCGTCATCCATCGCGACCGCGATGGCTACATCGTCTACGCCAACAAGGTGTTCGCCGACCTCGTCGAAACCGATCAGCGCGACCTTGCCGGCAAGACGCTGGCCGAACTCGGCATCGAAGTCGGCATCGTCCCCGATGCCGCCTTTTCCGATCATGAATGCCTGAGTTCCACCGATGTCGCCATCCGCACGCCGAGCGGCCCGCGCTGGTTCTCGTGGATCGAACTGTCGGTGCGCGACAAGGACAGCGGAGCGGCTTCGCATCGCGCGATCGCCCGCGACATCACCGCCCGCAAGCGCGCCGAATCCTCGCTGATCACCGCGCGCGAGCGGGCCGAATACGCAAGCCAGGCCAAATCGCGCTTCCTCGCCACCGTCAGCCATGAGATCCGCACGCCGATGAACGGCATCATGGGCATGGCCAGGCTGCTCGCCGACACCAGCCTGTCGCCGGAGCAGCAGACTTATGTCGGCGCCATCTCGACATCGGCCAGCGCCTTGCTCGCCCTGATCGAGGACCTGCTCGACTATTCCAAGATCGAGGCAGGGCGCTTCGATCCCGAGCCGCAGCCGATGTCGGTGCGCGAGATCGCCGACAACATCATCGAACTCCTGGCCGCGCGCGCCTTCGCCAAGGATATCGGCCTGGGCTGCCACGTCGAACCGGATGTGCCGCAGATGATTACCGCCGATCCGGGCAGGGTCAGGCAGGTGCTGCTCAACCTCATCGGCAACGCCATCAAGTTCACCGACGGCGGCGGCGTGCTGGTCAGCGTCGCGCGCGCCCGCACCGAGACCACAGATCGCATCTGCTTCACCATCGCCGATACCGGCCCCGGCCTGCGCGACGAGGATATGGAGCGCATCTTCGAGGAGTTCGAGCAGGCCGACGGCACCTCGACGCGCACGCATGGCGGGGCCGGCCTGGGACTTGCCATCTCCAAGCGTCTGGTGGCTGCCATGGGCGGCACGATCTCGGTCTCCAGCCGGCTTGGTCAGGGATCGGAATTCGTCTTCGAAATCCCGGCCACGGCGGCCACCGAAGCGCCGCAGGGCCGGCTCGACGCGCTTGCCGGCAGACACGCTGTGATCCTGTCAAGGAACGCCGTCGAGGCCGATGCCATCGCCCGCACCATCCGCGCCAGTGGCGGCACGGCCGGCATCGCCACCACCGTCGCGCAGGCTGCGCCCTTCGCTCACGGCTGCGACGTGCTTCTGGTCGACGCGGCCATGGAAGAGAGCGACGGAAGGCTGCTCAAGCGGTTGCGCCAAAGCGGCTTCTCCGATTGCGAGGCCATCACGCTGATCGCACCGACCGACCGCGGCATGCTGGGCGAATTCCGCGCCAGCGGCTACACGACCTTCCTTGCCCGGCCAGTGCGCGGGGGAACACTTTTGCGTGTCCTCTTGAGCAGCCATGCGCCGGCACTTGCCCACCCGCAGCCGGAAAAGCGTCGCACACCCGCGCTGCGTGCCTCGAGTGACCGCCAGCAGGGCCTGTCGGTGCTGATCGCCGAGGACAACGACATCAATGCCATGCTGGCCCGTGCCACGCTGTTGAAGGCTGGGCATCGCGTCCAGGTGGTCGGCAATGGCAAGGCCGCCGTCGAGGCCGTCACCAGCGCCGGGCACAAGCACCGCTTCGACGTGGTACTGATGGACCTGCATATGCCGGTCATGGATGGGCTGGACGCCATTGCCGCGATCCGCCGCCATGAAGAGGAGACATCCGCGCCGCCCGTGCCGATCATGGTGTTGTCGGCAGATAGCCAGGAAAAGACCCGCCATGCCGTGCTTGCCCACGGCGCCAGCGGTTTCGTCACCAAGCCACTAGATCCCGACGCGCTGGTCAACGCCGTCGAGGGCCAGGTCGCCGCATGAGCCGGTTTCTTCCAGCGCGCGGCTGATCCATTTGCCCAAAAGTGGGCCTCGGCTTCGGAAAAACGACATGCATGAAAACAAGGCCTGGAGCGCGTTGCCCGAACCCGCGCGGGCGCGCCGCGCCTCGAGTTTCCTCACCTAACGTAGCCGGTTGACCGTTTTCGCCAGCCGACGAAGTATTGCCCGCGACGTCGTATCACGGTACTGTCACAATCCTGTTGCACCTACACCGTATCCCCGTGCCAAGAGGGATGGCTCGAAGGAGAATCACTCGTGCATACAGTTATGCCGGAATGTGACACTCGGCCGAACGCCAGCAGCGCCTTGCTTGCCGGACGTAATGTCGATTCCGTCATAAAGGGCGCAGCACTCGGTCGAATCGGCAATCTCGAAGTGCGGCTGGCTCGCAACGAGGCCGAGATCGCGGCCGCGCAGGAAGTGCGTTACCGGGTGTTTTACGACGAGCTTGGCGCCAGGAAAGATCTGTTCCAGGCGCAGGATCGCCGTGACGCCGACCGGTTCGATCCGCTCTGCGATCATCTGCTTGTCTTCGACAATTCAATTTCCGGCCCCGAGCATCGCCGCATCGTCGGCACCTACCGCCTGCTGCGGCAAGAAATCGCGGCTGCTGCCGGAGGCTTCTATTCCGAAGGCGAATTCGAGCTGACCAAGCTCATCGCCCGTCACCCTGGCCAACGTTTTCTCGAGCTCGGCCGTTCCTGCGTTTTGCCCGAATACCGCTCGAAGCGCACCATCGAGGCGCTCTGGCAAGGCATCTGGGCCTACATCAATCACTACGAAATCGGCGTGATGACCGGCTGC
The DNA here is from genome assembly GCF_000502935.1 of Mesorhizobium sp. LNHC221B00. Taxonomy (NCBI): domain Bacteria; kingdom Pseudomonadati; phylum Pseudomonadota; class Alphaproteobacteria; order Hyphomicrobiales; family Phyllobacteriaceae; genus Mesorhizobium; species Mesorhizobium sp. LNHC221B00. Next base: position 66,163 of record NZ_AYWR01000017.1, on the reverse strand, counting down.
GCTTCCTTCCAGGGCACCGTGCCGGCGGCGCATGCCGAGGCGCTCACCTATCTCTCCCATCATTGCCGTACGAACTCGGCTTGGGACGTGCGCGCGGTGACCGGGCGCTATTGTTCCATGGACCTGATGCCGATCGAGGCGGTCAATGCCAAGGCAGCGATCGCGGCGATGCCGCCTTTGGTCAAAGGCTACCTCCGCGTCGGTGCTCGCATCGGCGACGGCTGCGTCATCGACCGCGAGTTCTCGACGGTCGACGTCTTCGTGGTGATGCCGGTCAAGGAGATTGGTGCCCGCTACGTCAACTACTATGGCGGGGAAGCGCAGCGCTTCGCCGCGTGAGGCAGTAGGCCGTAGGAAAGACGTCACGAGTCACGCTCCTCTGACTACTCACTACTGACTAGTCCCTACTGCCTCTCTTACGGAATATCCTCAGGCCGCCGGCCGGGCCGGCTCTTGTAGGACGGAAATGCCCAGCCGAAACGAAGCGCACCGCCACGCACCGCAAGCGCCACGGCGAAACCGGCCAAGCCTGAGACAAGCTGCGGCAGTCCGGCGACGTCGCCCAGTGTGAAGATGGCGGCACCCGCCAGGGCGGCCGTAACATAGATCTCTGGCTTCAGCAGCACCGATGGCTCACCGGCCAGGAGATCGCGCAATATGCCGCCGAAGGTCGCGGTCAGCATGCCGGTGATGATCGAAACCACCGGCGAACCGGTGATAGCCAGGCCCTTTGCCGCGCCCATCACCGAAAAGGCGGCAAGGCCGATGGCATCGAGCCACAGCAGCAGTCTGTAGCGGGATTCGACGCGGTGCGCGGTGAAGAACACCAGGATCGCCACCACCGCGCAGATCAGCACATAATCGCGGTTTCCCACCCAGAACACAGGCACATTGAGGATGAGATCGCGAAACGTGCCGCCGCCGATGCCGGTGACGCTGGCCAGGAACAGGAAACCGATGACGTCGAGCTGCTTGCGCGACGCAGCCAACGCCCCCGTCGCCGCAAAAACGGCAATGCCGGCATAGTCGAGAAGGGCGATGGGATGCATGGAAGCCAAGGGAGTAGGGGAGTAGGGGAGTAGGGCAGTATGTTTATCACGAAGCCGGAGAGTTGGTACGACCCCTACTGCCCTACTGCCCTACTGCCTAACTACGCATCCTTCTCCGCCTGCTCGTTGACCGGCCCCGGCTCGACCGGCGCCTCGGCGGCGACCTTCGGGCCGCCCTTGGCCACGCCGACCATGGCCGGCCGCAGCACGCGCTCGCCGATCGAATAGCCCGGCTGCACGACCTGAACCACCGTGTTGGCCGGGACATCGGGATTGGGCACTTCGAACATCGCCTGATGGAAATTGGGATCGAATTTCTCGCCTTCCGGAGTCAATTTCTTGACCCCGTGCCGTTCCAGTGCCGACAGCATGGCGCGCTCGGTGAGGTCGACGCCTTCGATCAGCGCCTTGAAGCCGGCATCGCCCGACGCCTTGGCCTCGGCCGGAATGGCGTCCAGCGCGCGGCGCAGATTGTCCGACACCGACAGCATGTCGCGGGCGAAATTCGCCACCGCATAGGTGCGCGCGTCGTGCACGTCGCGCGCGGTGCGGCGACGCAGGTTTTCCATCTCGGCCGCGACGCGCAGCGCGCGGTCCTTCAGCTCTTCATTTTCCTTCAGCAATCGCACAAGCGCTTCATAGTCGCCGTCGATGCTGCCTTCCGTGCGCTCGGCACTGGCCTCGGCCGCCTCGGCTTCGCTGGGCGCGCGTTCGTCTTTTGCCTGGTCGCTCATCGCCGTTTCCCGTCATTTCGAATGGTTTGGATTTTGTGCCCGATATCGAGGTTTGGCGCTCAAAAATCAAGAGGTAAGCGACTGTGAGGGCCTTCGGGCGGACCCAACGCGGCCGATGGCAATACTTCGATTTTAATTCAAACTTTACCGTACTTGCCGGCTGTGCTTGCCACAAGCGCGTGATGCGGGAACCATTCGCTTGCTGGAGGAGTTTCGGAGCCGACACAGGATTTTGAAATGATGACCCGCAGCAAGGCTGAAAACGAAGAACGGCTCGCCACGGAGGTCAGGCGCCAAGTCGGTGCCAAGACGATGACGCGTTTTCTGCGCACCTTGCCGGCCTTCCGCATCGAAGCCGACATTCCCGACCGCTTCAAGGATTTGCTTGACCGCCTCGATCGGGTCGCCGGGAGCCCTTCAAGCAGCAGCGGGCGCCAGTAGCGACACATCTGCGACGCTGGCCTCCAGCCGCGACGCTCACGAATTTGACTCCTCAAATGTCCACGGCCTTGCCGTCTCGGCATCGAAAAAAGGTTCAACTCGGTGTAGCGCCACGGCACGGAATTGATCCATCGCGCGACGATTACGCACAGTAATTTCGCGTGATCTTTGTCTTGCGGTGGCGGAACGCGCCGCCTATGGTTCCTGATGAACATGATTTCCCCTGAGGCTGCGGCCAACAGCAAGCGCGCCTGGCTCAAAATCCTGGCGCGCTACAAGAAGCCCGACCGGCGGCGCAGCACACTTGAACTCGCCATCACCCTCATTCCGTTCGCCACGCTCTGGGCGCTCTCTTCGGCTGCCTATGCCTATGGCCATTGGTGGGGACTGATCCTCATCCTTCCCGCGGCCGGGTTCCTGGTGCGGATCTTCATGATCCAGCACGATTGCGGCCATGGCTCCTTCTTCGCCAACCGCTACGCCGACGACTGGATCGGCCGCGCGCTCGGCATTCTGACCTTGACGCCCTATGACTGCTGGCGGCGCGCCCACGCCGTGCATCATGCCAGCGCCGGCAATCTCGACGAGCGCGGCATGGGAGACATCAGGACGCTGACCGTTACCGAATACCGGCAACTGTCATGGCGAGGCCGCCTGGCCTATCGTCTCTATCGCCATCCCCTCGTGATGTTCGGCCTGGGGCCGATCTGGCTGTTCATCTTCGAGCAAAGGCTGCCTGTCGGCATGATGCGCGGCGGCCTGACACCCTGGGTGTCGTCGATGACCACCAATCTCGGCATTGCGCTTGCCGCGGCCATCCTCATCTGGTTCGTCGGCCCCGGCGCCTTCCTGGTGGTCCATCTGCCGATCGTCATCCTCGCCGGTTCGGCCGGCATCTGGCTATTCTATGTCCAGCATCAGTTCGAGGAGACGGAATGGGCGAAGGATTCCGAATGGGAATTCCAGCATGCCGCCTTGCACGGGTCATCCTACTACGACTTGCCGCGGGTGCTGAACTGGTTCACCGGCAACATCGGTGTCCACCACGTCCACCACCTCTCCGCCAAAGTGCCCGGATACCGGCTGCAGGAAGTGCTGCGCGACTATCCGGAACTGCGTGGCATCGGCCGCGTCACGCTGATCGAGAGCCTGCGCTGCGTCAAACTGGCATTGTGGGATGAAAGCCGCCGCAAGCTGGTGTCGTTCCGCGAGGCACGGGCAGCGGCCTAACCAATTCCAGGAAAAGTGTGACGGTTCCCCGGGGAAAAGCGCGTAGCGCTTTCCCTTGGGGAATTGCGTCAAGACAAGAAGTAAAAAAAACCGCCGCGCCTGGGGCGCGGCGGTTGGCAACGTCCGGATCAGGCCGCCTGGCGTTCGTCGCGCATCAGAATCTCGCCATGGCGGATTTCCGTGCCCAGCACTTTCAGGCATTCGCGGATGAAGTTGGACAGGCCCGGCCAGCCCTTGGCTGACACGAGATTGCCGTCGACATGGGCGCCGGTCGGCGCGACGTCGATGTAGATGCCGCCGGCCAGCGTCACTTCCGGCTCGCAATAGTGGAGTGCCGCGACTTCCCTGCCGCGCACCACGCCGTCGACGGCGATCAGGATCTGCACGCCGTGACAGATGGTGAAGATCGGCTTGCCGGCCTCGTGGAAATGGCGCACCAGCGCCTGCACGCGCTTGTCGATGCGGATGTATTCCGGCCCGCGTCCGCCCGCCGCGTAGACGGCGTCGTATTTGGCCGGGTCCACCTCGGAAAACGTCTTGTTGAGGATATAGTCGTGGCCGAGCTTTTCTGTATAGGTCTGGTGGCCTTCGAAGTCGTGCAGCGAGGTCTTCAGGACGTCGCCCGCTTTCTTGTCCGGGCAGACGACATGAACCGTGTGGCCGACGGCATGCATTGCCTGTTCAAAGACGAAAATCTCATACTCCTCGCTGAACTCGCCAACGAGCATCAATATCTTCTTGCCTGCCATTTCCAGTTCCTCCCTTGTGGCCCTATTTATTTCGGATCACGAAATAATACCCATATCCTACGGGCAGGACGACGAAAGGGAAAGCACAAATCGCACAATTGGTACGACCAGTTGGCGTCGAGACCCGTCCTCCTGATCATTGAGGAGTTCGCGGAGGAGGAAAACGGCGCCACTGGTTCGACCAGAGCTACAATCAGGCGGCCGTCTTGATCATGTCAGCGGCCTTTTCGGCGATCATGATGGTCGGCGCGTTGGTGTTGCCGCCGATCAGCGTCGGCATCACCGAAGCGTCGACGACACGCAAGGCTTGCATGCCGCGCACACGCAATTGCGGATCGACTACCGCCATATCGTCGACGCCCATCCTGCAGGTGCCCACGGGGTGATAGACGGTGTCGGCGCGAGCGCGGATATGGGCCATTAGTTCGGCATCACTCGAAGCCCCGGCGGTGTAGATCTCCTTGGCGCGGTATTTGGCCAGCGCTGGCGCTTCCAGGATGCCGCGCATCGTCCTGACGCCCTTGAGGAGCAGATGGGCGTCGCGTTCGTCGGACAGGAAGCGCGGATCGATGCGCGGTGGCGCCAACGGATCCGGCGTCGACAGCCCGACTTCGCCGCGCGAATGCGGCCGCAGCACACAGACATGGCAGGAGAAGCCGTAGCCCATGTGCAGCTTGCGGCCATGATCATCGACGATGGCGATGCAAAAATGGAGTTGCAGGTCAGGGCGGTCGATCTCTGGGTCGGATTTGAGGAAGGCGCCGCCCTCCGCATAGGGCGTGGCGATCATGCCGCCGCCATCCTTGCGCCAGCGCAGCATATGCCGCAGCAAGCCAGGCAGACCGCGCAGCCCGATGCCCATCATGTCGGCATCCCTCGATGTCCAGCCCATGATGAAATCCAGATGATCCTGCAGGTTCTTGCCGACGCCAGGCAATTCATGGACCATCCGAATTCCGTGGGCGGCGAGCTCGACGGCTGGGCCTACTCCAGACAGCAACAACAGTTGCGGCGAGCCAAAGGCGCCGCCGCAGACGATGACCTCGCGCCTGGCACGCGCAACGGCTTCGCTGTTGCCCTCGCGATAGCGCACGCCGGTGGCCCGCTTGCCGTCAAGGACAATGCCGGTGGCATGCGCTCCGGTGATGACGGTCAGGTTTGGCCGGCCGATCGCCGGATGCAGATAGGCCGCCGCCGCCGAACAGCGTTCGCCATTGCGGTCTCCACCCCAGAATTGCGTGACCTGATAGAGTCCTGCTCCTTCCTGTTCCGGTCCATTGAAATCGTCATTGCGGCGGATCTGGTTTTCGCCGCAAGCCTCGACAAAGGCCCGGGAGAGCGCACGCGGCTCCTGCTGCTCGGCAACCCGCAGCGGCCCGTCGTCGCCGTGCAGGGCATCGCTCCCGCGCTGGTTGCCTTCCGCGCGCCGAAAATACGGCAACACCTCGTCCCATGACCAGCCGTCGCAGCCGAAATTGGCCCACTCGTCATAGTCGCTGCGATGGCCCCTGACATAGAGCATGGCGTTGATGGCGCTCGAGCCGCCAAGCGCCTTGCCGCGCGGCTGGTAGCCCTTGCGGCCGCCGAGACCTTGCTGCGGCACCGTCTCGAATGCCCAGTTGTGGATCTTCGGCCGGCCGGGCAACAGCGCGATGACGCCGGCCGGGGCGCGGATGAACAGGTTCTTGCCCTCGCCGCCGGCTTCGACCAGGCAGACCGTCTTCGATGGATCCTCGGAGAGACGCGCCGCAAGCGTGCAGCCTGCGGATCCGCCGCCGGCGATGACGTAGTCGAAAGTCATGATTCCCTCCTCCCACCCGGCGGATGTTTCCGTCCGGATAGCCCAGAGAAGGCCCGATCAGAGCTGATGTAAAGACGTCGGCGATTACCGCAGCGTCAGCTGTTGCGAAGGCGCCGCCAGGAATATTTCGGGCCCTTGGGTTCCTGCGCTTCGGCCGGCTGGTAGTAGAGCCCCAGGCCGCCGGTGCGGCCCTCCTCCAGGCGCTTCAACAGCACAGGGTTGGAGATCTCGAACTCGTCGAAGCCGAGGCGCAGCATATGCGGCAGCTGGTCGACGAGAACCTGGCCGGTAGCGCGGACAGCGCCCTCGAAATCATAGCGCTCGCGCAGCAATTCTCCCTTGGAGAAGGAACGGCCGTCACTGAAGGCAGGAAACGCCAGTGCCACCAGCGACAGCTGGTCGAGCAGGTCGGCTATCTTCTCGAGCTGATCGCCGGGCTGCAGCACCACGCCGAGCCGCTCCCTGGCGGAGCGGCGCAACTCCGGATCGAGATCGAGGAATGCCTGCAGCGGCAGGATGAAGCGGCCATTGCCGGCGAGCGCGTCCGCGCTCTCGGCATGTGTCCATTCATCCTCGCGAAAACCATCCGGGGTCCAGAGCCGGGTGACCGGTGTCGTCGGTTCAGTCATCAAAAAAGTTCCTAAATATTCAAACGAGCCAAGGATGTGATGAGATTCAGGTCGGGCTGCGCCGAAAATGGCGGCTTCCAAGAACCGGAGCGGAGCGTACTAGAAGTACGCGAGCACCGGCCTTCGCCGACCGTAGCCTTAATTACCACGGCCATTCAAGAGTGCTTCGGCCGGCGAAGGCCGGAAGCGCGGGAAGCTGGCATTTGCAGGCCAGTCTCACCTGAATACCAGCATATCCTACAGGGATGCGTCGGTCAGCGATACTTCCAGCCCCGACAGGTGAATGCCGCACTCGGTCTTGGCATGGCCGGCCCAGCGGCCGCTGCGCGCGTCCTCGCCCGGCTGCACCGGCTGCGTGCACGGGAAACAGCCGATCGACAGATAGCCATAGGCGACCAGCGGATTTTCGCGCAGCGCGTGCGCACGCATGTAGTCCGCCTGGTCCGATGTCGTCCAGTGCGCCAGCGGATTGATGCGGATGCGCGGACCGACCGCCTCGAACACCGGCAGTGCGGCGCGCGTCGAGGCCTGGAAGCGCTTGCGCCCGGTGAACCAGGCACGGAACGGTGCAACGCCACGCGCCAGCGGCTCGACCTTGCGCACGTTGCAGCAGGCATCGGTATTGCTCTGGTGCAGATTGCCCGTCGGGTCGACCCGCTCGAGCGCCGCTTCCTCGGGTTTGATCACCCTTATGTTGGTCAGCCCGAAATCCGCGACGAGCGCGTCGCGATAGCCGAGCGTCTCCTCGAAATGCTTGCCGGTGTCGAGGAAGATGACAGGCAGTGTACGGTCGATCTCCGAGATCATGTGCAGCAGCACGGCCGAATCCGCCCCGAAGGACGACACGGCCGCGATCTCGTCATGAAACAGATCGCTCGCCGAGCGTTCGATGATCTCGAGCGCGTTCAGGTGCCCATAGAGCGCATCGAGCCCCGCCGCCTTGGCGGCGGCGCCGTCATCGACGTCGGCTATTTGGTCAAGCGGCCTTGGCTTCGCCAGCATAGAGCGCCTCCTTGAACGGCGCGGGACCGACTCGGCGGTAGGCGTCGATGAATTTTTCCTGCGGGTTGAGCCGAAGGCCGAGATAGGTATCGACGATCTGCTCGATGGCGTCGGTGATCTCTTCCGACGAGAAGCCGCGGCCGATGATCTCGCCGACCGACGTGTTTTCGTCGGCCGAGCCGCCCAGCGTCACCTGGTAGAGCTCGGAGCCCTTCTTCTCGACGCCGAGGATGCCGATGTGGCCGACATGGTGGTGGCCGCAGGCGTTGATGCAGCCGGAAATCTTCAGCTTCAGCTCGCCGATCTCGCGCTGCCGTTCAAGCGAGGCGAAGCGGCGCGAGATTTCCTGCGCGATCGGGATCGAGCGCGCCGTGGCCAGCGCGCAATAGTCGAGGCCCGGGCACGCGATGATGTCCGATATCAAATTGGAATTGGCCGTCGCCAACCCGATGTCGACCAGCGCGTCATACACGGCCTTGAGGTCGGCGCGCGCCACATGCGGCAGGATCAGGTTCTGTTCATGGCTGACGCGAAGCTCGTCGAAAGCGTATTTCTCGGCGATGTCGGCGACCGCTTCCATCTGACTGTCCGAAGCGTCGCCCGGCACTTCGCCGATGCCCTTGAGCGAGATCGTCACCGCCGCATAATCGGGATGGCGATGCGTCACCACGTTCTGGTCGAGCCATTCCGAAAAGCCCCTGGAATCGAGACGCGCCAGTTTGACCGTCTCGTCGCCGTCCGGCCGATCCGTCAGCGCCGGCGGCGCGAAATAGGCCTCGATGGCGCGGATGTCGGCATCCGGCAGCTTGAGCTCCGCATCCTTCAACTCTTGCCACTCGGCCTCGACCTGGCGGGTGATTTCCTCGACCCCGGTCTCGTGCACCAGGATTTTGATGCGCGCCTTATACTTGTTGTCGCGGCGGCCATAGAGATTGTAAACGCGCAGGATCGCCGTGCAGTAGGACAGAAGATCGGCTTCCGGCAGGAAGTCGCGAATCTTGCGGGCCACCATCGGCGTGCGGCCCTGACCGCCACCGATATAGACGGCAAAGCCCAATTCGCCGGCCGCATTCTTCTTCAGGTGCAGGCCGATGTCATGCGTCTGGATGGCGGCGCGGTCGCGCTCTGCACCGGTCACCGCGATCTTGAACTTGCGCGGCAGGAACGAGAATTCCGGATGCACCGACGACCACTGGCGCAGGATTTCCGCATAGGGGCGCGGATCGGCGACCTCGTCGGCGGCGGCTCCGGCAAAATGGTCGGCGGTGACGTTGCGGATGCAATTGCCGCTGGTCTGGATGGCGTGCATCTCGACGCTTGCGAGATCCGCCAGGATCGCCGGAATGTCCGACAGCGCGGGCCAGTTGAACTGGATGTTCTGGCGCGTGGTGAAGTGGCCGTAGCCCTTGTCGTATTTGCGGGCGATGTGGCCGAGCATGCGCAGCTGCTTGCCGTTCAGCGTGCCATAGGGCACCGCGATGCGCAGCATGTAGGCATGCAGCTGCAGATAGACGCCGTTCATCAGCCGCAGCGGCCGGAACTGGTCCTCGGTGATCTCGCCGGACAGCCGGCGCTGGACCTGGTCGCTGAACTCGGCGACGCGGGCCTGGACAAAATCGTGGTCGAACTCATCGTAACGGTACATGCTTCGTCTTTCAGGGCGCGTCCGCCCGCGTCTGGTGTCTGTTAGGCCGCCCAAGTCGACTGCTTGGCGGCCTGCTTACCGAGATCGTTGCGGATGGTGGGACCCGCGGCGCGGATCTTCTCGCGCAACCGCACCGGCTCGACCACGCCGCCGACGACTTCAGCGTCGATCAGATTGACGTCGACCACTTCATTGTCGGCATAGGCCTTGGCGCCGATCGCCTCCAGGCGGTCTTCGTCCGCCTTGTCATGGGCAAGGTCGGCGTGGTCCACCGTCTCGGCCCAGCCGCCATCGGCGTACCAAACGGCGATGCCATCGCTTAGGCGGTTGGCGGTCAGTATCTTCATGACTGAACTTTCTCGGAGGTGGCCTTGGCCACGCCTTCATGCGTGTGCGCCGCGAGCGGCTCGGACTGCTCGAAATTGGCACCGGCAACGGCGTCGCCGATAATGGTCATGACCGGGCCAGAGAGATCGGCGCGCGCTTCCAGCGACGGCAGGTCGGCGAGCGTGCCGTGAAAGCGGCGGCGGTTGGCGAGGCTGGCATTCTCGACCACGGCGACCGCCGTGTCCGGCGACAGGCCGGCCTCGATCAGCCGGCCGGCAACCTCGGCGGCGACCGAGCGGCCCATATAGACGGCGACGGTGGCGCCGGAAATGGCGAGCTTGGCCCAGTCGGGCAGGGAATTGCCCTTGAGGTCGTGGCCGGTGGTGAACACCATAGACGATGAAACCCCGCGCAAAGTGAGCGGCAGTTCGAAATCGGCGGCGGCGGCGAAGGCCGCGGTGACGCCGGGAACCACCTCATAGGCGATGCCGGCATCGCGCAATGCCGCCATCTCCTCGCCGGCCCGGCCGAACACCAGCGGATCGCCCGACTTCAGCCGCACCACGCGCTTGCCCTGGCAGCCAAGCTCGACCAGCAGCGCGTTGATTTCGGCCTGGCTCTTGGTATGGCAGCCTTTGCGCTTTCCGACCGGCAGGCGCTCGGCGTCGCGGCGGCCCATGGCAACGACCGCCTCCGGCACCAGCGCGTCATGGACAATGACGTCGGCCTCCATCAGCAGGCGATGCGCCCGCAGCGTCAAAAGATCCTCGGCACCGGGACCGGCGCCGACCAGGGCGATGTGGCCCGAAACCGGTGCGTTCGACAGCAACAGGTCGGTCGCAGCTTCATGCGCCCGCGAAAGCTCGCCCGCCTCGACGGCACGCGCCGGCGCACCGCCGAAGAAGTCGCTCCAGAAGCGGCGGCGAATATTGCCCTTGGGCAGTCTCTCGGCGGCGGCACGGAACGAAGCGGCAAGCGCCGCAAGCCCGCCGAGCGACGGCGACAGCATGCGGTCGATGCGGCTGCGCAATATCTGGGCCAGCACCGGGCCGGCACCCTCGGTGCCGATGGCGATGGCGACCGGCGCACGGTTGACCAGAGCCGGGGTGAAGAAATCGCAAAGTTCCGGCCGGTCGACGGCGTTGACTGGAATGCCCAGCGTGCGCGCGTCCTCGGCGACCCGGCGGTCCAGCGCCTCTTCGCCGCTGGCGGCAAACACCAAGACCGCGCCTTCGAGCTGCGCCGCGTCGTAAGCCGCCGCGACATGGTTCGCGCCCGTCTGGGCGATGAAGGCCAACAGCTCCGGTTCGGCGTTTTGGGCGATGATGCGCAAAACCGCACTCGACTGTCCGATCAGCCGCGCTTTGGCCAGCGCTTCCTCGCCGCCGCCGACAATGGCCACGGCTTCGCCCTCGACCCGCACGAAGACGGGGAAGGCATTGAGCTTGGGGGCGGTGTGCGGCATGAAAACGGGCAGAGTCCTTAATTGGCTGCAGTTTTACGCCCGGGCGCGGAAAACCAGAAGCAAAGCACTCGCGCATCCTGTGATGGCAGGCAATCGCTTTTTCGCAACTGCGAAAGGCAAGAGAAAAATATTCCACATCCGTCCAAAGCGCGGATTCAAGCAACCGGGGCAAAGCTTGATTTCAGGTCTTTTTAGCCATCGGCGCAGCATCTCGCAAAACACATTTTTCTAATTTCTACCAATTCAGTAGATTAAAGCCGCCTTCGGGCGCCTCTGCCTTTCGGCGTCCGTCGCGCGGCCCTCGGGGCCGATTCCAGAGGTTGGAACATTAACGGTTCGCCACGCGTTCCCCCTCCTGCCCAAGTCGAACTGTTCGGGGCGCTCGGAAAGCCATGACGTCGAAGAAAGGAACCCGCCACATGATCAAGCTGAAGCATGGTATCTGGGTCGTGGTGGCTGACGGTGAAAAGGCGCTTTTCCTTCGGAACGCCGGCGACAACAAATTTCCGGACCTTCAGGTCGTGCAGGAGATGGAGCAGGAAAACCCGCCAACGCGCGAGCAAGGCACCGACAGTCCGGGTCGCTACAGTGACGGTCCCTCGGTGCACCGCAGCGCGGTCGAGGATACGGACTGGCATCGCATCGGCAAGGAACGCTTCGCCGACGAGATCGCCGACCGGCTCTACAAGCTCGCGCATGGCGGCGAGTTCAAGGAGATCGTGCTCGTCGCCCCGCCAATGGTGCTCGGATCCATGCGCAAGAAATTGCACAAGGAGGTCGAGGACAAGGTTATCGCCGAAGTCCCCAAGACATTGACCAATCACGCCATACCAGAGATCGAGGCCTTGCTGCGGGCCGCCTGATCGGTAGTCTGCCAATCGACATTGGGGCGGCGACCCGATTTTCAGGTCGAATGGCTGGCTGCCCAGCCCTGTGCTCAACCATCCGCGGTCAGTAGGGTGCGCTGGTGAATGAGCATCCCTGGAGCGTCTTCGGTTGCTCCAGGAGCTGTTCGTTCCGCCACGCGGCAATGAGGTGTGGACCATGCTCGCCCTAGTCATTTCTTCCGGTAGTGTGGCCGGGCTGACGCTCGCCGAAGTCGACGAACCCCAGCCTCTCCCGAATGAAGCGCTGATCTCGGTCCGAACAACCTCGTTGAACCGCGGTGAACTGCGCCTGCTCACCATACGTCCGAACGGTTGGATACCTGGCCAGGACATCGCCGGGATTGTCGAACGGGCTGCCGCCGATGGCTCCGGGCCAGCCGTGGGCGCCCGGGTTGCGGCATTGGTCGACCAGGCCGGCTGGGCCGAACGTGTCGCCGTTTCAACCGACCGTCTCGCCGTCATCCCGGATGAGGTCAGCTTCGTTTCCGCCGCCACGCTTCCGGTCGCGGGCACCACGGCGCTTCGGACTTTGCGCCATGGCGGCGACCTGGCCGGCCAGCGGGTCCTGATCACCGGTGCGAGCGGCGCTGTCGGCCGTTTCCAGATCCAGATCGCCCGCGAGCAAGGCGCTTCCGTGACAGCAATCGCCGCCGCCCGGCATGCCGAGGATCTCCGCGGCCTCGGAGCCGAGCAGATTGTCGGGTCGATAGAGCAGGCCGAGGGGCTATTTTCACTGATTACAGAGTCGGTCGGCGGCGAAAGCCTGGCACACGCGATCGAACGCGTCGCACCCGGCGGCACCATCGTCATGTTCGGTTCGAGCAGTGGCGAACTCACGCCGGTCGGGTTCCGCCAGTTCGTTCCGGGCCACGAGGGGGCGAAGCTCCAGACTTTCGCCTACTACACGTCCGGTCCTGACATTGGCACGGACATCGCCTCGCTGCTCACCCTGGCCGCGGTCGGCCGGCTGGAGACCCGCGTCGCCATGACAGTGCCGTGGACGGACATCGCCCAAGCCCTGGACGCACTGCGACAGCGCAGCTTCAGCGGCAAGGCCGTTCTCACCATGACCGGATGAGGCAATTCTTAGCCTGAAGCCTCACACGTGCTGGCCGCCATTGATGTGAATTTCCGAGCCGGTCACGTAGGACGCCTGCTGCGAGCACAGGAAGAAGATGATGTCGGCGACCTCGGCCGTAGTGCCGAGGCGCCTAAGCGGGATCGTCTCGACGATCTTGTCCGTGCCCGGCGACAGGATCGCCGTGTCGATCTCGCCCGGCGCGATGGCGTTGACGCGGATGCCGTGCGGCCCGAAATCATGCGCCATTTCGCGCGTCAGCGAGCCGAGCGCCGCCTTCGATGTCGCATAGGCGGTGCCGGCGAAGGGATGTACGCGCGTGCCGGCGATCGAGGTGACATTGACGATCGATCCCTTGGCCGTCGCCAGTTCCTTGAACAGGCCGCGCGCCAGCATGATCGGCGCGAAGAAATTGACCTGGAACACGTCGCGCCAGACATGCATCGGCGTGTCAATCGAGTTCATGCGGCTGTTGCCATCGCTGAGCTTCGGCGAAATGCCGGCATTGTTGACCAGCGCGTGCAACTGGCCGCCATGCGCTTCCAGCCGGTGCCGAATTTCGGAAACGGCGATGCCGACATCTTCCTGGTCAGCAAGATCGACTTTGATGTGGTCCTCGGGACCTGCTGGCCAAGGGCAATCCTCGGCAAAGGCCTGGCGCGAACAGGTGATGACGCGCCAGCCCTCGCGCGAAAAGCGCTTGACCGTGGCATGGCCGATGCCCCGGCTGGCGCCGGTCAGCACGATGGTTTTTCGAGTGTCGAGTTCAGCCATGTCGGGTCTCCTGGCTGGAGATGTAGCCGAACGCCAGCGAGGTGGCGAGAGGCCGAAATGTCACCATTCGCCAGAACGCCGGAACCGGGAAGCCGCCGCCTCGTTGGTTCGACAATGCCAGCCGATCGACGAGATAGAGCCATGAAACAGACAGCACCTCTCGACATCGCCACCGCCTTCACTACGGCGTGGACCAGCCATGACCTCGAAAAGGCGGCATCCTATGTCGCCGAGGACGTCGTTTTCGAAGGGCCGATGCAGCAGTCGACCGGCAAAGAACCCTATCTGAAAGGCCTGGCGAAGCTCTCGCAGGACGTGACCGGCGTGCGCATGATTGCCGCCTTTGGCGATGATCGCCAGGCTTTGCTCATGTACGACCTGATGACGAAGTCGTCCGGAGCGCTGTCCTGCGCCAAACATCTTACCGTCAGCGACGGCAAGATCCATAGCGACAAGTTGACCTTTGACAGCAAGAAGCTTGGCAGCGCCAAGCCAAAGGCGAACGGCAGCTAACTCAACCCCCGCCGAGGATGTCGAGGATCGAGGTCTGCCGCTTCTTCAACGGGCCACCGACGCTGCCTGGCGGCACGGGATGTCCGACCGACGCCGTGGTGCCATCATCCGCCGGCATGCCGAAGCCATCGGCATCGACAGTCTGGGCAGGCCGCGCCGCGCGAACCGGCGCGGCCGCTTGTGCGGCCGGCGCCTGCTGGCCGACCGACGCGGAAGGAACCGGCGCCGGCTGGTTGTTGCCGGCTGATGGTATCTCGTCGGGTACGATCGTGTCGGGCGGCGTCGATTTCCAGGTGCCGGGCAGCGGCCTCACCGGCACACCCTCATGCGCGGCGACCATGAACTCGTGCCATGCCTGCGCCGGAAGCGCACCGCCGGTGACCTTCTTCATCGGACTGCCATCATCATTGCCGAACCACACACCTGTGGTGAGATTGGCGGTGTAGCCGACGAACCAGGCGTCACGCGAATTCTGGCTGGTGCCGGTCTTGCCGGCCGACGGCCAGGCAAAGGCTGCCTTCTTCGCGGTGCCGGTCTCGACGGTGCCGGTCATCATCGAATTCATCATGCCGACGATCTCGGGCTTGACGACACGCGGCGCGCTGCCGCCACCGCTGTCGTAAAGCACCTTGCCGTCGGCGGTTGTGATGCGGCGGATGAAATGGATGTCCGGCTTGTAGCCGCCATTGGCGAAAGGCACATAGGCCGAGGTCAATTCCAGCGGCGTCACTTCCGACGTGCCGAGCGCGATCGAGGTGTTGGACTGCAGATCGGATTGCACGCCCATGCGGTGCGCCGCCTCGACCACCGCGTTCGGCCCGACTTCCATGGTCAATTGCGCGGCGACGGAGTTCAGCGACTTCGCCAAGGCGGTCGCCAGCGTCACCTTGCCGAAGTACTTGCCGCCATAATTGTCGGGCGTCCAGTTGCCGATCTTGATTGGCGCATCGTTGCGTACGCTGTCTGGCGTGCGGCCGGCTTCGAGCGCCGCCATATATACGAACGGCTTGAACGCCGAGCCCGGCTGACGGCGTGCCTCGGAGGCGCGGTCGAACTGGCTGGTCGAGTAATCGTAGCCGCCGACCATGGCGCGCACCGCGCCGGAATCGTCGATCGACACCAGCGCGCCCTGGGTGACGTTGAGCTTCTTGCCGCTGCCGTCGATCAGCCTGCGGATCGACTGTTCAGCCAGCTTCTGCAGGTTCAGGTCGACAGTGCTATCGATGACGATGTCGCCGCGCACGTCGCCGATCAGGTCGGGCAGTTCTTCCATGATGGTGTCAGCAACGTAGTTTTCCGACCCGGTCCAATAGGACGGCGAGCGCGTCGCCGGCGCGCTCAGCGCGGTCTTGAACTCCTTCTCGCTGATCTTGCCCTCCTCGCGCATGGCGGCGAGCACGAGCTGCGATCGCTCCTCGGCAGCCTTCGGATCGCGCGCCGGCGACAGCCGCGACGGGGCTTTCAGCAAGCCGGCAAGCAATGCCGCTTCCGACAGGGTGACGTCGCGCGCGCTCTTGCCGAAATAGCGCCGGGAAGCCGCTTCGACGCCATAGGCGCCGGAACCGAAATAGACCCGGTTGAGATACATTTCGAGGATCTGGTCCTTGCTGTGCTTGTGCTCCAGCCACAGCGCCAGCAGCACCTCCTGCACCTTGCGCTCCAGCGTTCGGTCGGGCGTCAGGAACAGGTTTTTGGCCAATTGCTGAGTTAGCGTCGAACCGCCTTGCGAGAAATGCCCGCCCATAACGTTGGTCACCATGGCCCGCGACAGGCCGATCGGGTCGATGCCGAAATGCGAATAGAAACGGCGATCCTCGATGGCGATCACCGCCTCGGGAATATAGGGCGACATTTCGTGCAGGCCGACCGCCTCGCCGCCGCTCATGCCGCGATTGGCGAGCAACTGGCTGTCGGCCGAGACGATCTTGATGTTGGGGGCGCGGTCCGGGATCGACCAGGTGGTGGCCGCCGGCATCTTGGCGCCGTAATAGACGACGACGCCCGCCACCGCGATGCCGCCCCAGATGGCGAGCACGAAGCACCAATAGAACAGCCGGCCAAACACACCGAACAGGCCGCGCCGGCTTCTGCCACGCCCACCGCGCGACGACTTCGCCTTCGACGATTTGCGCTTTACGGAGGCTTTGCGGTTGCTCGGCACGACGCGATCCTCTTCGCTCACCGAAAGACCCGGCTGGGATCGCGCCTGTCGCGGTCCCTCGAAACTCGGTTCGATGCGGTTGTCCCTGCGGTTCGCCATGCGCTGCGCTGTCTGTCCCCGGTGCCTATGGCGCTCCGGTTGAAGAGTAGATGCGGCGATTTAAGGGCGGGTTAAAGCAGGGTTTATGCACCCTTTTGAAATTCCTTACGATTTTCTAAATTCGTTACCGCCCGTCACCGCTATGAGAGAGAAAAAGGCCAGTGCCTGCTCCTCGCAGGTCACCGCCACGACGCTGTTCGACCGGTCGATGTCGAGGCCTTTCGGGCCGCCTTCCTCGACGCTGGCTCTGCCGCGCTGAAAAATTTCCTCATCGAGCACGGCGACCGAACGCGACGGGCGGCGATGCCCGGTCCAATCGCCATTGCTGGCATAGACATGCACCGCCGGGCTGCCCGCGTCGGCGACGAGGATGTGCCGGTCGTCATCGGTAAACCGCAGGCCATGCGGAAAGCCGGCGTCCTGCAGGATGCCGGTGGGCTCGCTGTCGGGCCCAAGCGATGGCGACATCCGGTAAAGCTTGACGTCCCTTGTACCGTGGCTGCTGACGGCAATCCACCGGCCGTCATGGCTGAGCGCGATGCCGTCGGGAATGTCCAGCCCATTCCTGAGCAATGGCCGGTTCCTGATCGTCCGGTAGCCCAGCCAGCGGACTGCCACATGCCGGGTGACCAGATGCGTATAATTGTTGCAGACCAGCAGGCTGATGCGGCCGCCGGACTGGCGCCGGACGACGACCGAGCCCGGTGTGTCGAGTTTGCAAAAGGGCTTGCCGCTGATCCGGCGAACGGCCGTGATTTCCCGATGCTGCCCCGCCATGCTTTCCACCGGCAGTTCGAACACCGCAAGCTTCCCGTCGCGGTTGGCGACCACCAGGGTCCGGTCATCGATGAAGTCCAGCCCATGCACCTCGCCGATGCTCTCCGATCTCAGCTCCATGAAATCATGGATCGTGACATCGGGACCACCCGGCCCCATCCCGACATCGACACGCAGGACCAGGCACCGCTTGCGCGCGAAGGCCGCGATCGCCAGCAGCCGATTGTCCGGCGAAAAGCGCAGGTCCTCGGTTCTTCCGATCGCTGAAAGGGCCGCCCGCATCGCTTCACTGGCCTTGAAGCCGATCTGGGGTGTCATGATGTGCTTTTCGTCCAGATCGAACGCGGGAAATACTCGGTTTGCACCCGCCGGCGAATCTCCAACCCGTTTTGATGTCATGCTAGAGACCCGCTGCCTTTGCCAGATAGCCCTTGAATTTCAGGCCGCCAGCCATGCTCTTTGTGCCTATCGGTCAAGGCCGGCCGCCATCTGCACATCGAGCGGCATGAAGACCCCCATTTTCAGATCGGCTCGAACGTCACATCCGGCTGGTCGGGGCCGCCGGCTTGCCGCAGCAAGGCAACCAGGTGTTCGCGCCTGTCGACCGGCTGTTTTCGCCAGTTCGATGCATTTGTTATGTGCAGCCAGCCGTCGACAGACATGAAAAAGTCCTCATGCCGATCATCCCCCTCGCCGAAGCGGACCAAGGTGTCCTCCGTGAACCGGATCGACGCCGGATCCATCGACCGGTAAAGCACCGGCCAGTTGCCGCCGCCCGAATCCATGTGAAACTTGTAGCTCGGGGCGAAATCCAGCGGTCGCCGCAGCAGGCTCCCGTCGAAGAAGCAGAAGGCGGGCCACAGGAACCAGCCGCCTAGCGTCGGCGTATCGCGCCGCACGCTGCCGTAGGCGCTCTTGCCCTCGAGCCGGTCACGGATGGAAAAGGCTTGCGTGGGAAAGATATCATGGTCGATGAAGCCGAAGAGCTTCGGGCCGAAACCGGTCACGAAGTTCCGCACGATCCAGTTCAGCGCCTGGCCGTGCGATCTGGAGACGACAAGCCTGTTCTTCGGCAAGGCGACATAGGGGACCTGCTGGCGACGGCAGAGGTCGCGGATCGCCTCCCTTGCCTCGTCCTTCTTGCTGTTGTCGAAGACGATGTAGCTCTCATGTTCGGCCAGGTATCGGCGCACGAGATGGATCTGCCACTCGATCACATCGGGCCGGTTGAAGGCCACGGTGGCGACGACCGCGTTGCGGAATGCCTGTTGTCGCCCCTGCAATTCGCTGACCGGCGCGGCAGTCCGCAGGAAGCGAAATGTCCGCCAGTGATAGCGCAGCAGCGCTTCGCGCCTTGGCGGCCTGTTCAGCCGCTCCCATTCCGCCACGCTAATCCTGGGCGGATCGTCGCCCTCCGGCGCGTTGGAAGCCCCCATGTCGCGCTCCTGCATCCGCCAAATCAACGGCGGGTTCAGTTCTGCTGGATCGAAATGCCCTTGTCGTCGATCTTGAGTTCGACGCCTTTCGGCTTGGTCTGCTCGCGGTAGACATAGACGCCAAGCGCGATGACCACGACGGCGAGCGCGCCAATGATGAGATAGAGCGTATTCTGTTTCATGCCGCGCTCTTTCCGATGTCGAGCCTCAGGCTCGTTTCAGCACCTTCACCAGCACCAGCAGGATAATAGCGCCGATCGTGGCATGGATGATGGAAGCGATGACGCCGCCGCCGATGGAAAAGCCGATCCGAGGGAAAAGCCAGCCGGCGATGAAAGCGCCGACGATGCCGACGATGATGTTGCCGATCAAGCCGAAGCCGAAACCCGAGACGATGAGACCGGCAAGCCAACCGGCGATGGCACCAATGATGATGAAAACGAGAAGGCTTTCGACACCCATAGCGATTTTCCTCCAAGCAAGAGCGCGAACGCGGGGCGGAAAGCTCCGAATCGGCCTCGATATCAAGGGCTTCAGGCTATGCGAAAGCAGCCGCCCTCGCCAGCGGCGCGCTCACTGGAGCATGATCCCGGAAAGTGGCAACCGTTTCCGGAAAAGATCGTGCTCCAACAAAGGGATAGAGCAATCCAGGCAAAGTGTGAGGCGCTTTTCCCGGGAAAAGCACGTAGCGCTTTGGCTTGGGGATTGCGTCAAAACCTAATCGTCATCGTCGCTGGCGGCGGGCCGCCAGCTGGTCGGCTCGACCTTCTTTTGCGTGTGGCTGTCGGTGTAGACCCACCAGCCGTCGTCGCGATATTGCGCGATGGACTCGTTCAGCACGCCGTCGCTGTCCTTCCAGGTAACACTGACCTTGGAGCCGTCGGTCGGCGCGGTCGCAATGGGCTTTCGGTCGACCATGTCATCCCCTTCGAACCGACTAACTGAGCCGACAGAACGCGACGGCTTGCACGTGGTTCCAAACTGCTCCGGCGACGCAAGTTGCGCGAGGCCGGTCAGCTGTGAGCGAAGATATCCTCTTCGCCCCAGCCCATCAGGTCAAGCTTGGCCCGCGTCGGCAGGAAGCGGAAACAGGCATCCGCCTCCTTGGCCCGCCCGTCGCGTGCCAGCCGCCCGGCAAGGACATCGCGCAGCCGGTGCAGATAGAGCACATCGGAAGCGGCATATTCGAGCTGTTCGGGCGACAGTGTTTCAGCCGCCCAGTCCGACGATTGCTGCGCCTTGGAGAGGCCGACGCCGAGAAGCTCGAAGCAGATGTCCTTCAGCCCGTGACGGTCGGTATAGGTACGGGTCAGCCGCGAGGCGATCTTGGTGCAGAACACCGGCTCGGGCATCACCCCGAACGCATTGTAGAGCACGGCAAGGTCGAAGCGCCCGTAGTGGAACAGCTTGGTTATGCCGCGGTTCCTGAGCAGGCTGACGAGGTTCGGCGCCTTCTTCTGCCCCGGTGCGATCTGGATAACGTCGGCGCTGCCGTCGCCGGGCGAGATCTGCACCACGCACAGCCGGTCGCGATGCGGGTTGAGGCCCAGCGTTTCCGTGTCGATGGCCACCGCCCCGACATTGTAATGCGTGAGGTCAGGCAGATCATGCTTGTGGAAACGGATATCGGCCATTGTCTTCTCCGGTCGCGGCGTTACCCGTCCTCGCCGCGATCCGGTGAAAAATCAACAAGAAATCTCGTTTTCCGCCGCTCAGCGCGTCAGTGCATCGAGAATGCGCGCCCAGGAGCGCTGGCCCTTGTGGAAGGATGAGAGCTCATATTTCTCGTTGGGCGAATGGATGCGGTCGTCGTCGAGGCCGAAGCCGACCAGCAGCGATTCCATGCCGAGATAGGTCTGGAAGTCGCCCACCACCGGAATGGAGCCGCCGCTGCCGGTCGTCACCGCAGGCTTCGGCCACTCATCGGACAGCGCATTCTTGGCCTTGGCCAGGAATGGCGAGTCATAGGAAAGCTGGATTGCCGGCGAGCCGCCATGCGGGTGGAACTCGACCGAACAGTCGGCCGGAATGCGCTCGCTGACGAATTTCTGGAAGGCTGCGCGGATCTTCTTGGGATCCTGCTTGTGGACGAGGCGGAACGACACCTTCGCCGAGGCTTCCGCCGCGATCACCGTCTTGAACCCCTTGCCGGTATAGCCGCCGATGATGCCGTTGAACTCGGCGGTCGGCCGCGCCCAGGTGAGTTCCAGCACCGAACGGCCTTTTTCCCCCGAAGGGATCGACAGGCCGACAGGCCCGAGGAAGGTCTCGGCCGTCTCGCCAAGCGTCTCCCATGATTTCAGCACCTGCGACGGCGTTTCCTCGACGCCGTCATAGAAGCCGGGGATGGTGATATGGCCATCCTTGTCGTGGATGTCGGCCAGCACCTTGGCCAGGATGCGGATCGGGTTGGCGGCGGCCCCGCCATAGAGGCCGGAATGCAGGTCGCGGTCGGCGGCCTTGACCGTGATCTCCTCGCCGACCAGTCCGCGCAGTCCCACGCAGATCGACGGCGTGTCGCGGTTCCACATGCCGGTATCGCAGACCAGCGCGAAGTCGGCCTTGAGCTCCCCGGCATTGGCTTCGAGGAACGGCTTCAGCGACGGTGAGCCGGACTCCTCCTCGCCCTCGAACAGGATTGTGATGTTGCATGGCAGGTTGCCATGCACCTGCTTCCAGGCGCGGCACGCCTCGACGAAGGTCATCAGCTGGCCCTTGTCGTCGGCCGAGCCACGCCCGGTGATCACCTTGTGGCCAGGCCCGACCTCCTTGATGGCAGGCGCGAACGGATCATTTTCCCACAGTTCGATCGGGTCGACCGGCTGTACGTCGTAGTGGCCATAGAACAGCACATGCGGCGAACCCGCCGGCCCGTCATGATGCGCGACGACCATCGGATGTCCGGGCGTGTCACGCACGCTGGCGTCGAAGCCGATCAGCTTCAGCTCCGCCACCAGCCATTCCGCCGCTTTGCGGCAGTCTGCGGCATAGGCCGGATCGGTGGAGATCGACTTGATCCTGAGCAGGCCGAACAGCCGTTCGAGGCTCTGGTCGAGATTCTTGTCGAGGCGGTCGAGGACGGGGGAAATTGCGGACATTTGCTAAGCCTTTCGATTCAGTGCCGGAACCGTAAAGGCAGAGCGGCAAAACGAAAAGCCCGGGACGATTGGACCACGGCCGCGCGGCCATGTCGCAAGGCAAAAAAATGCCGCCGTGGTGGAGGGGAACCACGGCGGCCTTTACTCGAAACGATGCGGCAGCCCGGAGAGGGGGGATAGGCTGCCGCAAGTGTCCGGGATAGGCGGGGGACGGGCCTTGCTCCGGACTTCGGCGAAAACTGCCGATGACATCTATTTGGGTCTGTGAACGTGGCGATTCAAGGGCACGAGTATTACACTTTTGTAACGTGGCCGTGATCAGGCCGCCTCGACTTGGTTCTGTCAGGGTGTTGCCGGAACCGATATCTGGCGATGTCTTTGGCATGGACCAAGCCGTCGCGCCGCGCTATCCCTGCCGGCATGAAAAAAGGCGATCATCTCTTCCTTGTCGACGGCTCCGGCTACATCTTCCGGGCCTATCACGCGCTGCCGCCGCTGACACGCAAGTCCGACGGCCTGCCGGTCGGCGCCGTTTCCGGTTTCTGCAACATGCTGTGGAAGCTGATGCAGGATGCCCGCAACACCGATGTAGGCATCGTGCCGACACATTTCGCGGTCATCTTCGACTATTCCTCGAAAACCTTCCGCAACGACCTTTATCCCGAATACAAGGCCAACCGTTCGGCGCCGCCCGAGGATCTGATCCCGCAATTCGGCCTGATCCGCCAGGCGACCCGCGCGTTCAACCTGCCCTGCATCGAGATGGAAGGCTTCGAGGCCGACGATCTCATCGCCACCTATTGCCGGCTAGCCTGCGAAGCCGGCGGCGACACCACCATCATCTCCTCCGACAAGGACCTTATGCAACTGGTCGGTGCCACGGTCGGCATGTATGACCCGATGAAGGATCGCCAGATCGGTGTTCCCGAAGTGATCGAGAAATGGGGCGTGCCGCCGGAAAAGATGGTCGATCTGCAGGCGTTGACCGGCGACTCCGTGGATAACGTTCCCGGCGTGCCCGGCATCGGCCCGAAGACGGCGGCGCAACTGCTGGAGCAGTTCGGCGACCTCGACGGGCTGCTGGCCCGGGCCGGCGAGATCAAGCAGGACAAGAGGCGCGAATCGATCATCGCCAACACCGACAAGGCGCGCATCTCGCGCCAGCTGGTGACGCTGAAGAACGACGTGCCGGTGGCCGAGGGCCTGGACGACTTCGTCCTGCACGCACCGGATGGCCCGAAGCTGATCGGTTTCTTGAAGACCATGGAATTCACCTCGCTGACCCGCCGTGTGGCGGAAGCGACCAGCACCGAGGCCGGGGACGTCCAGGCCGTCGCTGTCACCGTCGAACGCGCCGACAGCGCGCATGGGCCGGATGTCGGCGCCGGAGCACCCGTCACTACCCGAAACGGGGCCGAGCCAAGCGAGGCCAACGGAACGACCGAAACACCAAAGCAGGGCGACTCGCCTTCCCTGCTCGCGGCGCTGCGGCTGGAGCGGGCTGCCACCCGCAAGATCGACATATCGGCCTACCAATGCATTCGCGATATCGCGACCTTGAAAGCATGGGTGGCCGAAGCGCGCGAGACTGGTATCGCCGCCTTCGACGTCAGGGCGACAGCGGCCGATCCGATGCGGGCCGAACTGATCGGCATGGCAATGGCGACCGCGCCCGGCCGCGCCGCCTACATTCCCTTTTTCCACAAGAGCGGCAACGGTGACCTGCTCGGCGGCGGTACGCTCGAAAACCAGATCCCTGTTCGCGAGGCGCTGGCGGTGCTGAAGCCACTGCTGGAGGACAAATCGGTCCTCAAGATCGCGCAGAACCTGAAATACGATCTCGTCATCATGAGCCGCTATGGCATTGATGTCGCACCGTTCGACGACACCATGCTGATCTCCTATGTGCTCGATGCCGGCACCCCGCATGGCCACGGCATGGACGCGCTTGCCGACAAATGGCTTGGCCATACCCCTCTTCAGCTCAAGGACGTGACCGGCTCCGGCAAGAACTCGGTCGGTTTCGATCAGGTCGACATCGACAAGGCAACCGCCCACGCCGCCGAGGACGCCGACGTGACGCTCCGGCTCTGGCTGGTGCTGAAGCCCCGGCTTGCCGCCAAGGGCCTGGTGTCGGTCTACGAGCGGCTGGAACGGCCGCTGGTGCCGGTGCTGGCGCGCATGGAACAGCGCGGCATTTCAGTCGACCGGCAGATCCTGTCCAGGCTGTCGGGTGAATTGGCGCAAGGTGCCGCACGGCTGGAGGAGGAAATCTACCAGCTCATCGGCGAGCGCATCAACATCGGCTCGCCCAAGCAGCTCGGCGACATCCTGTTTGGGCGGATGGGCCTTCCCGGTGGCTCCAAGACCAAGACTGGCCAGTGGTCGACCTCGGCGCAACTTCTGGAAGACCTCGCCGCCGAGGGTCACGAACTGCCGCGCAAGATCGTCGACTGGCGCCAGCTAACCAAGCTGAAATCGACCTACACCGATGCGCTGCCCGGCTTCATCCATCCCGACACCAAACGCGTCCACACTTCCTACGCGCTTGCCGCGACGACAACCGGCCGGCTGTCATCGTCCGACCCGAACCTGCAGAACATTCCCGTGCGCACCGCCGAGGGGCGCAAGATCAGGACCGCCTTCATTGCCGACAAGGGCAACCGGCTGGTCTCGGCCGACTACAGCCAAATCGAACTCCGCGTGCTCGCGCATGTCGCCGAGATCCCGCAACTGCGGCAGGCCTTCGCCGACGGCGCCGACATCCACGCCATCACCGCCTCGGAAATGTTCAACGTGCCCGTGGAGGGCATGCCTTCCGAAGTCCGCCGCCGCGCGAAGGCGATCAATTTCGGCATCATCTACGGCATTTCGGCCTTCGGCCTCGCCAACCAGCTGTCGATCCCGCGCGAGGAGGCGAGCAACTACATCAAGAAATACTTCGAGCGTTTCCCCGGCATCCGCGACTATATCGAGGAGACCAAGGCCTACGCCCGCGAGCATGGCTTCGTCGAGACGATCTTCGGCCGTCGCATTCACTATCCCGACATCAGATCGTCCAACCCCTCGATCCGCGCGTTCAACGAGCGCGCCTCGATCAACGCCCGCCTGCAAGGCACTGCCGCCGACATCATCCGCCGCGCCATGGTGCGTATGGACGAGGCGCTGGAGAAAGCGAAGCTGTCCGCCCGCATGCTCTTGCAGGTGCATGACGAACTGATCTTCGAAACCGTCGACGCGGAAGTCGAGGCGACCATTCCCGTCGTGCGCCATGTCATGGAAAACGCGGCGATGCCGGCTGTATCGATGTCGGTCCCGCTGCACGTCGATGCCCGCGCCGCCAATAATTGGGACGAGGCGCATTAGCGCCAACGCAAGGTGTGTTGAGATTCAGCTCAAGCCGCCATTTGCAGACCGGCCTCACCTGAATATCAATACATTTTAGGCCGCTTCAGCCCGGCACTTGGCGCACGTCCCACGAAACTCGATCACCGCCTTCTTGGCGGCGAAGCCGGTCGAATTGACCCATTCGTTCAGCCGGTGATCGACGTCGTGATCGGACATTTCGGTCACCTGCCCGCATGCGTCGCAGATGGCGAAGGCGGTCATCGAATGGCTGTGGTCGTGCGGCTCGGCGCAGGCAACGAAGGAGTTGATGCTTTCCAGCCGGTGCACGAAGCCGGATTTCACCAGCGTGTCGAGTGCACGGTAGACCTGTAGCGGGGCGCGGAAGCCCCGCTCACGCAACTGGTCGAGCAAGGTATAGGCGCTGAGCGGCCCACTGGCGGTCTCGAGCTTCTCGAGCACGCACAGTTGGTTTTTCGTCAGCACATCCCTTGCCGCCATGGTTCCGTTCCAACTTGTCTTGCGCCGTTTGCAGGCTGCTTGTTCGAACACACAGCCTGATCCCATTCAGATAGCGACGAACCGCGGTCTTTGCTACTCTTCTGTTGCTGTCCTGGCCGATCGATGACCTGCCGGCACGTTTGGGGATGGCGGGATCGATGGCGAAGCGACATTCAAAATACTGACAAGATTCTCGGTGAGGGTGGCCTCGCTTGGGAAATTCGATCGGGCTTGGGGAAGCAATATGATCAAATTGACACGCCGGACGCTGCTTGTCGGCTCGTCGGCGCTGATGGCGGCCGGTACGGTGCCGTTCCGGGCGCTCGCCGCATCGCGCACCTATCATGCGCTGCTGGTGGCATGCACTGAATATCCTGCCCTGCCCCAGAGGAACTGGCTGATCGGGCCGAAGAACGATGCCGGCCTGGTTCACGAATATCTTCTCAAGAACGTGCCCGATCCGGTGCGGTTCGCGCCCGAAAACGTCACGCTGCTCGCCAAGGACTTGCCCGGCGCCAAGGGCTTGCCGACCCATGCGGCGATCAAGGCGGCGCTCGCCGATCTTGCCGAGAAAGTGCAGCGCGACGATTTCGTCTACCTGCATTTGTCCGGTCACGGCGCCCAGCAGCCCGCGAGGGTCAAGGGCGACGAGACCGATGGGCTCGATGAGATTTTCCTGCCTGTCGATATCGACAAGTGGATCAACCGCGATGCCGGCGTGCCCAATGCGTTGGTCGACAATGAGATCGGCAACGCACTGGACGCCATCCGCGACAAGGGCGCCTTTGTCTGGGCGGTGTTCGACTGCTGCCATTCCGGCACTGCGACACGCGCCGTCGAGGTCGACGACGAGCTGGAGCGCAAGGTCGAGTTCGCCGACCTGGTCGGCGGCGACGAAGCAGCCCGGGCGGCAGCCGTCAAGACCTATGAGGACACGGCCGCAAGCGCCTCGCGCGGCCTCGACGAAAATGGCGCGCGCAAGCCCGCCTTCAACCTGACGCCGACCGGCGGCGAACCGATCGCCAAGGGCAAGCTGGTCGCCTTCTACGCCGCACAGACGGTTGAGACGACGCCGGAGATGCCGCTGCCCAAGGGCACCGCGGATGCACCGCGCTTCGGCCTGTTCACCTTCACCATCCTGTCGAAACTGGCCGAGAACCCGAACATCACCTATCGCCAGCTTGGCCAGGCCGTGCTGCAGCAATATTCGGCCGACAGCCGCACCCGGCCGACGCCGCTGTTCGAGGGCGAACTCGACGCGCGCGTCTTCGGCACCGACAAGACGGACGCGGTCATGCAATGGCCAGTCGCCGTCAAGGACGGTGAGGCGACGATCGGCGCCGGCCTGCTGCACCGCCTGACCCCCGGCAGCAAGCTCGCCATCCTGCCCTCGTCGCTGTCGTCGCTGTCGGATGCCGTCGGCTATCTCGAAGTGCAGTCGGCGAAGAACCTGGAAAGCCGCGTCAAGCCAGTCGAGTTCGACAAGAAGCCGGCGCTGAAGCTGGCCGATATTCCAGCCAACGCCTATGCGCGGGTGGCGGAGATCGCCGTCGACTACAGGCTGACAATCGCGCGGCCTGCCGCGACCAGGGGACTTGAGAAGGAAACCGCTCTCGTCAATTCGGTTCTCGACGAGTTGGCCACGGCCAAGCAAACCGGCTTCAACATCGAGCTGGTCGATCCGGGCAAGAGCGCCGAGCTGCGTTTCGCGGTGATGCACGAGAACGCCATTGCCGGTTCCGCCAAGGATGCGACCGACAAGCCGGCGCTGTGGTTCCTGCCGGCGTCGGGCGATGTGACCCTGAAGGACGGCGGCAAACCGCCGCTGATCATGATCCACCCGGACGATCGCCAGAAACTGGTCGATGCGACGACCAGGAATTTGCGCACCATCTTCCGGGCCACCGGGCTTTCGCGGCTGGCAGCGGCCTCCGACTACAAGCCCGAGGATGTCGACGTCCAGTTCCAGGTCAAGCGCAGCGGCAAGGACGGGCTCGAGCCGTTGCAGGCTTCGGTGGTTCCCCGCGTCTCGCCCGGCGACGAGGTGCATGTGCTGGCCAGGAACAGTTCGGACCAGCTGGTCGACATCAACGTGCTTTACGTCGGCAGCGACTATTCGATCACCCACATCGTTGCCGAGCGCCTCGCGCCGCAGGCCACGCTGGAGGAAGGACTGCTGGCCTTCACCGACACCAGTTTCGGCATGGAGCGGATGATCGCCGTGCTGACCGAGGCGCCACCGGAGAGCGAGAAGGAGGATCTGAGCTTCCTGGCGCAGGACGGCGTCGCGTCGATGACGCGCGGCCTCGGCGCCGCCAGCTTCTCCGACATGCTCGCCGATATCGGCATGGCGCCGCCGACCCGCTCCGTGATGCGGCTTGCCGACAAGAGCGGCCCGAAAGGCGCGGTGATGATCTTCCCGATGGAGACGGTGCCGCGCGCCTGAAACTCTGGCACCAGGGCCGCGTGGCCCTGTTGCGCCAGCCCTTGCGAGCCGGCCCTTGCGCGCTTGGCGCGATATGAGAACATTCCCGGCCGCAGCCAAAGGGTGAGCGGCTGATGAAACAGATAGGATCGGTCTTGAGGAACAGTGTTTTTTCCTGGCGTGGAGCGGCTGCCGGACTTGCCGGTGGCCTGTTCATGATCGCCAATGCCTCGGCGCAGGACACATGCGGCCTCTGTGCCAAGCAGGTGGTCATCAATTCGGAACTGGCAACTTGCTTCCTCGATCAATACGACCAGTTCGCCAAAACCAGCAGTGACGCGGTCGTGGTCGATCTCTCGAGTTGCGCCTCGCGCGGCGTGGTCGAAGCGTTGCCGTCGCCGAACAAGGCGCCGGCGGAGCCCGACGTGCAGTTCATGGTTTCGCGCCCGCAGCTGGCATGCCTGAAAAAGCAGCTTGAAGCGCCGGGCGTGGTGCTCGATCCCTCCGCCACCATCGAATTGGACAACTGCAAATGAAAAAGCCGGGGGGCACGACAAAGCAGATACAAGTGGCCGCGACCACCAAGGCGACGGCGGCGACGCAGACGCTGCCTGAAACCACCGAAGGTTTCCCCTGGCCGAGCAGCCATGAGATCAAGAAGGAGAGCAATCCGTTCACCGACCGCGACTGGCGCATGCTGGTTTACGCCTGGTCGGGAATGCTGGTGCGCTTTGCCATCATCTTCACTTTGGCGTTCTCGGTCTACCAGTTCCTGGCCAACCAGGAACAGAAGCGCGTCGAACAGACCATGTCGCTGGTCGAGCTCTGGGAGACCAAGGACTACCAGCAGGCGCAGCGGGCGCTGAAGGATCGTCTCGCTGCCCTCAACGCCAAATACGACAATCTGCTCAGTGCAAATCCCTCGCCGACCGAGGAGCAGGTGTTCCGGCAGCGTATCGGTATCGAGGCGATGAGCGCTTCTGGGGGTGACATGCCGCTTGCCGATTTCAACGAGAATTTCGACCGCATCGTCTATTTTCTCAACCGCCTGTCCTTCTGCGTCGACGGCGACCTGTGTTCGCGCAAAGTGACCGATGCCTATTTCCACGATTATGCCGTCTCGTTCTGGAGTTACTTTGCCGGCTATGTGGACAAGCAGCGCAAGGCGGGTTCACCGACTTTCGCCACGGCCATCGAAGCCTATGTGCGCAATGGGCAGCCCACTGCCGAAGCCAAATGACGGTGGTAAAACCGGGTTCCAACCTTACGCGCGCCTGTCGCTGGCTTGCTTTGGCTGGAGCCCTGGTCTCTGCCTCGGTGGCCCGCGCCGAGGATGCTCCAGACTTCCATCTCGACCTGGATACGGGCGGGCACAGCGCCCAAGTCACCGATCTTGCCTTCACGCCCGACGGCGAAGACATCGTCTCGGCCTCCGACGACAAGACCATCCGCATCTGGGACTGGCAGAGCGGCGTGACGCTGCGCACCATTCGCGGCTATCTCGGCAATGGCAGCGACGGCAAGATCTTCGCGGTCGCGGTTTCGCCGGATGGCAAGACGATCGCCGCCGGCGGCTACTTCGGCGCCAGCCTCGGCGACAAGCCGCCCTATGGCGACGTCAGGCTGTTCGACTTTGCCACCGGCAAGATGAAGGCCGTGCTCAAGGCCGCCGACTACGCGACTTATGACCTCGCCTTCTCCCCCGACGGCAAGACCCTGGCTGCCGGTGGTGGCGACGGCATGGTCTATCTCTGGCGGCCCGACGATACATCGGTGACCGGCTGGACGCTGGACAAGAAGCTCGACGCCGATTCCTGGCACATCGACAAGCTGGCCTTCGCCGCCGAGGGAACCCGCCTGGCGGCGGCCACCACCGACAATGGCATCCGGCTCTGGGATGTCGCCAAGGGCGAGGAGATCGCCTTGCCGGCCGAGGCGGAACAATTGAGGGACATCAGCGTCCAGGCGCTGGCCGCCTCGCTGGACGGCAGCCTGTTTGCCACCGGCAGCAAGGACGGACAGGTCCAGCTCTGGCGCGCGGCCGACGGCACGCTGGCGCGCACCATGCCGAAGCAGGATTTCCTGATCGGTTCGCTGACCTTCGCCAAGGGTTCGCGGCTGGTCGTCTCCTGCGGCTATCGCTGCGCCGACAAGCATCGTTCCACCGTCTGGAACACCGATAACGGCCAGAATCTGCTCGACTACTCCGGTCACGACGGCACCGTCTACGCCAGCGCCGCCAACGCAGACGGCTCGCTGGTGGCGACCGCCGGCGGCACGCGCAACGCCATCCAGGTCTGGGATCCGGCCACTGGCGAACACAAGGCATTGCTGCAGGGCTTGGGCGAGCCGGTGACATCAGTCGGCATCGATGCAGCGCACGGCGTCATCGCCTGGGGCAACGCCAACCCCTGCCCCGATCGCGTGGCCTGCCCGGAAAAGCAGGGCACGTTGAGCAACGCGCTGATATTGCCGACCACCGAGCGTTTCTTCGACGACCCGCAGCCGCTGACGGAACCGGGCTCGTTTGCCCGCGCCGTGCTGGCCGACGAACACTGGTCGCTACGTGCCGCCACGGGTGGCAAGGACGCGCTGGAAAATGCGGTGCTGGAGATACTTCATGACGGCAAGATGGTGCGCTCGATCGAGAACGATGCAACCGACGGCTTTGTCCATTCCGCCTTCACCCTGATCGATGACGGGCTTGGCCTGATCGCCGGCGGCAATGACGGCACGCTGCTGGAATACAAGGCCGCGACCGCCAGGGTCTCCGGCGAATTCATCGGCCACACCGGCGAAATCAACGCCATGGTCGCCTCGCAGAAAGCCGGCCTGCTGGTCACCGGCAGCGCCGACCAGACGCTCAGGCTGTGGAACCTGAAGACCCACGAACTGATCGTGTCGATGTTCTTTGCCGGCTCGCAATGGATCGCCTGGATGCCGCAGGGCTATTACTACTCCTCCGACGAGGGCGACAAGCTGATCGGCTGGCAGGTCAACCAGGGCCGCGACCACGAAGGCCGTTTCATTCGCGCCGGCCAGTTGAAGAAATACCTCTGGAGCCCCGAAATGGTGCGCCGCGCCATCATCCTGCGCAGCGCCAGACAGGCGGTCGAGGAGATGCGGCCGGGCGTCGACAACGAGCTGCAAAAGCTTTTGCAGCGCAAGCCGCCGGAATTCGGCATCCGTCTCGCAGAAGACCAGAGCAAGGTCCGCGACGGCTATGTCGCTGTCGAGATCACTGGCGCCAGGGAGGCCGGAACCGATGTCTCCGGCTTCTCGATCCTGTCGAACAGCCGCAATGTCGGGGACCTCACCGCACGCTCGATGGACGGCAACAGCACCATCGTCGAGATACCGGTCGAGGACGGGAAAAACACCATCCGCATCACCGGCACCAACGAATATGGCTATCTGACCGAGCGCAGCGTCACGGCGCTAGCGAGGAAGACCGAGAAGGCCGGGGCCAAGGGCAAGCTCTATGTCGCGGTGATCGGCGTCGACAAATATCCATTCCTGACCGACGCCTGCTCCGGCCACGCCTGCGACCTGCGCTACCCCGTCGATGACGCCACAGAATTCCTCAAGGTCATTGCGCAGAAATCGGCGCCGCTGTTCTCGTCCATGGAGACGCTGGTTTTGGTCAACCGCGAAGCGCTCGACGAAGCCCCCGACAAAGCCAAGCAGGCCTATGCGGTCGCCAGCGCCGACAACATCATGGAGCCCGATTCGGACACGATCGACGACCAGCTCGCCGATTTCCTCGACAGGCCTGGCGAGCACGACACCACCATCATCTTCGTTGCCGGCCACGGCATCAACATCGACGAGGACTATTATTTCATCCCGACCGACGGCCGCAAACAGGATGCCGAGCGCTGGAAGCGCTCCTCGCTGGTCGATTGGTCCGACATCCAGAAATCGGTCGAACGGGCCAAGGGCATGCGCTTCATGCTGCTCGACACCTGTCACGCTGCCAATGCCTTCAATCCGCGCCTGGAGAAGGACGCGCAGGATGCGCGCATCGTCGTGTTCTCAGCCACCGCCGCCAACAACACCGCGGCCGAACTGCCCGAACTCGGCCATGGCGTCTTCACCTATTCGATCCTCGAAGGGCTGCGCGGCAAGGCGAGGACATCGGACGGTGGCGTCACGCTGTTCGGCCTCGCCGATTTCATTTCGCGCGAGGTGGTGCGGCTGACCGCGTCGAAGCAGAAGCCGTTCTATTATGTCGGCGGCGTGGAGAATATCGTGTTGGCTGAACCATGAGGCCGATCTTCGTAATCGTGCTCCTAGCCCTGCTCCCCCTCCCCGCCTTCGCCGCCCCAGTCGTCTGCCCGCCCGGCGCCGAAAACTTTCCGCCCTTCTATGACGACGCCACACTGTTCAAAAATGCCATCGCCAACGTCGCCAATGTCCAGCCATCCAACCAGCGGCTGACCGGCATCACGGTGCCGCATCATCTGCTCGCCGCCGATCTGGTGGCGCTCGGTTTCAGGGCAGCCTCCGGCTTCCGCTACAAGCGCATCGTCATCCTGTCGCCGGACCACTTCCACAAAACGCACAAGCTCAACGCCACCTCCGTGCGCGGCTTCGACACCGTGCTTGGCTCGGTTGCAGCCGACGCTGACGCGGTGCGCCGGCTGGAGGCAAACAGCGACATGGTCGAGGAATCCTGCCTGTTCGACAAGGAACATGGCGTGCGGGCCATGCTGCCTTTCCTGCACCATTATTTCCCCGAGGCGAGCATCGTTCCGATAGCGATGTCGGTGAAGGCGAAGCGTGGCGATTGGGACCGGCTGGCGGAGGCGCTCAAAGCCATCGTCGACCAGGACACGCTGATCGTCGAATCCACCGACTTTTCGCATTACCTGCCGCAGCACGACTCCAGGCGTTTCGACCAGCAGTCCCTGAACATGCTGGCCGCCGGCTCGCTCGACGGCATAGCGGCGCTGCGCCAGCCCGATCACGCCGATTCCGTCGGTGCGCTCTACATCCAGACCAGGCTGCAGCGCGAATTGTTCGGCGCCCAGCCGCTGGTTATCGCCAACGAGAATTCGCAGGAGCACACGTCGGATTATGTCGAGCGGACCACCAGCTACGTGGTGGCGCTGTTCGGCGCGTTCGGCCCCGGCTTCAACAACCCGGCACGGCCAAAGGACAGGATCTACTATCTTGCCGGCGACGTGAATTTCGGCCGCGCCATGAAGAAGATTTTGGTCCGTGACGGCATCGCCGACCGCGTCGTCGACAGCGTCCTTTCGCTGACTGGATCGCGGCCGCTGATCGTCAATCTCGAAGGCGTCATCCTGCCCAACGTTCCGGAAGCGATCGACGACATGACGCTGGCGATGCCGGGAGGCCTCGCCCTCGACATGCTGAAGCGGCTCAATGTCGCCGCTGTCAGCCTCGCCAACAACCACGCCTACGATCTCGGCCCGTCAGGCTATGCCGAGACACTGCGCGCCCTGGACGAAGCCGGCATCCCTCATGTCGGCCAGGGCGAAACGCTGGCGCTCGCCGATCTCGATCTTGTCGGCCTGACCGATATCGACACCAACGGCTCGAAGAACACCGACCTCCTCACCCCTGCCCTGCTCGACCGGCTGCTGCATGAGAATGCAAAGCGGCCGGTGGTCGCCTTCGTCCACTGGGGCCGTGAGTACAAGACCGAGCCGTCGCCGCGCGAAGACATGCTGGCCGACGAGATGCGCCTGCGCGGCGTGTCGGCCATCGTCGGCGGCCATCCGCATGTGTCGAGCGAGGCGATCGTGCCGCTGGCCGGCGGCGATGTCGCGGAGGTTTATTCGCTCGGCAACTTCCTGTTCGACCAGAGCGCCGAACGCTCGTCGGGATCGATGCTGGAACTGCGCGTCTTCGCCCAGGGCACGATCTTCACCAGGCTCATTCCGCTGCCGAATTATTTCGAGATGGGCAGGAAGTAGCACCTGCCCGATTAAACTATGTTGAGATTCAGGCAGGCCGGCCTCACCTGAATATCGACATATCTTAGCCGCAGCCGACCATATCGCGCGGCAGATAGCACGCCGCCGGCTCGGTCTTGGTCTCGAACAGCGACCGCTTCGGCTTGAAATAGAAGAAGGTCACCGGCTTGCTCTCGCGCACGCTGCCATCGGCGAAATGCGCCGCGATGCTGAAGCTGTGGATCGACGACATCGACGACCACATCTTCAGCCGCGCCGTGTAAGCGCTGATGCTCTTGTTGCCACGCACCGGCATGGCGATCGTGTAGTCATGCTTGCCGATCGGAAACTCGATATTCTGGTAGCGCATCGCCTCCGGCGTGCCGCCGCCGCCATCGCCACATTCGGCCATCGATTCCGGCGTCTCGAAAACCGCCATGGTCACGGAGGTGCGGAACGGCTCGCTCTGCTGGTGGACGTGACCTTCGTCATCCGCCCAGGAATAATCGAACTTGCCGATAGCGTTCAGCGTCATCGCCTGTTGCATGTTGCCGAGATAGTCGGCGACCTCGCCGAACTTGATCTTGTTGGTCAGTTGGCTGCGGCAGACATTGAGACTGTCGACCGAAGGACAGGGAAAGCGTCCGGTCTCGAGGCTCGCCGTATCGACGCCAGCCTCGGCGAGCACACTCTTGACCGACACGTCGACACCTTCGCCGAAACCGCCGATGTCCTTGGTGAACATGCGGCTTGGCTGCCCGGTTGGGTCGCCATCCTCGTTCACCGCTGTGAACTGGATCGACATCTTCATGTCCTTGGCATCGCCCCAGCCATTGTTGATAATCGAGAAATCCGGCCGGAAGCCGACACAGCCGAAATGCTCCGATATCGACAGCATCGGCTTGCGGTAGGCATCGCTCGACGCGACTTTCATTTCCAGGCTGTCGAGCTTGACTTTGGATTTGCCTGTCGTCTTGAGGTCGACCTCGGCGAAGGCCGGCGCATCGTCCCAGTCCTTGCTGCCAAAGACATTGCTGGTCGTGATCTGCCCGCTGCCGTTCCAGCTGTCATTGTCCTCATCTGCCTGCGGATAGATCGCAATGTCCTCGTCGCGTACCAAGTGCTGGTACTGCATGTCGGACTGCTGGGTCATGCGCTGATCGACCACGACACCGATCTCGACCTTGTCGGCGTCACCGCCACCGGCCTGCGCCTTGATGAGGCCGCCCACCCTGGCGTCGGCCAGAACGTCGGGGCGCGACCCGCCGACCTCCTTGCCCATCACCCATTGCGACGCGTAGACCGTGCCACCGGCGAGCCGAGTCCGGCCCCTGCCGTTTTTCAGTCCGTCGACAAACGAGCCAGCAAAAATCTCCCCGGTCGTTGACGACAGTTGACCCTCGCCATTCGCAATGCCGTCGAGGAACCGGCCCTCGTAGCGGTTGCCGTCGGCGTCGATATGCATGCCCTTGCCGTTGAGTTCCCCGGCGAGCCAATGCCCTTCGAAAACCTCGCCCGATCGCAGTTCGAGCCGGCCTTGCCCGTCGGGCCGGCCGTTCCTGACATCACCGAGATAGCTGGAATAGATGGTCTTGGGATCGTAGCTCGCCGAGCCTCGCACCCGCCAAACCAGCCTGCCCTTGCCATTGACGGTGCCGTCCTCGGCGATCGTCCGATCCGGCGATTGGCCTGCAGCCGGCTCCCAGACGAAATCGAGGTTCTTCTCCGGATGGAAATCCCAAACGCGCACTGCCCTGCGCAACACCGAACGGGTATCGGCCTGATAGAGGATTTGTACCCGTTCCGCCCAGGCGCCGTCGGCAGGCGCGGCGGCCGGATCGGCGAAAGCCGGTGAAAGCATCAGCGCGCCCAGCATCGATGCGGCCGCGACCCCGAACACTGTCCTTGCCCGCGCCATCCCTTGAGCCCCCTGGACGCCCCAACCCCTTGTCCGATCGAAGCGTAGTCGGCGACCCGGCCCCGTGCAAGCGAAGCCGCATCAACCCAGGAAAAAGGCGGCGAGATCGACCCGCCGCCTTTTCCCGTGTCGTGAATGTGCAGCGATTATTTATACAGGCTGTTGATCCACTGGATGTTGGCGGCGTTCAGACGCACGGCGGTGTTCGCGTCGGGACTTTCCGCCACGTTGACGCCGGTGATGATGCGCTGCTTGGAGTTGTTGTCATAGGCATAGACCGAGCTGCCGCTCGACCCCGGGAACGTATCGCAGTCATACTGGAAATATTCCGGACCGATGTTTTCGGCATGCACTTCGCAGCTTGCCTTCCACATCGTGCCCATCGGCTTGTCGCCGGGATAGCCGACGAGGTTGGCGGTGAAGTCGCCGAGATCGTCATAATTGGCATAGCCCAGCCAGCCCAAATTGGTGCCGACATCCTGCTTCAGCGTGACGATGCCGAGATCCCACGGGATGACCGAACCATAATAGCCCTGGTAATTGTCGATGAAGCCCTGCAGCACATAGGCGCTTTCATAAGCGAAGGCGCCGAACGGCGCGTCGTCTGCCGTGCTGCCGTTGAGGCCCGGCACGAACAGATAGTCCGCCAACCAATCCTTGTCCTCATGGCTGTAGAGGCAGTGCGCCGCGGTGAGAACGGTTCGCGGACCGATCAGCGTTGCCGAGCAGCTGCCGAAGCCGGTCTTCGACTTGGCTTCGAGATAGCCGATCGCCGAGAACGGATAGGTCTTGGTGTTCTTGACCTGCACCCGATCGTCGGGGCCGAAAACCTGCCGCCCGGCTTCGCCTTCGCCAAGGTCCGGATCATCGGTCTCGCGCTGGGCCCCGTCCGCGCCATCGGCCGGCGCGTTCAGTTGCTTGATGATAAGCTCCCGCAGCGCCTCGCTTGGCTCGATCTTGATCTCCTTGCCATCGGCGGAACGCCCGACGATGCCATAGGATTTGACAGCCGTTGCCTCGTCGGCGAGCGGCGCGGCGCGGCTGTCTTCATCGGTCAGCTTGGGCGGTGCGATCGGTTTTGCCCGCCCAGGCTTGAAGTCGCCCGAAGTCACGTCCCGCATGCTTTCGCCGTTGCCGGCACTGGCTGAGCCGGGGTCGGCAGCGAAAGCGGAGACCGTCCATATTGCAGTGGACAGCAATACGGACGCAATCATAGCGTTTGTCAGTTTTGTCATGGTGAGACTCTCCCAAAAGTCAGCAAGGACTGGATCAAAATACAGAAATATTGTCGAGATCGTGGTGGCGTCGAAAAATCAGCAAGCCTATCGGCGCGCAGGCCGGATCGTTATTTGCCATGGTCAATCAAAAGCCCCCGCCAAAATGACCCTACCCGATATACTGCCTAAAATAATCCTAGATTGGCAATGATAATCGCTTCCACCTAGCCCGTGGGGGGCTATAGGATTTTGTGCGGGTTCTGCTCGCGGGCACGGTTAGCAAAAGTGGGATTCGGTTTTGTGACCGATCGCGCGCCGATTGAATGCGGCAAGTGATCGGATGTCCGAACCGGCACCGCCTCGTTGCACAATGCCCGGCGCCGGTCCGCGCGGGAAATTGTCTTAGGAGGGGTTCAGGTGCACATCACAAATCGGTTCGGGTCGATCGTTGCCGCTTCGCTGCTTGGCGTCGCCGCTGCCGTCACATTCATCAACACCGGCCAGGCGGGCGAAGGCAACGCAAGACCCGAAGCGGCTGTCTCGCCGATGAAGCGCGTGACCGATGCCAGGGCAAAGGCCGCGGCGGAGAACCCGGACGGCGCCGACCGGGTCTACGGCGGCAACCAGGCCGAGAAGGGCGCCTATCCGTTCCAGGTCGCGTTGCTCACCACCGAGAGGCTGGACGAGAACCCGGCCTCGCAGGCCAACGCACAGTTCTGCGGCGGCAGCCTGATCGCGCCGCAATGGGTGCTGACGGCGGCACACTGTCTCAACGACAACGGCCAGCCGATCTCACCTGGCTCCGTTACCGTGCTGACCGGCGCCACCGAGCTCAGCGAAGGCAAGCGCCACAAGGTGGCTGAAGTCATCGTCAACGAGGGCTACAGCGAGCAGACGCTCGACAATGACCTCGGCCTGCTCCGGCTTGCCGAGCCGGCCGATGCGCCGGCCATCAAGGTCACCCATGACGCGACCCCCGAGGCCGGCAAGACCACGGTCACCGGCTGGGGCAAGATGCAGGACGGGACATTTCCGACCACGCTGATGGTCGCCGACCTCGACTTGCAACCCAACAGCGCCTGCAACACCGGCATCAAGGCCATCTATGCGCATGACCTGAAGGCTGCACTTGGCGATCTGTCCCATCGCATGCGCTATTCGGAAAAGGGCATCGACGCCGCCGCGAACGCGATCGCCGCCGATATGACGGATCCGCTGACCGGCAACATGATCTGCGCCGGCACGACCAGCGGCGTGCGTGACGCCTGCAATGGCGACAGCGGCGGCCCGCTGTTCATGGTCGGCGCCGACGGCCCGGTCCAGGTTGGCGTCGTCAGCTGGGGTGAAGGCCCGGCGGACGGAAGTGCAGCCTGCGGCCATAAGGATGCCTACGGCATCTACACGCGGCTGGCCAACTACACCGGCTGGATCGAAGCCAAGATGAAGACCTCGACGCCGGCGCCGGAAAAACCCAAGGCGGGGCTAGGCACGGCCCAGAAGCCGAAAGCACCCTGAGCCGGCGATAGCGCGCAAAATGGCGGGAGAGGCTCCCGCCATTTTGTTTGCCGGCTTGATGCGCGCGCCTTACTTCCTCGGCGGACCTTTGCGCTCGGCGGAGGCCGCCCACAGGTTGATATCGGACTCACGCGCGTAAGTGTCGATCTCGGCCAATTCGGCATCGCTGAAGTCGAGCACCTTGAGCGCTCCGACGCAGTCCTCGACTTGCTCCGGCCGGCTGGCGCCGATCAACGCCGAGGTCACTTTGCCCCTGCGCAGCACCCAGGCGAGCGCCATCTGCGCCAACGTCTGGCCGCGTTTGCCGGCGATCGCATTAAGCGCCTTGATGTTGGCGATGGTGCGGTCGTTGATAAAGGCTGTCTTCAGCGACTTGCCCTGGGAAGCGCGGCTGCCCTCGGGAATGCCGCCAAGATATTTGTCGGTCAGCATGCCTTGCGCCAGCGGCGAGAACACGATGGAGCCGACGCCGAGCCCTTCGAGGGTGTCGAGCAGGCCGTCATCCTCGACCCAGCGGTTGAGCATCGAATAGCTCGGCTGGTGGATGACGCATGGCGTGCCGAGCTGCCGCAATATGTCGGCGGCTTCGCGGGTGCGCTGCGAATTGTAGGACGAGATGCCGGCATAGAGCGCCTTGCCCGAACGCACCGCATGGTCGAGTGCACCCATGGTTTCTTCCAGCGGCGTGTCGGGATCGAAGCGATGTGAATAGAAGATATCGACATAGTCGAGCCCCATCCGCTTCAGGCTCTGGTCAAGGCTCGCCAGCATGTATTTGCGCCCGCCCCATTCACCGTAGGGACCGGCCCACATTTCATAACCGGCTTTGGTCGAGATGATCAGCTCGTCGCGATAACCGGCGAAATCGCTGCGCAGGATTTCGCCGAAAGCGGTCTCGGCCGAGCCGGGCGGCGGGCCATAGTTGTTGGCGAGGTCGAAATGGGTGATGCCGAGATCGAAGGCCTTGCGGGCGATCGCCTGCTTGGTCCTGTGCGGCGTGTCATTGCCGAAATTGTGCCACAGCCCGAGTGAGATCGCCGGCAGCTTGAGGCCGGACCGTCCGCAACGGTTGTAGATCATTTTCTCATAGCGGTTTTCGGCAGGGATGTAGGGCATGACGGGAATCCTCGAATTTGAACGGAGGGAGCACGGTCATCGTCGCCTGATAACAGTGCCCGCGCCCCCTCCTTACGCTCTCCCCGGCCGAACGGGGAGAGGGGGTAAATCAAAATTATCGATAATCCTGCACCTACTTTGTCTTCGCCAGCAACTCCTTGGCTGCCTTGACGCCAAGAGCGGCCGGCCGCTCACAAGTGGTCTGCATGGCGACGAATTTGCCGGTCTCGCCGGAGCGCAATATGCCGGTCATGACATCGACGGCATGCAGCGCCAGTTCCATCGAGCAGCGGTGCGGCCGCCCTTCGGCGATTGCCAGCGCCATGTCGGCAAGGCCGGCGGTGCGGTAATTGGCCATCAGGCCCTGGCCGTGCATTTCGTTCGGAATGCCAAGCGGATGCTTCCACTTCGGCAGCTTCTTGACCGGCTTGCCCTCGGTGGTAAAGCGCACCTCGCCACCGAAAAAGTTCGGATCCGGCACGAACACGGTCCCCGCTTCGCCATAGAGTTCCATCGGCGCGTGGCCGTGAGCCCAGACGTCCCAGCTGGTGTTCAGCGTCACCACGGCGCCATTCTCGAACTCCAGCAGGCCATGGATGGTGGTCGGCGTATTGACCGGGATTTTTTCGCCCGCGCGCGGCTTTGAGCTGATCGTCCGTTCCTTGGCCGGGGTTATCGCGAAGGCCGCCACCTGCTTCACCGGTCCGATCAACTGGATCAGATTGGTGATATAGTACGGCCCGATATCGAGCACCGGCCCAGCACCCGGCTGGAAGAAGAAGTCCGGATTGGGGTGCCAATGCTCCATGCCATGGCCCATGACGTGGCAGGTGCCGCTGGTGATCTTGCCAAGCTTTCCCCCGTCGATCAGTTCACGCACCAGCTGGTGCGCGCCGCCGAGGAAGGTGTCGGGTGCCGAGCCGATGCGCAGCCCCTTCTTTTCCGCCCGCGCCTTGAGGTCCAGGCCCTCTTTTAGCGACAGCACGAACGGCTTTTCCGAATAGACGTGCTTGCCGGCATCGAGCACCTGTTTCGACACCTCATAATGCACGGCCGGTATCGTCAGGTTGACGACAATGTCGATATCATCGGCCTTGAGCAGGTTCTCGACGGTCTCGGCGCGCAGCTTGAACTCCTTCGCCCGCGCCTTGGCCACATCCATGTTTATGTCGGCGCAGGCGCGCATCTCGATGCCGCGAAACAGCGGCGCCAGCGAAAAATACGCCTTCGAGATGTTGCCGCAGCCAATGACGCCAATACCCAATTTCTTTGCCATTGTGATTGTTCCTAGTAGGTCTTGACGGTTGCGATCGAGCGGCGGGCGAAGCGCTCGATGTCGTTGGGATTGTCCTGTTCCATGACAAAGTATTTTGCCGCGCTCTTGGCCCGCAGCACCTTGATCAGGCCAGCCCAGTCGATCGTGCCGTGGCCGACGTCCGACCAGCCATCCTCGTCCAGCCCCTCGCCCGGCTTGGCGATGTCCTTCACATGCACGGCGACGATGCGCTTGCCGTGCTTTTCGATCCAGGGCAACGGATCGGCGCCGCCGCGCACCACCCAGGCAAGGTCCATCTCCCAGCCGACATCAGGGGCGGAAGACAGGATGTGATCCTGCGGCACCGAGCCGTCGGCCAGTGCCTTGAACTCGAAATCATGGTTGTGCCAGGCAAAGCCGTAGCCGGCCTTCGACGCCACCTCGCCGACCTTGGCCAGGCGCTCGCCGAAGCCGCGCCAGCCGGCGCTGTCGGACGGCCTGTCCTCGGCCATCAGATAGGGGCAGATCAAGAGTTTGATGCCGAGCGCATCGGCGATCTTGCGCACGCCGCCGAAGTCGTTCTCCAGCGCATCGATGGAAAAATGCCCGGTCGGCATGGCAAGTCCGTTCTTGTCGAGTTCGGCGCGGAAGGCCTTGGGATCGTCATAGACGCCGCCAAAGCCTTCGACCTGTGTATAGCCGAGCTTGCCGAGTGTCTCGAGCACGCCTTCCCAGGGCTGGAAATTGCGGGCGCTGTAAAGTTGGAATGACCAGTTCATCGTCTTTGTCCGTTTTGCCTGTTTTGCTTTGGGGATGGTTATTCGGGCGTTAGATGCGGCTGCCGGTTTCGGCGTTGAATAGCGAGGCTCGCATCGGGTCGAAGCCCACCGTCACCGCCTCGTCGTTCTTGGGCGTGCGTTCCGAGGTGACCCGGACGCTGAATTTCTGCTCGGCAAGCTTCAGCCACACCAGCGTGTCGGAGCCCATCGGTTCGACCACCTCGACATTGGCCGCTGTCGAGAACGGCCAGCCCGTGCCGCTGTTGAGGCTGACATGCTCAGGCCTGATGCCGAACACGGCTGGACCGGCTTCCGGTTGCCCGTCGAACTGATAGGTGCCGAGTGGAATATTGAGATCTTCGGCCACAAAGAACCAGCCGTCACCGCGCTTCTCCAGCCGCCCCTCGACGAAATTCATCGCCGGCGAACCGAGGAAGCCCGCCACGAAGCGATTGACCGGGCGGTTGTAGATGGTCTGCGGCGCATCGAGCTGCTGGATGACACCGCCCTTCATCACCGCGATCCGGTCGGCCAGGGTCATCGCCTCGATCTGGTCGTGCGTGACGTAGATCATGGTGTTCTGCAGCCTGCGGTGCAAAAGCTTGATCTCGACGCGCAGTTCCGAGCGCAGTTTGGCATCGAGATTGGACAGCGGCTCGTCGAACAGGAAAACGTCGACATCGCGCACCAGCGCCCGCCCGATCGCTACCCGCTGGCGTTGGCCGCCGGAAAGTGCCGAGGGCTTGCGCTGCAGCAGCGGTTCGATCTGCAGGATCTCGGCGGCGCGCGCGATGCGTTTGGCGATCTCGCCTCTGGGCAGGCCCGCGACACGCAGGCCGAAGGACAGGTTCTTCTCCACCGTCATTTGCGGATAGAGCGCGTAGGACTGGAACACCATGCCGATGCCACGGTCCTTGGGCTCTTCCCAGGTGACGTTCTTGCCCTTGATG
Organism: Mesorhizobium sp. LNHC221B00; assembly: GCF_000502935.1. Lineage (NCBI taxonomy): Bacteria > Pseudomonadati > Pseudomonadota > Alphaproteobacteria > Hyphomicrobiales > Phyllobacteriaceae > Mesorhizobium > Mesorhizobium sp. LNHC221B00. The sequence continues at coordinate 23,323 of NZ_AYWR01000017.1, read as the reverse complement.
AAGATGCGGCCCTTCGAGATGTCGAGCAGCCCGGCAATGCAGTTGAGCAAGGTCGACTTGCCGCATCCGGAGGGTCCCAGCAGCACGATGAACTCGCCATCGGCGATATCGAGATTGAGCGTCTGCAGAACCGACACCGCGCCGTAGTTCAGCGACAGGTTCTGGATCGATACGCTGGGATTTTCAATTTCTGCCATCATCACCCTTTCACCGCGCCGGCGGCAATGCCACGCACGAAAAGCCTGCCGGAAATGAAGTAGATGACGAGCGGGACCAGCCCGGTCAGGATCGTAGCCGCCATATTGACGTTGTATTCCTTCACGCCCTGCACCGAGTTGACGATATTGTTGAGCTGCACCGTCATCGGATAGGTGTCGGGGCGGGTGTAGACGACGCCGAACAAGAAGTCGTTCCAGATGCCGGTCACCTGCAGGATGACGGCGACGACGAAGATCGGCAGCGACATCGGCACCATGATGCGCAGGTAGATGCCCCAGAAGCCGGCACCATCGACACGCGCCGCCCGGAACAGTTCCTCCGGCATGGAGGTGAAATAGTTGCGGAACAGAAGCGTCAGGATCGGCATGCCGAAAATGGAATGGACGATGACCAAGCCGCTGAGGCTGCCATAGAGTCCGATCTCGCGCAGGATGATGACGATCGGATAGATCATCACCTGATAGGGAATGAACGCACCGACGATGAGGATGATGAAGAACGTGTCGGCGCCCTTGAAGCGCCAGTTGGCCAGCGCATAGCCGTTTACGGAGGCTATCGCGATTGACAGGATCACCGAGGGCACGGTGATGCGAACCGAGTTCCAGAAGCCGCGCGAAAGCCCGTCGCAATTGAGCCCAGTGCAAGCCGTCGACCACGCCTTGACCCATGGCTCGAAGGTGATCTCGAGCGGTGGCGAGAAGATGTTGCCGAGGCGGATTTCCGGCATGCCCTTGAGCGAGGTGACGATCATCACATAGAGCGGCAAGAGGTAGTAGAGCGCCACCAGGATGAGCGTGCCATAGAGGAAGATGTTGCGGCGCGAGAACATGTGACGCGGCTTCGGCCCATTGGGTTCCGAGGCATCGGCTCGAATGGTGCCGGGCGGTGCGGACAGGGAAACGGCATGATCAGACACGCTTCCTGCCTCCGAATTCGAGATAGGCCCACGGCACGATGACGATCATCACCGAGAGCAGCATCATGGTCGAGGCGGCAAAACCCTGGCCGAGGTTCTGGGCGAAGAACATGTAGTCGTAGACATACTTTGCCGGCACTTCCGACGCGATGCCAGGCCCGCCGCTGGTCTGGGCGACGACCAGGTCGTAGACCTTGACGATGCCCGATGCGATGATGACCAGGGTGGTGATGAAGACCGGTCGCATCATCGGGATGATGATGAACAGATAGGTCTTCCACATCGGTATCCCGTCGACCCGCGCCGCCTTCCAGATGTCCTCGTCGATGCCGCGCAGGCCGGCCAGCATCAGGCACATGATCAGCCCGGTGCCTTGCCACAGCGCGGCGATGGATATGCCGTAGATGACGATGCTGGAATTGTAGAGCGGATCGAAATTGAAGCTTGTCCAGCCAAGGCCTCGTATCACGCCCTGGATACCGAAATCCGGATTGAGCAGCCATTGCCATACAAGACCGGTGACGATGAAGGAGAGAGCGAAGGGATAGAGGAAGATCGTGCGGAACGTGTCCTCGAAACGGATCTTCTGGTCGAGCAGAGCGGCCAAAATGAAGCCGATCACCAGCGAGAACACCAGCGAGATCACGCCATAGATAAGAAGGTTCTCGATCGAAATCAGCCAGCGCGGAGTCGCCCACAACCGGTGATATTGGTCGAGGCCGACGAAATTCAGCCGCGGCAGCAGCTTCGAATTGGTGAAGGAATAGAGCACAGTCCACGCCGTGCCGCCCACGAACACCACCAGCGCGGTGAGGATCATCGGGATCGAGGCGATCTTCGCATTCAAGTTGCGAAACAGTCGAATGGGGCGTTCGCTCTTGCTCATCGGTACAGCCATGCTGGATCGGGTAAGGGCGGCGGGCTCCCGGCTTGGTTTTGCACCAAGCCGGGAGGAAGGGAATTTGCCTGCGATATCAGTCCGCCGTCGCGATGATGTCGGCGAAGCGCTTCTGTGCCTCTTCGAGCGTCATCTCGGGCTTGGCGAAGAACTCGGAGAACAGGTCCTCCTTCTGCTTCTGGCTGTCCTGCGAAAGCAGCTGGTCTGTCCACGGCATGACGGCGCCCTTGGCCAGGATGGCGAGGCCCTTCTTCATGCAGTCGTTGGCCGCGTTGAGGTCGACGTCGCCACGCACCGGCAGGGAGCCCTTCTTGAGATTGAAGGCGACCTGGGTCTTGGGATCGAGCAATGTCTCGGCCAGCACTTCCTGCGCCTTGGACTTGTCGGCATCCTTGAGCAGCGGGAAATAGAAGGCATCGCCACCGGTGGCGATGACCTCATTCAGGCCGAGGCCGGGAAGGCAGGTATAGTCCTTGCCGGCGGTCTTGCCGGCCACCTGGAATTCACCTTGCGCCCAGTCGCCCATGATCTGGCCGCCGGCCTTGCCGGTGATGACCATGTTGGTGGCCTGGTTCCAGTCCTGCACATTGGTATTCTTGGCCATCTTGCGCGCATCGTCGGCCGCCTTGAACACCTTGGCGACCTCGGGACCGGCGGCGAACTTGGCGTCCTTGTCCTTGTAGACCTTGAGGAAGGTGTCGGTGCCGCCGACCGCGGCAAGCAACACGTCGAAAGCGCCGGACGACTGCCAGGCCTGCCCGCCGACCGCGAGCGGCACGATGCCTGCCTTCTCCAGCGCCGGGGCGGCGGCGACGTATTCATTCCAGTTCTTCGGCACCGGCACGCCGGCCTTCTCGAACGCGGCGTTCGACAGCCACAGCCACTGCCAGGAGTGGATGTTGACCGGCACGCAATAGATCTTGCCGTCGATGGTGCAGCTGTCGAGCAGGCTCTTCGGCCGCACGACCTCGGTCCATTTGCCCTTGGTGGCGACATCGGTGAGGTCGCGCATCAGGCCGGCCTGCACCAGCTCTTCCGCTTGCCGGCCGTGATTGAACTGGGTGGCGCCCATCGGATCGCCGCCGGTGATGCGGCTGATCATGATCGGCCGCGCCGTGCCGCCGGAGCCGGCAATGGCGCCATCGACCCAATGGTTGCCGGTGGCGTCGAAAGCCTTGGCGAGTTCCGCGACCGCCGCCGCCTCGCCGCCGGAGGTCCACCAATGAGTGACTTCCAGGTCCGTCGCGGCGGCTTGGCCGGCGAACTGCAGAGCGGCCGTTGCCGCCAGCGCGGCGGTCAAAAGTTTGTATCGCATTTCGGTTCCTCCCAGAATCTGAAACGTTACAGATTTTCGATACGGCAATTGCGCGGATGGCGCAACCCCTTGAGCAAACGGGCTCCGACATTTTTTCGAGCCATGAACAAATTCTGTCGAAAACCCGTGTCGATGTGCACCGCAGCATAGATCGCTGCGACGCAAAAACACCAAACAGTGCATAAGCCGGCAAAAATCCGTGATCAAGGCATTTTCCTCTTGAATCCCAAGGGGTTTCGCAAAAGGCGCCATCACCTCTCGGACACGCTCGGCGTGGCGACATTGGCAATCTGTAACGTTTCAGTATATTGAGCCAATTCTGGCTGGAGCGCATATCGTATCGCAATGACGGCGATTGCCGACCCAGCCTGCGGCTGCTATGCGCCTGACGGGCGGGACGAATGGACAGACGGCGTACGGACAAGAATGACGAGGCGTCGGCGCAAGGGCGGCCGACGTTGAAGACGCTTGCCTTCATGACCGGGCTCGGCGTCACCACCGTCTCGCGCGCCTTGAAGGATGCTCCGGAGATCGGCGCCGAGACTAGGCGCCGCGTCCAGTTGGTCGCCAAGCAGATCGGCTACCGGCCGAACCGCGCCGGTGTGCGACTGCGCACCGGCAAGACCAATGTCATCAGCCTCGTGCTCAACACCGAGCAGGAGATCATGAGTTTTGTCTCCGACATCATATACGGCGTCTCTGAGGTCATTGCCGACACGCCCTATCACCTGATCGTCACGCCTTATTCGCGCTCTCAGGATCCGCTCGACCCCATACGCTATCTGGTCGAGACCGGTTCCGCCGACGGCGTCATCATTTCACGCACGCAGCCGAACGACGCCAGGGCGCGCTACATGTTGGAACATGGCATTCCCTTTGCCACGCATGGACGCACCGAGATGGGGCTGGTTCATCCCTATCATGATTTCGACAACTACGCCTTCGCGGTGGAAGCCGTGCGGCGCCTGGCCGGCATTGGCCGCCGCAGGCTCGCTTTGCTTGCGCCCCCGGTCGGGCTGACCTATCACAGCCACACCGTCAACGGCTTTGCCGACGCACTGAGCGAGGTCGGCGCCAGCGAGATCCCGTTCAGCACCGTGTCGATCGATCAGTCGATCGAGCAGATCAGGACGAGGACCGCGCAGTTGATGCGCCGCGACGTCAGGCCGGACGGCTTCGTCAGCAGCGCCGCCGCCGCGACGCTCGCGCTCGTCGCCGGCATCGAGGATGCTGGCCTCAAGCTCGGTCGTGACGTCGACATCGTCTCCAAGCAGTCGTCGGACCTTTTGCATTTGTTCCGGCCGGAACTGCTGATCGTCAACGAGAACTTCCGGCTGGCGGGCTCCGAGCTCGCCCGCTCGGTGCTCGGCTGGATCGGCGGCGCCGCGCCCGGCTCGCTGCAGTCGCTCAGCGTGCCGGGCGAAGTCCTGGCTTACAGGCGTTCGGGCGACTAACCCGAGGCGCCGCTGCCCCATGGGCCGTGGAACGCGCCCTGTTCGCCGATGCGTTCGAAGCCATGCGCGCCGAAGAAGTCACGCTGCGCCTGGATCAGGTTGGAGGTGCCGCGGCCCTGGCGATAGCTGTCGAAATAGGCAAGCGCCGAAGCCAGCGCTGGCACCGGCGAGCCGGCCTCGGAAGCCCTGGCCACGGCGCGCCGCAGCGACGGGTGCGCCTCCTGCATCATGGTGATGAAGGCCGGCGCCATCAAAAGGTTGGTCGAAGCGCCGCTGCTGCCGAAAGCCTCGGCCATCGTATCCAGCATCTGCGAGCGGATGATGCAGCCGGCCCGCCAGATCTTGGCGATGGTCGGCATCGGCAGGTTCCAGTTGAACTCCTTCGAGGCGCCGCTCATCACCGCGAAGCCTTGCGCGTAGGCGGATATCTTACCGGCGAACAGCGCCAGTTCGAGGTCTTTCAGCAGCGCATCCTTGTCGCCGGAAATCTTCGTCACGCCGATGTTGCCATAGGCCTTTTGCGCCGCCTGCCGCTCGTCCTTGATCGACGACAGAACGCGCGCCGCCACCGCCGCCTCGATCGCGGTCGCAGGAATGCCGAGCTGCTGCGCCTCGATGACCGACCATTTGCCGGTGCCCTTCTGGCCGGCGCGGTCGAGGATGATGTCGACCACCGGCTTGCCGGTCTTCGGATCGTCGGCGGCCAGCACCTTGGCGGTGATCTCGATCAGGTAAGAATTGAGCCGGCCCTTGTTCCAGGTTTCAAACACTGTGCCGATGTCTTTCGGCCCCATGCCCAGGCCATCGCGCAGGATGCCGTATATCTCGGCGATCATCTGCATGTCGGCATATTCGATGCCATTGTGGATGGTCTTGACGAAATGGCCAGCGCCGTCGGTGCCGAGCCAGGCGGCACACGGCTCGTCCTTGAACTTGGCGGAGATCGCGGTCAGCACCTTCTCGACACGCTTCCAGCTATCTTCGGTGCCGCCGACCATGATCGACGGCCCGTGGCGCGCACCCTCCTCGCCGCCCGACACGCCCATGCCGATGAAGGTCAGGCCCGAGCCCGAAAGCTCGGAGAAGCGCCGCATCGTGTCACGGAAATTGGCATTGCCCGCATCGATGACGATGTCGTTGGCCGACAGCACGCCGCGCAGGGCTTCGATCTGTTCGTCGACCGGCTTGCCGGCCAGCACCATGATGATGATCGGGCGCGGCGGCCGGATCGCGGCGGCGAGCTCGTCCAGGCTGTAGCAGGGAACAACCATATCCCTGAGCGCACCGGCATTCTCGACGAAAGCGTCGGTTCGTGCCCTTGTGCGGTTGAAGACGGCGATGCGGTGGCCATGCTCGGCAATGTTGAGCGCCAGGTTGGAACCCATCGTGCCAAGGCCGATCAGGCCGATTTCGGCTTTTTCCATCGTTTCTTCCCTGCTTTCGGATTTTGTTGAGACCGCGTTTTGCGAACGATGATTGACGGGCCTTGCGGGTCGCGTCAACCGCCTCGCCGAATTGTGTTGCGCCGAGCTCCGGTCGGGGTGCTCGGCCCTACGGCCTGATATCCACCGGCGCCTCGATCTTCACCATGTCGAAATCCGAGACCAGGATGTCGAGGCGCACCGTCCAGCGGCCGGGAACCGGAATGACCAGGTTGTCGACACGCCAGCTGCCGTCGCCGGGCTTGGTCGCCGCTCGCTTCAGCGGCTCGATGCCGGAATCGGGTTTCGACAGGACCAGCGTCACTTCCTTGGCATCGAGCGGCCCGAAATCGCCGCTCATGATGATCATCGAGGCGGCAACCGGTCCGGCATGGCCGGGGGTGATGCTGAGATCGGCCATCGCCTGCAGCGCGTGGATGTGAACCGAGACCGGCTGCGCCGCCGCGATCGCGAGCGCCCTTGGCGGCGGCGTGAAGCGCCAGCCCGCGGCAACGCCGAAGATCGCCAGCACGATCAGAATTTCGACGCCGATCGAACGGGTGAGCCGGCGCTGCACCTCCGTCGATCCCGCCTCGGCCGAGGCGGTGAGTCTCCAGCGGTTGACGGCGGCCAGCGTGAACAGAAAGACCAGCAGCGCGAGCTTGACCAGCAGCAGCCGACCATAGGCGGTGTCGACCAGCGCAACGGGCGTCTGCACCTGGATGACCGCCAGTGCGACGCCGGCCACGGCAAGCACGGCCACCACCGGCATGATCAGGCGCGAAAACCGGCGCAGGAAGGGTGCCGCATGTGCGGACGAACCCTTTAGCGCCAGGCCGAGCGGTACCAGGGCGCCGGCCCAGAAAGCAATGCCGATGCCGTGCAGGAACACCAGCGGCCGCGTCAGCCATTGCGGTTCGGCCGCACTGGCATGGCCGCTGGCGGCAAGCGCAACGCCGACACCGGCGAGGCCCGCAAGGGCGAATGGCCTGGCGACCACGCGCGGTCCGGCCAGCGAAAGCAGGCCAAGCCCCAGTGCGATCAGGGCGATCAGCACCGTCCAGCCGAAGCTGGTGCCAAGCCCGGTTCTCCAGATGACGGGCTGTGCCAGATGGGAGAGCGGCGCCCCGAGCGCATCGAGACCCTGAAAGCCCAGCGAAAGCGGCGCCGCCACCAGCCCACACAGGACCGCGGCCGTGACGAAGCGCTGACCGGCTCGTGCTTCACCGGCCAGCCAGGCAAGCGCGAAGGCTCCGCCAACACCGAGGAAAAGGCCTGTGTAGAGGAAGATCTTGCCGATCCAGATCGCCGACCGCAGCGGCCAGTCGACCGCTTCCGACACGACCGGCGGCTCGCTTGGCGCGCCAATCGAAAACAGCAGCGAGCCGCCGACCGGATGGCCATCGGCGGAAATGACGCGCCAGCTCAGCACATGCGTGCCGGATTTGAGTGCCTGCGGATTGCCGATCTCGACAGTCTGGTCGCTGAGGCGGAAATCGGTCAACGGAACCGGCGTGCCGTCGGGCTTCACCAAGGTCAGCACCAGTGGCGAGACCGGCTCGCTGAAGGTCAGCGAGAACCGCGCCGGAACCTGCGCCAGCACGGCGCCATCGGCCGGATCGGTCTTGATCAGCGCTGCGTGGGCAAAAGCCTGATTTGTCGAGGCCATGACGATAAGCGCCATGACCACGGCGAGCAGCCCGCCGGCGGTCCAGCCGACGCGCTTGCCGGTCAGTGCGGTCCTTTGAAGTGGAAATATAGCGCTCATGCCACCGCCATCGAACCGGCGGCGCACTTTGCGGACGGAGTGCGCCGCCAGGGGATCATTTCTTCGGCAACAGCTTGATGCCGGGCGCCGGATTCTCCAGCGCGTCTTCATCCTGCCCCGCCGCCGGGATTTCGATCCAGCGGTCGGCGGCGCCGTCGCATTCCTGCACCACCGGGAAGTAGAGTTTCTGGCCGACGGGCAGCTCCGCCGTCAGCGTCGCGCGGAAGACGAACTCGTCGTAGAATTCATCCGGCAGGCTGCCGCCGCTCCAGTCGAGTTCCTTGACCCCATCGGTCACCGCCTGTCCGTAGAGCTGGTAGGACTTTTCGTATTTGCCCTTCTTGGTCTGCAGCGTCCAGCCGGGCTTCGGCATCGGCTTCACCGCGATCACCCCTTCCGGAATCTGCACGCGCACGGCGGTCGTCGCCTTGCCCTCGCAACCATGCGGCACGCGCAGGACCGCCTTGTAGGTCGAGCCGACGGCCGCTTCCTGGGTTTCGAGCGTAATGTGCGCGAAGGCGGCATTCGTCCCCAGCGCCAGAAGTGCGCCGGCCGCCAAGAGATACTTGTTCATGATGGTCCCTCTGATCTCAAATTGTAGAACTGGCAGGATCAATTGGCGTGGTCGTCCATGCCGCCGCCCATGCCCTCGACCGCGAACTCGACGCTGACGGTGCCGGCCTTCTCGAAAGTCAGCGTGGCGGAGAATTTTTCGCCCTGCTTGGGTTGCCGCTTCAGGCCGATGAACATCAGATGATAGCCGCCGGGCGCCAGCGCCACCTTGCCGCCGGCCGGAATCTCCAAGCCGCCGGTAACCGGCCGCATGGTCATGACGCCATCCTTGACGCCCATTTCATGCAGCTCGGCTTTTTCAGAGACGTCGGAGGAAATCGACAGCAGCCGGTCCGATGCGCTGCCCTTGTTGGTGATGGTGAAATAGCCGCCGGCCACCTTGGCGCCGGCCGGCGTGGCGCGCGACCAGGGATGTCCGATCTCGAGGTCGCCGACCTTGAACTCGTGCGCCAGGACGGCCTGGGCGCCCAGGAGCACAAGCCCGAAGGCCAGTGCTGCAATGCCGAATTTTTCACGCAAGCGCGAGAGGATGCGGCCGAACATGATGTCCGTCACGATGTGGAGGGAATAAGACATGGTTGCTCCATGAATTGGCGATCGCGCCGATGCCGGCCGCGAACAGTTTGATCTTTGGATGGGTGCGCCCGCGAAAGGTTCCACCGGGCGAACAAGCTCAGGCCGCCGGAGGCGCGCGGGGATTCGACGGCGAGCGCTCGCGGGCGAAGTCGAGATGGATGCTTGCCGGAAAGGCGAAGGCGACCGCTTCGAAGGCCAGGCCTGCCAACCCCAGGCCGGTGTCGGGCGGCGGCGCATGAACGGACGAAAACATGCTGCAGCCAAGCGTGCAGCAGGCCGGCAAATGAGATGGGTGCTGGTCCTCGCCAGGAAGCTGCGTGGCGCCATCGTGGGTACAGATGACGTTGCCGAAGGCATCGAGCTGCGCGGCGTTCGGCCCGATGCCGAAGGCGAATGCGCCGAGCGTCGACTGGAGCAGCAGCAGATAGGCCGCGACAAGCGCGACCGGCATGCTCCACCGTCTCCCCTTCTTGTTCAAACGACTTGCCTGTTCAAACCATCTGGAGAGATACCTATCACGCTCACAGAAGGTCGAAAATCGCCAAATCCAGACTGCGGCAACACGGCACGATCAGGATTTTTGCGGCCGGCTTTCGGGGATCGAGGTCAGCAATGTCTGGCGCGCCGACTTCAGGTGCTTGCGGCAGGCGGCGTCGACCTTGCCGAGATCGCGCGACTTGAGCGCCTCGATATAGGCAAGATGCTCGCCGACCGCGACTTCATTGCGCTCGCGTTCCTGCGCCTTGTTCCATTGGTAGTGGTAGTGGAAGATCATGGCGATGACGTCGTAGAAATCGACGATGAAGCGGTTGTGCGAGGCACGATGGATGAGCCGGTGGAAGCGCTCGTCCAACTCGGAGAACTCGTTGAAGCGCGTCGCGATCTCGCTTGCCAGGAGACGATGCTCCCCGTCCAGTCGATCGAGATCGGCCCAGACCGGGCTGTCCTGTGGCAGCGCCGCGAAGGCGGCGGCCGAGCGCATTTCGAACATCTCGCGGATTTCGGTCAGTTCGAGTGCAAAGGCCCTTGTAAAGCCCTTCAGCACCCAATGGCTGTTGCGGCGCTTCTCGATCAGGCCGAAGCGGGAGAAGCGGATCAGGAACTCGCGCACGCTGGTGGTGCCGACGCCGATCTCGCGCGCCAGTTCGAGCTCGTTGATCTGCATGCCGGCCTCGGCGCCGCTGGCGAGCAGCCGCCGCATGAAGGACCGCTCGATGATCTCGGCCAGCGTGTCGGTCTCTTCCTCGGGGAAGAAATCATCGGGACGCGGATCGCGCAGCACCGTCTTGGCACGCTTGTTCCAGGCGATCAGCCCGGTTTCTTCCATGCGCGTCAGGATGCTGCGCACGGTCGTGCGGCTGACGCCGAGCAGCGCGCCCAACTCAGGCTCCGACGGCAGGCTGCGCGTCTCGTCGAGCAGCCGGAGGCACCTGTTGTAGGCATCCTTGTAGACGTTATTGCTCTTCGACATCCCCTGACCCAATCATGCCGGCGCTTGCGGCTGCCGGCTTGAAGCGCAATATGACGTTCACATGACCCTGAAAAGCGGAATCGCTTTCGCCAGAGGCTCGCCCACCGGTTGCAGCACCACTCATCCAAGGCGGAGCCGCCACGAAAAAACAATTGACGCAAAACTGTTTTTTCCCGATAAAAGACATTAACTCTTAACAGGCGCGTGTCAATCCGCCCGCGCATCCCAGGATCACCCAGGAAACGCTCGTGAACGCCTCAAACACCATTCTTCTGTCCCCCGCCGACAATGTCGCGGTTGCCAATGGCCGCATCGAAATGGGCACCGTGCTGCCAGGCGGCGCGCTTGCCAGCTCCGTCATCGAACCCGGCCACAAGGTCGCGATCAAGCCCATTCCCGCCGGTTCCGCGGTGGTCAAATACGCCCAGGCGATCGGCCGCGCCACGCAGGACATCGCGCCGGGCGAGCACGTCCATTCGCACAATCTGGTATTCGAGGCCGGCCGTCTGCCGGTGGTGCCGCCGAGCGAGGCCGAACACGCGACCGAAGCCGATCGCGCCCGCACCTTCATGGGCTATCGGCGCGCCGACGGCCGTGCCGGCACGCGCAACTTCATCGGCATCGTCGCCAGCGTCAATTGCTCGGCCACTGTCTGCCATTCCATCGCCGACACCGCCAACCGGACCTTGCTGCCGAAATATCCCGGCATCGACGGCTTCGTGCCCATCGTCCACGGCCAGGGCTGCGGCATGAGCGGCACCGGCGATGGCATGATGGTGCTGCACCGCACGCTTGCCGGCTATGCCCGACATCCCAATTTCGGCGGCGTGCTGATGGTCGGCCTCGGCTGCGAGGTCAACCAGCTCACCCTCTACGGCCAGAAGGGTGCGGCCGCGGGAAAGCGCCATTTCAACATCCAGGACGCCGGCGGGTCGCGCAAATCGGTCGAAAAGGCGATGGGCGTGCTGGCCGAAATCGCCGAGGAAGTCGGCCAGTTGAAGCGCGAGCCGATCCCGGTCAGCGAGATCGTCGTCGGCCTGCAATGCGGCGGCTCCGACGGCATGTCGGGCATCACCGCCAATCCGGCACTGGGTGCGGCCGTCGACATCTTGGCCGGCGTCGGCGGTATCGGCATCCTGTCCGAGACCACCGAAANCCGAAATCTATGGCGCCGAGCATCTGCTCGCCTATCGCGCCGCGACGCCCGAGGTCGCCAAGAAACTCGACGGCTATGTGAAGTGGTGGGAAGACCACGTCGCCAAGCATGGCGCCTCGATCGACAACAACCCCTCGCCCGGCAACAAGCGCGGCGGCCTCACCACCATCCTGGAAAAGTCGCTGGGCGCGGTCGCCAAGGGCGGCCAGACGTCGCTCAACGGTGTCTTCGGCTATGCCGAGAAAGTCACCGGCAACGGACTGGTGTTCATGGACACGCCTGGATACGACCCGGTCTCGGCCACCGGCCAGGTCGCGGGTGGCGCCAATGTCATCGTCTTCACCACTGGCCGCGGTTCCTGCTTCGGCTGCCGGCCGACACCATCGATCAAGGTCGCCACCAACTCGACCATGTATCACCAGATGGAAGAGGACATGGACGTCAATTGCGGCGTCATCGCTTCGGGAGAAAAGACCATCGCCGGCATGGGCCGCGAAATCTTCGAACTGATCGTCGAGACGGCTTCGGGCCGCAAGACCAAGAGCGAGGATTTTGGCTATGGCGACAACGAATTCGTGCCCTGGCATCTCGGCGCGACGCTCTAACGTCGACTGAATATCTGCTAGACTTGCCGGGCCGGATGAGGGCCGGCAACGGGGAGGTTGTGCATGGAAAAACGCCGCATCGGCCAGACAGCGCTGGAGGTCACCGAAGTCAGCTTCGGCGGCGCCGCGATCGGCGGCCTTTACCGCGCCTGTTCGCGCGAGGCGGCGATGGAGACGCTGCAAGGCGCCTGGGAGGCGGGCTTGCGCTATTTCGACACCGCACCCTTCTATGGTTTCGGCCTGTCGGAACGGCGCTTCGGCGATTTCCTGCGCTATAAGCCCCGCGTTTCCTACGTGCTGTCCACCAAGGTCGGCCGCCTGTTCCGCCCGGTGCCCGAGGACCAGGTTCCCGACCATTCCTATGTCGATCCGCTGCCCTTCGCGCTCGACTACGACTATTCCTATGACGGCATCATGCGGTCGGTCGACTTCAGCTATGCCCGGCTTGGCCTGAACAAGATCGACATCCTCTATGTGCACGACATCGGCACCTACACGCACGGCGTCGAGAAGACCAAACTGCACTTTCGCCAGTTGATGGACGGTGGCCTCAAGGCGCTCGAGGAGCTGAAGCGGTCGGGTACGATTTCCGCCTACGGGCTCGGCGTCAACGAGGTCCAGATCTGCCTCGACGTGATGCGCCGGGCGCCGCTCGACTGCATCCTGCTCGCCAGCCGCTATTCGCTGCTCGATCGCAGCGCGGAAGCCGAATTGCTGCCCTTGTGCCGGGCGCAGCAGACATCCCTTGTCATCGGCGGCGTGTTCAACTCCGGCATATTGGCGACCGGGCCCGTACAAGGCGCGCATTTCGACTACCGGCCCGCCAACCGCGATATGCTCGACCGTGTCGACGCCATGGAGAAGATTGCCGGCGAAGGCGGCTACCCGCTGGCCGCCGCCGCATTCCAGTTTCCCCTGCACGAGCCAGCGGTCGCTACCGTGCTGACCGGCACCGCCAAGCTGGCGAACCTGACACGAAACCTCGAACTGCTCGACATCGACGTGCCGGGGACGGAATACGCCAAATATCGTCCCTACACCGTGGTCCAGGATCTGACGTGAAGCCGGTATCCGCACCGTTATGCCGTCAATGGCAGACCCAGCTTCACAAATCCGCGACCTCGCATGAAGAATGAATATTCCATATTGACTGACACATGGAATTAATATTCCATGTGTTCCCAGAACGGAACGGGAGCTTCTGGCTGCATTTGGGGAGGAGCGGCGTGTGAATGTGTCTTCGCCCGAGGTCGGGCGCGAAACACCGCTTGCATCGGCCGGATCGATGCACTATCAAAACAGCGTAAATGTTTTTTATTGATAAAGTTCTGTTTGGGCCACGCCTATCCGAACGGAGCTTCCGTAACGTTCACCGGGCGACTTAGGGAGGATCCTATGAAATTCGTAACCAGCATTCTCAACCGCCGCGCCGTCATGGCGCTGGCCGCGGCGTCCATGCTCGCCGGCGTCATGCATTCGGCGCCGGTTTCGGCGGCGGACGTGACGATTCCGATCATCGTCAAGGACACCACGTCGTTCTACTGGCAGATCGTGCTTGCCGGCGCCCGCAAGGCCGGCAAGGATCTCGGCGTCAACGTGCCGGAACTCGGCGCCCAGGCTGAAACCGACGTCAACGGCCAGATCTCGATCCTCGAGAACGCCGTGGCCGGCAGCCCGGCCGCCGTCGTCATCGCGCCGACCGAAGCCAAGGCGCTCGGCAAGCCGATCGACGAGGCGGCGAGCAAGGTCAAGATCATCGGCATCGACTCCAGCGCCGACTCCAAGGCCTTCACCTCGTTCCTGACCACCGACAACGTCCAGGGCGGCCGCGTCGCAGCGGACGGTCTTGCGGCGGCCATCGGCGCGGCCAATGGCGGCAAGGTGGAAGGCAAGGTTGCCTTGATCACCGCACTGCCCGGCGCCGGCTCGCTCGAGCAGCGCGCCCAGGGCTTCAAGGAACAGCTCAAGGCGAAGTATCCCGGCCTTGAACTGGTCGCCGACAAATATGCCGACGGCCAGGCCACGACCGGCCTCAACATCGCGACCGACCTGATCACCGCCAATCCGGACCTGAAGGGCATCTTCGCGTCCAACCTGATCATGGCGCAGGGCGTCGGCCAGGCGATCGCCGAGAACAACCTTGCCGGCAAGGTCGGGCTGATCGGCTTCGACAGCGACGAGAAGCTGATCAAGTTCTTGAACGACGGCGTCATTTCCGGCCTCGTTGTCCAGGATCCGTACCGGATGGGCTATGATGGCATCAAGACCGCGCTCGCCGCCTCGAAGGGCGAAAAGGTCGAAGCCAATGTCGACACCGGCGCCAACCTCGTCACCAAGGCCAACATGAAGGATCCCAAGATCGACGCGCTGCTTAATCCGAAGCTCTAGCATCGGTACAGCCGCACAGTTTCCGGGGCCTGGTGCCCCGGAAACGACAGTCATATAGCTTGGAAATCCGTCAGCCTGGGCTAGGCTGCCTCAGCGGGCGTTCAAGAGCCTCGCGGCGTGCCAAATCGTGAGGCCGGTCTGGGAAGCCAGTCTCGGAGGCCCATTTGGGAGGCCCATTTTGGGAGGATTGTCATGACATCGACGGCGCAAGACCTGCACCCTGCTCCCGTTCTGGAGCCCGGCAGGACGATCCTGGAACTACAGGGGCTGGAGAAGAAGTATCCTGGCACCCATGCGCTGAAACCGGTGACCCTCGCGTTCAAGGCGGGTGAGATTCACGCCATCGTCGGCGAGAACGGTGCCGGCAAATCCACTCTGATCAAGCTTCTGACCGGCGTCATGCCGCGCACCTCGGGTGAGGTCATCTGGGAAGGCAAACCGGCCGCACTCGAGACCCCCCATGAGGCGATGGCGCTCGGCATCAATGCCGTCCACCAGGAAGTCGTGCTCTGCCGCCATCTGACCGTCGCCGCCAACATGTTCCTCGGCGAGGAGAATTCGCGCTTCGGCATCCTGCAGCAGCGCGCCATGGTCAAGGAAGCACAGAAGATTCTCGACGATCTCGGCTTCGACCTGCCGGCGCATGTCGTGCTCGGCGACCTCACCATCGGCCAGCAGCAACTGATCGCCGCCGCCCGCGCCACCGTGCGCGGCACCAAATTCCTCATCTTCGACGAGCCGACCGCCTACCTGACCCGCAAGGAGGCCGACCAGCTCTTCACCCTGATCCGCAGGCTGAAATCCGAAGGCGTGACCATCATCTACATCAGCCATCGCATGGAGGAAGTGTTCGAACTCGCCGATCGCGTCTCCGTGCTGCGCGACGGCACGCTGGTCGGCACCAGGAACATCGCCGAGACCAACGACGCCGAACTGGTCAAGCTGATGATCAACCGCTCGATCGAGCAGATCTACCACAAGGAGCATTTCACCCCGGGGGCAGCGATCGTCGAAGCGCGCAACCTGTCCGGCAAGGGGTTTGAAAATATCTCGATGATGGTTCGCGCCGGCGAGATCGTCGGACTCTACGGCCTGATCGGCGCCGGCCGCAGCGAATTCGTCACCACCCTCTACGGCCGCCATCGCAAATCGGCCGGCCATATCCTGTGGGAAGGCAAGGACGTTCTGGTCAATTCCGAGCACGACGCGATCAGGCTCGGCATGGCGCTGGCGCCTGAAAGCCGCCGCGATCAGGGCCTCTGTCTCAATCTGCCGGTCGGCTTCAATCTCAACCTGCCGATCTACAAGCGCATCTCGAACAATCTGCTGATCTCCGGCGTGCAGGAAAAAACCCAGGCCGACCGCCAGATCGCCGATCTCAGGATCAAGACGCCGACGCGCAATGCACTGGCCTCCAGCCTGTCGGGCGGCAACCAGCAGAAGATCGTCATCGGCAAATGGCTGGCGCATGGCGCCAAGCTGTTCATCTTCGACGAGCCGACGGTCGGCGTCGATGTCGGCACCAAGGCCGAGATCTATCGCCTGTTCAGCGCGCTCTTGTCGAAGGGTGCCGGCATTATCCTGATCTCCTCCTATCTGCCGGAAGTCTATGAGCTTGCCGACACGCTGCATGTGTTCCGCCGCGGCAAATTGGTGGCGACACACGGGTTCCGCACCGCCGATCACGAGGAAATTCTCACTCAGGCGCTCGCCGAGAAACAAGAAAAGCTGGGAGGACAGATATGAGCACCGAGGCGATTCCTGCTGAAAAACCGAAGCGCAACTACAACGCCTTGTTCGGACTGACACTGCTGGCGCTGCTGGTGCTGCTGTGGGTCATCCTGTCGCTATCGACATCGAGCTTCGCCTCGGCGAACAACATCTCGAACCTCTTGCGCCAGGGCTCGATGATCGCCATCCTGGCTGTCGGCCAGACCTTCGTCATCATCACCGGAGGCATCGACCTCTCTGTCGGCGCCGTCGTCGGCTTCGCCACCGTCATTGCGGCGATGCTGATCAATGCCGGAATACCAGTGTTCCTCGCCATTCTGATCACGCTGCTGGTGGGCGTCGCCATCGGCCTGTTCCATGGTTTTGGCATCGTCAAGATGGGGCTGCCGCCCTTCATCATCACGCTGGCTACGCTGACATCCTTGCGCGGCATCGGCCTTCTGATGACCAACGGCAACTCGATCTCGATCAACAACGATGCCTTCCAGGTATTCTCGCGCAACTCCTTCCTCGGCGTCCCCAATCTGTTCTGGATGGTCATCCTGGTCGGCATCCCGGCCTATGTCTTCCTGCATCACAGCCGCTGGGGCCGCTATCTCTTCTCGGTCGGCTCCAACGCCGAAGCCTCGCGCCTGTCGGGCGTCAACGTCCAGCGCACCATCTATATGGCCTACACGCTGTCGGGTCTGTGCGCTGCCTTCGTCGGCGTGCTGTTGGCCTCGCGCATCGGCATCGGCAATCCGACCCAGGCCGAGGGCTGGGAGCTGCAGGCGATCGCGTCCTCGGTGATCGGCGGCACCTCGCTGTTCGGCGCGGTCGGCTCGGTGCATGGCCCGCTGCTAGGCGCCTTCATTCTCGCCACCATCAACAACGGCGCAAACCTGTTGAACGTCAACGCCTTCTGGCAACGCATCATCACCGGCGTTCTGATCATCGTCATCGTCTATTTCGACGGCCTGCGCCGCCGCGGTGGCAAATGACCCGCCACTGAAATTGGTCGCCGGCGCGCATCAAAGATGGGCCGGCGACTTCATGACCGACTGGATTGAAAGCATGAAAGCCGTCGTCTGCCGCTCGCCCGGCGAGCTTGTCCTGGAAGATCGCCCGGCGCCAGGAGCACCCCCAGCCGGCTGGGCGCTGGTCGCGGTCAGCCATGTCGGCATCTGCGGCACCGATTATCACATCTTCGAAGGCAAGCACCCGTTCCTCGCCTATCCCCGCATCATGGGCCACGAAGTGTCGGGAACGATCGTCGAGGCCGGCGAAGGCGTCGACTTGGCCCTTGGCGAGCCGGTCGTCATCAATCCCTATCTGTCCTGCGGCAAATGCATCGCCTGCCGGCACGGCAAGCCGAATTGCTGCGTCAGGATCGAGGTGCTCGGCGTCCATCGCGACGGCGCCATGTGCGAAAACATTCTTGTCCCGGCTCAAAATCTCTACCCGGCGAACGGCCTGTCGTTGGCGGATGCCGCCGCCGTCGAATTCCTGGCCATCGGCGCGCATGCCGTGCGGCGCTCACGCGCCGATCCCGGCGCCCGCACGCTGGTCATCGGCGCCGGCCCGATCGGCCTCGGCACCGCCATCTTCGCCCGCATCGCAGGGCTCGACGTGACGCTGCTCGACATGAGCGGCGAGAGACTTGCCTTCGCCGCAACCGAACTCGGCTTCAAGACCCTCGACGGCTCGCGCGGCGCAGTGCCCGATCTGGTCAGGGACGCGACATCAGGCGAAGGTTTCGACGTGGTCTTCGACGCCACCGGCAACACCCGGTCGGTGCAGTCGGCCTTCGCCCATGTCGCCCATGGCGGCACATTGGTGCTGGTCAGCGTCGTCAAGGACGACATCGTCTTTTCCGACCCCGAATTCCACAAGCGCGAGATGACGCTGGTCGGCAGCCGCAATGCCTTGCGCGCTGACTTCGACCATGTCGCTGCCTCGATCCGCAACGGTGCGGTGCCGCTGGCCAAGCTCGTGACCCACCGCACATCGCTCGACGATACGCCGCGCGATCTCGCCCGCTGGGCGCATGAGAAATCCGGCCTGATCAAGGCCGTGATCGAGGTGGGTCATAACATGGCAGAGCCCGGCCCGAATTGACGACGCTCCGCGCAACGTCGACCCCCACGGAGTGGGGGAAGGCGGCCCTCAAATGCGCCGCCGCTGACAAGTGAACGCGACCGAGTTGGGCTGATGTCAGCGTGAGCCAGATGATCACGGTCTCGTATAACGCCGGCACTTCCTACAGCGCCGACAGTTTAAGCTCCACCCGCTCGGCCGAGAAACGCGTCTCGGAAAACTGGATCGGCTGGCCGTCAGGCGTGACGTTGACGGCGACCGTGACCAGCACGATGGCACCCGGCTGCAGGCCGAGATCGGCAAGGTCGCCCGCATCGGCGTGGCGCGCCGACAGCACGGTCGATTGCCGGAGATAATCGTCAATGCCGAAACGCATCAGCGACGCGGTGATCGAGCCGGTTTGCGCCATGGCCTTGTCGATGCCGGCAAAGCGCCTGGCATCGAACCAGCTGGCCGCGCGCGACACCGGCCGGCCATCTGCTTCGCCGCGCGTCTCCAGCCTTATCACCTCGGCGTCCCTGGCCAAGCCAAGACCCTCGGCGACGCGCTGGCTGGCCGGCTCGACCGAGGAAGCCAGCAGCACGGTGTGCCGCTCCGACGTCTGCCCTTGCAGGCCTGTCGAGAAGCGGGTGCGCGCGCCGATCGGATAGGACAGCCGCTTGCGCGACAGCACGAAGGTGCCGCGCCCCTGCTCGGCCCGCAGCACCCCTTCCTGGACGAGGGCTGATATGGCGCTGCGCACTGTGTGGCGGTTGACGCCATAGCGCTCGGCCAGCGCCACCTCCGGCGGCAGAGCCGTATTCTCGGCGAAATCGCCGATGGCGATCGCGTGCAGGATCTTGTCGGCGATCTGCCGCCACAGCGAAACGCCGCTGCGCCGCTCGATGCCGTCAGCCGCCATCTGCCCAATCATGACTTGCCCCACCCAGCTTCTGTCGCCCCAGCCTTCATGACTTGTCACGCACCCGTCATGGACTCGCGTTAGGTAATATGTATAATTTGTATGGTTGTCTATATCAATAGACAAATTTACCAAAGAGGAATGCTGCTGATGCGAGGACAGGAAGCCCGCGACCAGGCGGGGCGCAAAGCCGCCATGGCAACGCTGGCGCAATCCAGCGGTGATGACATCGTCCGGCTCTGGAACGAGGCCGGGCTGCCTTCGGAGGCTGAATTGCTGCGTGGCCCCGAGACCGGGCTGGTGACGTTGCGCGGCCGCATCGGCGGTGGCGGCGCGCCCTTCAATGTCGGTGAGGCAACGGTCACCCGTGCCACCGTCCGCCTGCCGTCGGGACAGGTTGGCCATTGCTACGCGCTTGGCCGCGACAAGCAAAAGGCCAAGCTGGCGGCAATAGCCGACGCGCTGTGGCAGGACCCTGCCCGCCGCGCCGAGGTCGAGACCCGGCTGATTGCGCCTCTGCAATCCGCCTTGGCCACCGCCCAGGAGAAACGCCGCGCCGAGACGGCGGCAACAAAGGTGGATTTCTTCACCATGGTTCGCGGAGAAGATTGATGGAGATCGCAGCGCAATCGATCGAAGGCGGTTTCGCCGATCCGGTTTTCAACGCCCAAGCGGTGTTCCGCGCGATCATGGACGCCATGGCGCGGCCGGGCAGCGTGCAGCCCTTGCCGGTCCTGGCCCGCCCGCCGGCACCGCTCTCGGCAACAGCCGGCGCCATCGCGCTGACGCTCTGCGATAACGACACGCCGCTCTGGCTCGATCCCGCCCTGCACGCCTCCGCCGCGATCGGCTCCTGGCTCGGCTTCCACACCGGCGCGCCGCTGGCCAACACGCCAGCCGATGCGCATTTCGCCTTCATCGCCACGCCCGCCGAGATGATGGCGATCGACGGCTTTTCGCAGGGAACGCAGGACTATCCCGACCGTTCGACCACGCTAATCCTGCAGGTCGGCGATCTCGTGTCAGGGACCCCGCTGTTGCTTGGTGGGCCGGGCATCGAAACCAGTGCAACCATCGCGCCGGCGCAGATGCCGCGCCATTTTGTCGAGCAGTGGAAGCAAAACAATCAGCGCTTTCCACGCGGCGTCGACATCATCCTCGCCACATCGGAAGGCGTGGCCTGCCTGCCGCGCACGACGCGCATCAAGACGATGGAGGCCTAGGATGTATGTCGCGGTAAAAGGCGGCGAGGCCGCAATTGCCAATGCCCACAGCTTGCTTGCCGATCGTCGGCGCGGCGACCGTTCGGTGCCCGCGCTTCGCCTAGACCAGATCGTCGAGCAGTTGGCGCTCGGCGTCGACCGGGTGATGAGCGAGGGTTCGCTCTACGACCGCGAACTCGCCGCGCTCGCCATCGTCCAGGCGCGCGGCGACATGATCGAGGCGATCTTCCTGGTGCGCGCCTATCGCACCACACTGCCGCGCTTCGGCTACTCGAAGCCGATCGACACCGGCGCCATGCGGGTCGAGCGGCGCGTGTCGGCAACCTACAAGGACCTGCCCGGCGGCCAGTTGCTTGGACCCACCTTCGACTACACCCACCGGCTGCTCGATCCCGAGCTTGCCGCCGGCGCCGAGGTCGCCGCGACCTTGCAGCGCGAGACGGAAGCGCAGGCGATGCCGCGCGTCTCGGCGATCCTCGCCCGCGAAGGCCTGATCGAGCCGGATGGCGAGATGCCGCAGGACCATGTCCCCGGCGACATCACCCGTGAGCCGCTGGAATTCCCGATGGCGCGCGACATCCGCCTACAGGCGCTGTCGCGCGGCGATGAGGGCTTCCTGCTGGCGCTCGGCTATTCCACCCAGCGCGGCTATGCCCGCAACCACCCCTTTGTCGGCGAAATCCGCATCGGCGAGGTCGAGCTGGAGCTCGACGTGCCCGAACTGCCTTTCGCGGTGCCGCTCGGCAGCGTGCGCGTCACCGAATGCCAGATGGTCAACCAGTTCAAGGGCTCGGCCAAGGCGCCGCCGCAGTTCACCCGCGGCTACGGTCTCGTCTTCGGCCAGAGCGAGCGCAAGGCGATGGCGATGGCGCTCTGCGACCGCGCGCTGCGCGCCTCGGAACTGGGCGAGGACGTCGTTGCCGCCGCCCAGGACGAGGAATTCGTCATCTCGCATTCCGACAATGTCCAGGCGACCGGCTTCGTCGAGCATCTGAAGCTGCCGCACTATGTCGACTTCCAGGCCGAACTCGACCTCGTGCGCCGCATGCGCGCCGAGTATGAGGCCCGCGAAAATCCGATGACGAAGGACGAGAAGAAGGAGGCGGCGGAATGACGACGCAATCGACCGACATCGCCACCTATAACTTCGCCTATCTCGACGAACAGACCAAAAGGATGATCCGCCGAGCGATCCTCAAGGGCATCGCCATCCCCGGCTACCAGGTGCCGTTCGCCTCGCGCGAAATGCCGATGCCCTATGGCTGGGGCACAGGGGGCGTCCAGGTCACCGCCTCGATTATCGGCCCCGACGATGTCCTGAAGGTCATCGACCAGGGCGCCGACGACACCACCAACGCGGTCTCGATCCGCGCCTTCTTCAAGAAGGTCGCCAATGTCGCCGTCACGACCGATACCGCCAGCGCCACCATCATCCAGACCCGCCACCGCATCCCCGAGCATCCACTGACGGCGGGCCAGGTGCTGGTCTATCAGGTGCCGATCCCCGAACCGCTGCGCTTCCTCGAACCGCGCGAGACTGAAACACGCAAGATGCATGCGCTGGAGGAATACGGGCTCATGCATGTGAAGCTCTACGAGGACATCGCCAAGCACGGCCGCATCGCCACCACCTATGCCTATCCGGTCAAGGTCGAGGGCCGCTACGTGATGGACCCGTCGCCGACGCCGAAATTCGACAATCCCAAGATGCACCGCTCGCCGGCCCTGCAGCTGTTCGGCGCCGGCCGCGAGAAGCGTATCTACGCGGTGCCGCCGTTCACCGAGGTCGTCAGCCTGGACTTCGAGGATCATCCATTCGAAGTCCAGACCTTCGACCAGCCCTGCGCGCTGTGCGCGGCCGAGAATGTCTATCTCGACGAGGTCATTCTCGACGACCATGGCGGCCACATGTTCGTCTGCTCCGACACCGATTATTGCGAGAAGCGGCGGGCCGACGGCCATCGCGGCCACCTTGCTCCGGAAACCCATTCCGTCTCGGAAAAATTGGAGCCGGCGCAATGACCGACGAACCACTGCTGCGCGTCTCGGCGCTCTCCAAATTCTACGGCTCGCGCGTCGGCTGCGACAATGTTTCGTTCGACCTCTGGCCGGGCGAGGTCCTGGCTGTGGTCGGCGAATCCGGCTCCGGCAAGACGACGCTGCTCAACTGCCTGTCGACGCGATTGCTGCCTTCATCGGGCACCGCCAGCTACCGCATGCGTGACGGCCAGTTCCGCGAGCTCTACCGCATGAGCGAGGCCGAGCGCCGCTTCCTGATGCGCACCGACTGGGGCTTCGTCCATCAGAACCCCGCCGATGGCCTGCGCATGACGGTGTCTGCCGGCGCCAATGTCGGCGAACGATTGATGGCGGTCGGCGACCGCCACTATGGCAAGATCCGCGCCACCGCCGTCGACTGGCTGTCGCGCGTCGAGATCGAGCAAGACCGCATCGACGACGAGCCCCGCGCCTTTTCCGGCGGCATGCGCCAGCGCTTGCAGATCGCCCGCAATCTCGTCACGGGACCACGGCTGGTGTTCATGGACGAGCCAACCGGTGGCCTCGATGTTTCGGTCCAGGCCCGCCTGCTCGACCTCCTGCGCGGGCTGGTCACCGATCTCGGTCTCGCGGC